>CAZJOZ010000010.1:30162-35673 GCA_964547775.1 uncultured Leucobacter sp.
CTCAGGATGCGACGAGCTTCGAAGACGAGTTCTGGCGCCGTGATGACGTCATACCGTGTCGCCACAAACTGCATGACTGACGAGAAGTCCCTGCGGTTTCTGTTCAGCGCATACGACAGCACACCGAAAAGCATGCCAAAGCCCGCACCGATCACAATCGCTGCGAGAAACACACCGAAGGCTCCCTCGTTCTCGGGCTGGAAGATGAATAGCAGAATGCCAAGAAAGAGACCAAAGTAGGCGCCTGATAGTGCTCCCATCAACGCGACACGACCATACGTCAGCTTGCCGGTGACCCGTTCGACGCTGCGAATGTCGTTGCCGAGAATCGACACTGACCCGAGGGGAAAATTCGCCCGCACGAGTCGATCAACCGCGTGCATCGCGTCTTGGTAGCGATCATAGGTCGACACGACATCGCCCTTTGGCAGCTCGGGAATCTGTGCCATCTTGCGCCGAGCCGCTGCCGGATTCGTATTGCTCATATCCCTATTCTTTCAGTTTCCACCGTGAATATGTCGAACGTTGCGTGACCTCAATCCGAACGGGCCCTCTCCCCACTCCTCAGGTCAGCCCGGTAGCCTAAAGGTGTGAGCAATTCTCGGGTCTTCGTGGGGCGATTAGCAGGTCGCGGAGTATTTGACCCTGCCGGTGATCGCATCGGCAAGCTCCGAGACGTCTTGGTGGTGTATCGCGCAAACGCTGCCCCGCGCGTGGTCGGGTTGATCGTTGAGATCCCCGGGAAGCGCCGGGTCTTCGTGCCAATCAACCGTGTCACGTCGGTGGCCGCGGGACAGGTCATTACCACGGGGCTCATTAACGTTCGCCGATTCGAACAGCGGGGCGCAGAGACCCGTGTGCTCGCTGAGATGATTGGTCGCGAGGTGCGCCTGGTTGATGGCGACACGAAGGCCAGGGTAGAAGACGTTGCGATTGATCGAACGCGGGCCGGCGAGTGGGTGGTCACCGAATTATTCGTTCGGTTACCGAAACCAGCGACGCCCTTTGCAAGGGGTGATGCGCGCACTGTTGCGTGGAATGAGGTTCGCCAAGCGGGCGAGAGTCAGAAGCCACAGTCGGCCGAACGGTTGATCCAGACGATGGTCGATTTGAAACCCTCGGATCTCGCCAGCGCTCTGCTTGAGCTCCCGGGGAACCGCATGCTCGAGGTGATGAACGAGCTGGCGGACGAGCGTGTCGCAGACGCGCTTGAGGAAATGACTGAGGCGAATCAGGTCGCTCTGCTTGCTCAGCTTCCCCGCGATCGTGCGGCTGATGTGCTCGACGAGATGGAACCCGATGACGCCGCCGACCTCATTGCAGCGCTGCCAACGGCACAGGGTGAGCAACTCCTCAACCTGATGGAGCCCGAAGAGGCTGAAGACGTGCGGCGGCTCCTCGAATACGACCCCGACACCGCCGGCGGCCTGATGAGCCCCTCCGCGGTGGTGCTTGCTCCCGAAGCAAGCGTTGCCGAAGCGCTCGCGAGAATTCGACGCAGCGAAGTACCGGTTGCGATGGCATCGGCAGTGTACGTGACGCATCCACCGTATGAGACGCCAACCGGAGAGTTTCTCGGGATGGTGCACTTTCAGCGCATGTTGCGTTTTCCTCCGCACGAGCGGATCTCGTCGTTGCTTGACAGCGAGATCGAGGCGATTCCCGTGCACGCCAGCGCCGCAGAGGTTGCTCGGCGTCTGGCGACCTACGACCTCGTCGCACTACCGGTGGTAAATGATCAGCACCAGCTTGTTGGGGTGGTCACCATCGACGATGTGCTTGACCACCTCCTTCCCGCTGACTGGCGGCACGCGGACGACACGGTCGGAGGGGTGTCATGAGCTGGGTCGGAAAACGAGATCGTGAAGACGCAAGCAGCCCACGAGCACCACGTACTCGCGTACCGAGTCGTTCGGGTTCCGAGAGCAATGAAGTCTTTGGGCGCTGGACCGAACGTGTCGCGAGGGGCATGGGCACACCGTGGTTCTTGCTGGCGCTCACCCTGGTGTGTGCGGCGTGGCTCATTTGGAACACGGTCGCACCTGAGGAATGGCGCTTCGACTCAGCAGCGCTCGGTTTCACGGCGCTCACGCTGATCCTGTCATTACAGGCATCCTATGCGGCACCCATGATCCTCCTTGCCCAGAATCGACAGGATGACCGTGACCGAGTGCAGATCGAACAGGATCGTCAGCGTGCCGAACGAAACCTTGCTGACACGGAATTCCTTGCTCGTGAAGTCGTCGCGCTGCGATTGGCAATGAAGGAACTCCCCGACCGAGACTTCGTGCGGGCAGAGTTGCGTTCCCTTCTTGCGGAACTTGAAGTTGCCAAACCCCCAGCACATGACGAACAGCAGCAGTCGCAGGACCAGTCCGATGAACGGTAATGCCGCTCGTCATCACCCTGCTGAGCAAGCAGTGTGGCAGTCACTTGCCGGTGTGAAGGACCCAGAGATCCTGCGCCCCATCACCGAACTGGGAATGGTGCGCAGTGTCGAAGTGTCTGCTGATGGCCACGCGACGGTCGCTATTGCGCTCACGATCGCGGGGTGTCCCGCGGCGCACCGCATTGAGCGTGAAGTGCGGGCCGCGACAGCGGCAACCGAAGGCATCACCGGCGTCACTCTCGATGTCGGGGTCATGACTCCTGAGCAGCGGCGCGAGTTCATAGAGCTGGTGCGCGGCGGCAAGCCCGCACGGGCGCCACAGTTTGGTCCAGACTCGCTCACGCGCGTCATTGCGGTCACCAGCGGCAAGGGAGGCGTCGGGAAGTCAAGCGTCACAGTGAATCTCGCGGTGGCATTAGCCGAGCGCGGTCTCTCTGTCGGGCTGGTCGACGCCGATGTGTTCGGGTTTTCCGTTCCTGCGCTGATGGGTCTTGCGAGTGACGGCGCAGTCGAGCAGCCCACCAGACTCGACGAGATGATTGTTCCTCCGGTTGCCCACGGGGTAAAGGTGATTTCGATCGGCATGTTCTTGGGCGATGCCGACCCCCGCAGCACCGCTGTGTCTTGGCGTGGGCCGATGCTTCATCGCACGATTGAGCAGTTTCTGCGCGACGTCTGGTTCGGCGACCTCGACATTCTCCTCCTCGATCTCCCCCCGGGTACGGGCGATATTGCGATCAGCGTCGGTCAGTTACTCCCTCAGGCGGAGGTGATCGTGGTGACCACACCGCAACCAGCAGCCGCTGACGTGGCGGTGCGGAGCGCGCTTGTGGCTCGGCAAACCGGCCAGCGAGTCATTGGGGTGATTGAGAATATGGCTGGCCTCGTGCAGCCAGACGGGAGTGTGCTCGAGCTCTTTGGTTCCGGTGGCGGCGTCGCCGTTGCCGAACGGCTGTCTGCGCTGCACGACGATGATGAGCATGCATCCCAGGCGGTCACTCACGAGAACGACGAGACCGCTCCAGTCGAAACCACAATCGGCAACGGTGGTGGCACGAACACCGTCACCCGTGATGCTGCGGTGCCGCTGCTCGGCAGTGTGCCCCTCAGCCCGGCGTTTCGAGAGGCGGGTGACGTCGGTATTCCGGCGGTGCTCCGGCCGGAGGCTGATCCTGCTGCTCAGGCATTGATCGCAATCGCCGATCGCCTCGTTACCAGACCGGTCAGCCTCGTCGGCACCAGTCTCCCTGTGTCTCCTCGTTAGCGTCGCGCTGGCGGTTACACCGGTTCAGGTTTGCCGAACGCAAACCCCTGGAAGCGGTCGGCACCCATGCTGCGCAGCCGCTGGAACTGGGCTTCGTTTTCGACCCCTTCTGCGACGGTGGACAACCCCATGATGTGCGCGAGCTTCACAATGCCTTGCACAAACTTCATCTGCCCATCGTCGTGTTCAAGCGCCGCAATAAATGATCGATCGATCTTTACCTCGTGCACTGGCAGACGCTGCAGGTAGCTGAGCGACGAGAATCCGGTACCGAAATCGTCGAGAGAGATCTTCACGCCAAGTTCGCGCAATTGCTCAAGCTGCGCGATGGAGCGGTCAATATCAACGTGGAGCAGCGTCTCGGTGACCTCGATGCAGAGCATGCTCGGCCGCAGCCCATACTTCAGCAGAGCGGCTTTCACCTTGTCAACGAAGGTTCCCACCCGAAGCTGGTACTCGCTCACATTGATCGACAGCGGCACGTCAATGAGATGCGGATTTGATTTTCGTTCTGCGAGAGTGCGGCATGCCTCTTCGACGACCCAGTCACCAATTTCGAGAATCAAGCCGCTCTGTTCAGCCAACGGGATGAAGTGATTCGGAGGGACGAGCCCTCGCACAGGATGCTCCCACCGCAAGAGCAATTCGTAGCTCGTCGTTTCTCCGTCAACATCGACGATGGGCTGACGGTAGAGACGAAACTCGTTATTGGTGACGGCTCGGCGCAGATCGAGCACCGTATTCACGCGGTGTTGAATTTCTTCCGCGATTTCGGTCGAGAACCGCACTGGCCGCTGCAGTCCACGACTACTCAGGGATCGATGCCGTGCAGCGTCTGCTTGATTGAGCACCGCTGCCCCTCCGAGGGTGCGTGCCTGGGATGAGAGGCCATAGCCGACACGGATTGCTGGCTGCAGGGTAGCACCGCCGTCGAGTTCGAGCCCGTGGTTCAGGTCGGTGATCACCGTGTTTGCGATGGCTTCGGCTTGCTCGGCTGCCGCGTCTTGAGTTTGCCCCAGGTCGTGGTACACGAGTGCAAACACATCGAGGTCGGTGCGAGCCAAGAGGCTTGGTTTGGGATCGAGCGCTTGCAGCCGCTCTGCCGCCTTCTGAATAAAGCGCTCGCCGGTCGCGTGACCGAAGGCGTCGTTGAGCATCTGAAAGTCTTCGAGCGAAATAGTGATGAGTGCGCAGGCCCCATTGGACTCGTCGACAACGCACTCACTCATTTCTTCGATCATTGCCGCACGGTTCGCAAGGCCGGTCAGTTGATCGGTGTACGCAATTTTTCGGATCTTCGCCTCGGCCTCGCGCACCATGGTGATGTCATTCAGGATGTTGAAGAACCGTTGTGGGCTATCGTGGCCGTCAAACATCGGCACGGTCGTGCAATACAACCAACACGCACCGCCGCTGGCGGTGCGTGTACGCATTTCTCCTTGCCAAATATTGCCTCGCCTGACGGTATCCCAGAATGTGTCCCAGAATTCCGGCGGCTGGAAGTCCGAGGTGAGCAGATCAAATTTCTCACCAATCAGCTGTTCCGCGGAATAGCCGGTCACCCGGGCGAAGTAATCGTTCACTTCGAGGAAGGTGCCGTCCCTGTGCGTCACGGTCAGCATTGCGTGCAGGTCAAGCGCAAGGGCCACGTCTTCGTGAGCCTCCCGGAGCACGGCAAGCTCTCGGCTCAGCGGGAGCCGTGAACCGCTCTGCACCCCATCGCCACGCGCTGCGTCACCGCATGGGGAGTGTGATGTTCCGTCGACAGAGTACGGCTGCGGCGAGCCCGCAGCGTGTGACGCCGAACTCACGTCGCTTCCTCGTCAAAACAGAACGTTTGTGTCCCCAATCCCACAGC
>CAZJOZ010000011.1:0-35584 GCA_964547775.1 uncultured Leucobacter sp.
ACCCGCCCGAACTCCTCGGCACACTCGTGGGGCGTGCCAGTCAGGGCGACGTCGATCTGGTCATCGCTTCCCGCTATGCCGGTGGGGGGTCGGCCGGTGGTCTCGCGACGGCCCTGCGACGGCGAGTCTCCACCACCTCGACGCGTCTCGTGAAAGCGCTCTTTCCTCATCGACTTCGTGGTTGCACCGATCCACTGACCGGCTACTTTCTGTTCGACCGTCGCGTGATTGCGCTTGATTCTCTCCGGCCGAAGGGTTTCAAGATTTTGTTAGAAATGCTGGTGAGACAGCCGCTCACCTTTGCCGAGGTGCCCTTCACGTTTGGCGTCAGACACGCTGGTTCGTCGAAGGGATCGGTCCGTCAGGGCGTGCATTTTGTGGCGCAGCTCATCTCGCTGCGACGCACGACACCTCGTCGTCCACAGGGCTAACCCGTATCTCGGCGGAGACGGTTTTCCACCGTCTCCCAGCTCTTCCATAACCTCAGGAGACACCCGCCTACGGTGAGTCGCATGCGCGATTCGATTCCACCGTCACTCACACCCGCCGGCCAGACGCGACGCTCTCCGTGGCAGGAACCGCCACCACCCGAACCGCTGGCGGTGCACGAGCCTCCGCCAGCCCGCAGTCTGTTGCGGCGAGCGCTCTCACCGCCAGGGCTTGCTGCGATCGTCGTGCTGCTCTCGGTGCTCACGGTCGCGGTGGTGAGCGTGTTGACGGTGCCCCATGACCCCGAGTTCGACCGTGGCGATGTGTCACGCCAGGCATCGCACGCCGATGGAATGGATGCGGGTGAGGGGTTGGGCCTTCATGTCGCCGCTGATGGCGGTGCAGAGGGTGAGGCTGGTGGTGCATGGGGCGGAGTGGGCAATACCGCGTCGACCGCGCTCATCACCGTGCATGTGGTGGGGGAGGTCAACACGCCGGGGGTAGTCGAACTGCCGCAAGGCGCGCGGGTAGCTGCTGCGATTGATGCGGCGGGAGGAGCGACCGGTGACGCTGCCCTTGCGGGAGTGAACCTTGCCAGAGTACTGAGCGATGGTGAGCAGATTGCGGTGCCCAATGCTGAGCAGGTCGCTGCCGCGAATGATGTTGCGGGGAGTGGCGCAGACGGCGTGGGTGGGGTTGCGGCGGTCGGCACCGACGGGCGGGTGAATCTGAATGTTGCGGATGCTGCCACGCTCGATCAACTCCCGCGCGTAGGTCCCTCACTTGCGCAGCGCATTATCGAGTGGCGTGAGGTGAATGGCCCCTTTACCAGCATTGACCAACTGCTCGATATCTCGGGGATCGGCCAGAAGACCTTTGATGACCTGCGGAACCTCGTAACGCTGTGAACGGTTGGGTCAGAGCGCAATCACGGTGCGGAGGGGATGGTGCGCACTGATCGCTCCGGCGAGACTCCTCATCTTGGCTCGTCCGATGGGTCCGAAGTGCCCGAGCACTCGGGGCCGCCCGGCCGATGGCGCTTGCTCGCCCCCGCAGCGGTCGCGTGGGGTGCGGCGGCGTGGCTGGTCAGTAACCCCGGTGTGTCGCAGGGAATGGCGATCGTGGGCGCAGCGCTCACCGTTGCCTGTGCGTTGATCCTGTGGTTCGCACGCACCGGCGAGGAGTCATACCGCGGGGTGGCTCGACGCACCCTCTTGCTCATCGCGCTCCCCGCAGCGCTCAGCTGTGCAGCGCTGCTCCTCATGAGTGCGCGGGTGTTGACGTTCGAAGCTGTTCGCGCGGATCCTGCGATTGCAGCGCACGCTGAGCGCGGCAAGACGCTCGAAACGGAGGCTACTTTGCGCGGATTTCCGGAATCCCGAGCGGGGAGGAGCGACGGCGGTGGCTGGGTGCGGGCGACGCTCGACGGCGCAGCAGGCAAGGTGCCCGTGATGCTGTGGTTGCCGGCTGATGAGGTCACACCAACGCATTGGGCGCCGGGCACCCGGGTGGCATTAACGGGGCGGCTGACCTCACGACCTCCCGGAGACCCGGCGGCATATTCGGTTCGAGTGCTCACCATCACTGATGACGTGCCCCAGAGTGCGGCGGCGACGCTGGGCGGTGTTGCCGCGAACGTGAGGCATGCGCTCACCGGTATCGCCGCAGCGGTTCCAGCCGCGAGGTTAGTACCGGGCTTTGCGGTCGGGGATACAAGCCTCGTGACCGAAGAGCTTCGTCAGGCGATGCTCGAAAGCTCGTTGACGCACCTCGTTGCGGTAAGCGGCAGTAACACCGGTCTCGTCATCGCGGCAGTGGTGTGGCTCGGATCCCGGTTAGGTGCAGGGCGCCGAACACGCGTGGTGATTGCGGCGACCGCGCTCGGGCTTTTCGTGCTCGTCGTCGGCCCTGACGTCTCCGTGCAACGTGCGGCGCTGATGGCGGCGGTCATGCTGGTCAGTTCATTCGGTGGGAAGCAAGCCGTCGCACTGCCGGCTCTCGGTCTTGCCGCGCTGGTGCTCCTGGTGAGTGACCCGTGGCAGGCGGTGCAACCGGGGTTCGCGCTCTCGGTCGCCGCAACGGCCGGCATTTTGTTGCTCGCCACACCGGTTGCGAAATGGCTGAAAAAACGAGCGCGACTGCCAACACCGATTGCTCTCGCGTGCGCGCTTGCGATCACCGCACAGCTCGCATGCAGTCCGCTGCTGCTTCTCCTCGAACCCGGCATTCCTGTGATTGGGGTGGTGGCCAATGTGATTGCTGCCCCGCTCGCCCCGCTCGGCACCGGATTGGGGCTCATCGCTGCGCTGTTCGCACCGATGATGCCCACAGTGGCCCACGCCGTGGTGGTTCTCGCGAGTGTGCCGGCAATGCTTGTTGAGACCACCGCGTTTTTCAGTGCAGCGGTTCCATTCGGGCGCTGGGCATGGCCGGGCGGGTGGCTCGGAGCGCTGCTCTTCACCGCGTGCCTGCTCATGCTCATGAGTTCATGGCTGATCGCCACAGGGCGTGTCAGTGTGCCAGGGCTTGGGAGGGTGCCCAGACGCATGCCATGGCGTGCCGCGCCGCTCGCACCAGTAGCGCTGCGTAGCCTTGTCTCCGTGCTGACCGCTGCGTCGGTGACCACCATCATCGCTGTGGTCTTGGTGCAGCCGGTGTTGCGTCATCATGTCGTCCCAGACGGCTGGGCGATTGTGGCGTGTGATGTGGGGCAGGGCGATGCACTGCTGCTGCGAGATCCCTCACGACCTCACGAGGTGATGCTTGTTGATACCGGGGATGATCCAGCTGCGCTTCGCGACTGCCTTGACCGGTTCGGTGTCGGGAGAATCACCTGGCTGGTGCTCAGCCACGACGATCGAGACCATGTTGGGGCACTGCCAGCGGTGCTCGCACGAACCGATACGGCACTCGTCGCTCCGACCTCGCGCGGGCAAGCTGAAGGTGACCGACAACCACTCCGTGAACTTCGAGCGGCGGGAGTACATACGATCCTTGGCGCCGCCGGCATGCAACACGGCGACAGTACCGGCCTGTGGTGGCAGGTGCTGGCACCCGAAGCAGGCACCACGCCCTCCACAACCAATGATGCGAGCCTCGTGCTGCGAGTGCAGGTTGGCGCACACTCGGTGCTCTTGCTCGGCGACACGGGCGAAGAGGCGCAGCGCGCGCTCTTGCGTGAAACAGGCGGGGTGGGCGCGGAAGTGCTGAAGGTCGCACACCACGGCAGCAGAGATCAGCACCATCCGCTCATCGAGCAACTCCGCGGGCAGTGGGCACTGGTATCAGTCGGTACAGACAACAGGTATGGGCATCCCGCGCACGACACACTGGCAGCTCTTCATCGGTCAGGAATGCGTATTCTGCGCACCGACGTGCACGGATCGATCGCACTCATCCCAGCGACTGACGGTTCACTGTACCCCTGGGTAGAACACGTTGACGCTCGGAACGTCATCCGGACGCCGTAGGCTAGTGCCGTGGCTACGACGAAATCCTCGCGCGGAAAGATCCCAAAGATCGAGTTCGCTGATGCGCGTCCCGCGCCGGTTGTCTTGGTCAGCGGCCCTGAAGCTTTTCTCGCGAGTCGTGCCACGCAATCCATTCGAGACACGCTTCGTGAGGTCGACGCAGCACTTGAGATTCATGATCTCGACGCGGCCAGCTATGGCTCGGGCGAGCTCTTCACCGTGGCAAGTCCGTCGTTATTCGCAGAGCCACGATTGATCCGAGTCGACGGTGTTGAGCACGCGAGCGACGCATTTCTGGAAGACGCAAAACGGTACCTTGCTGAGCCGGCAGAAGACACAACCCTGGTGCTCCGTCACGCCGGAGGAGTGCGGGGGAAGGCGCTGCTCGACGCCGTGCGAGGCGAACGGGGCGCCGCAATCGGTGCGATCGAAGTGGTCTGTGCCGAGCTGAAGAAAGAGAGTGAACGTCACGGCTTCGCTCAGGCCGAGTTTCGCAGGCTCGGTGCGCAGGTCGCACCCGGTGCGCTGCGGATGCTGCTGGCGGCCTACACCGGCTCGCTGGGTGAACTGGCGGGAGTGATCGAGCAGCTCGTGTCTGATGCTGGTACCCGCATCGGCGAGCGCGAAGTGGAACGTCTCACCGAAGGCAGAGTCGAAGCAGGCGCCTTCAAGGTCGCTGACGCGGCCACCGCGGGTCGGCCAGCTGACGCGCTCTTGCTGCTGAGGCAAGCCATCGACACAGGGGTTGACCCGATCCCCATGCTCGCCGCAATCAACATGAAAGTTCGTGCAATGGCACGAGTGTTCGGTGCTCGAGGATCAAGCGGGGAGCTGGCCTCAGCGTTCGGCATGGCGCCCTGGCAGGTTGAGCGGGCGCAGCGTGAAACTCGCGGTTGGAACGAGAACGACCTCGCACGCGCAATCGATCTTGGCGCCGAAACAGAGCTCGCGCTCAAAGGCGGAAGTCGCGATCCGATGTACGCGCTCGAACGGTACGTGCTCTTTATTGCCCGTCGGGGTGCGACCCCGTAACCAGCACGCTCCACCTTCGAGCGTGAGCGAAGTGAGTGCTAGTACCCGGGAGCACGAATGGTGGACTCCTGCGCGACGCTCGCGACGAGATCACCGCTGAGGTTGTAGAACCTGCCATGAGCGAGACCGCGCGCATTCTGCGAGGTGGGCGTATCAAGCACGTATAGGAGCCACTCGTCAACTCGGAACGGACGGTGAAACCACATGGCGTGATCCAGGCTTGCCGCCCGGAAACCGGGGGTTGCCCAGGGAATGCCGTGCTTTTGCATGATCGGTTCGACCAGGACGTAGTCGCTCGCAAACGCGAGCGCTGCACACTGAATGGCGTGGCCCGCGGTGAATGTGTCACGGCTGCGAACCCACACCTGCATGGTGGTCTCTTGGCGTTGCACATTGACGGTGATGTCGCCACCGATGTACCGCAAATCGAAGGGGCGATTCAGCAGCCACGACGCACGGTCGTCAGCGAGGCCACCGTACTTTTCCCATACCGAAGGCAACTCGTCTGGGCCAGGCACAGTTGACATGTCGAAGGTCTCTTGATGCTCGAAGCTGTCTGCCTCATCTTGGAAGGAACAGATCAGCATCATCAGGATCTCGCCGTCTTGATAGGCCTGTACTCGTCTCGTTGAGAAGGAACGACCGTCGAACAGGCGAGCGACTTCAAACGTCATGCGCTTGGTGCTGTCACCGGGGCGCAGAAAATAGCCGTGCATTGAATGCATGAGGCGACCTGCGGGTGCGGTTTCTCCCGCAGCTGCGAGGGCCTGACCGAGCACCTGACCTCCGAACGATCGACCGTGTGGGGTGGGGAGCGCAGGGCCGGTGTAGATGTCGTAGCGAGTTCGAGCCTCACTGTCGAGCAGGGAAAACATTTCGGTGAGGTCTGGTGCGGTTGACACGTGCTCTCCTGCTCTGCTCGTTGCGGGTGGTCTTCTAGTCTATGGTGGCCAGCCGGAGGTACCTCCAGGCCCGCATCGCTAGGGTGGAGGCGTGTCAGAATCGGTGACTCTCGCAGACCTCCCGTCTCGCAACGATCTCAGAGTGTTTCTTGAGCGAGTGCAGCGGGCCGGCAAAGAGGAAGTGCGACTCGTCTCGTACGGCACGGTCGTCGCCGTGTACGGGTGTGTGCAGGCACCCGAAACCTTGCTCGATCGAGTGCACACCGTCCTTGTGATGCGCGGTGTCCCACTGGCAGAAGCCCCGTCATCACCAATTGATGTCACCGTACAGGCGCAGGCACTGCGCGACCGTATCGCGCGGATGGAACGCGAGGAAGGCGCCCTCACCCTTCCGATGCCCGACACTCGTCTCAATGCCGCATGGGCTGGTGTCTTGCCCCCGGTCGGAGAGTGGGTCCCACACGGGGCGATTTCGATGCAGTCACTGCGCGCGGTGGCAAGAGAAGGTATGGAACGGGTTGCCTCGCAATTGCCCGACCAACCCGGCGAAGCGATGGTGAGGTCGTTGCGGGAACGAGTGTGGGCCGTAGATATGGTTCCGGGTCTCCCCGCGATCGCAGCGTTTGCGGCAGAGGTGATGGGGTTTCTCGCGGATGAGCGCCCAGCAACCTTTGCACTGAGCCGAACCTGGGCGCGCGTGACGACCAATGGGGGTCACGTGTTGGTGCGCCGCTCCCTGCAGTAGCGCTGCGCTCAGGGACCTCTCGACGAGTTATGCGATAGAATAGCGAGGTTATCTAGCAAGGAGACGAAATACATGTCACAGGTGAACGGCATTATCGACCCCCCGATCGACGACCTGCTCGAGAAGGTGGACTCGAAGTACGCTCTCGTGATTTTCGCCTCGCAGCGGGCGCGCCAGATCAATGACTACTACTCAGATCTGCACGACGGCAATCTGTTCGACAACGTCGGCCCGCTGGTCGACTCTTCTGTCGACGATAAGCCCCTGTCGACCGCACTCCACGAGATTGCCGAGGGGAAGCTGGTGATGAAGCCACGCGAACACACGCCGGTGACCACGACTCTTGAGGACGCTGCGCTCGCTGAAGGCATCTCCATCGAGTAGTTCAGCTCATCCGTCTTCGGTGGGAGCAGGGTGCACGAGGGTGCGCTGCAAGATGGGGTCATGAACCGCCCCAATGTCAGAGGGTGTGAATAGGCTAGGCCATCATGACTACACGTTTGTTTTCTTCAGAGTCCGTCACCGAAGGGCATCCAGATAAGATCTGCGACCGAATTTCGGACTCGATCCTTGATGCCATTCTGACGATCGACCCCGATGCGCGAGTTGCGGTTGAGACGCTCGTCACGACAGGTCTGGTGCACGTCGCCGGTGAAATTCGTACCGAAGGCTACGTCGAGATTCCAGAGATCGTGCGCGGCGCCCTGCGCGAGGTGGGGTACACCTCGAGCGAGATGGGCTTCGACGCGGCATCGTGCGGGGTGTCGGTGTCAATCGGCCAGCAGTCTCCAGATATTGCCAGCGGAGTTGATCGCTCGCTCGAAGCTCGCACCGGTGAGCAAGACGAACTGAGTATGCTTGGCGCCGGCGATCAGGGCATCATGTTTGGCTATGCGGTTGACGAAACCCCGGTGTTGCATCCGCTACCGAGCTGGCTCTCGCACCGGCTCGCCGAGCGACTCACTGAGGTGCGGAAAACCGGTGTGCTGCCGTACCTCCGTCCCGACGGCAAAACCCAAGTCACCATTGGCTACGAGGGTGACCGTGCGGTGAGCGTAGAGGCCGTCGTCCTCTCCACACAGCATGATCGCACGGTCGACCAGCCGCAACTGCACGCCGATATCGAGCGTGAAGTCATTCGTCCGGTACTCGAGCAGGTGGAGCTCACCAGCGAAAACGCCGAACTGCTGATTAACCCGGCGGGGCCATTCATTATTGGCGGCCCAATGGGTGATGCGGGGCTGACCGGTCGAAAGATCATCATCGATACCTACGGTGGTGCCAGCCGGCACGGCGGCGGTGCATTCAGCGGGAAAGACCCATCAAAGGTTGATCGTTCAGCCGCGTACGCCATGCGTTGGGTCGCGAAGCACGTGGTGGCAGCTGGCCTCGCACGAAGGGCAGAGCTTCAGGTTGCCTATGCAATCGGCAGGGCTCATCCGGTTGGGCTGTACGTCGAAACCTTCGGCACTGAGACGGTTCCCCGTGAGCGCATCGAGGCTGCCGTACACGAGGTGTTCGATCTTCGCCCCGCTGCGATCATTCGCGACCTCGACCTCTTGCGACCCATCTATACCAAGACCAGCGCCTATGGCCACTTTGGCCGGGAGCTTCCCGAGTTCACGTGGGAGGCCACGCCGCGAGTCGACCAGCTTCGCATCGCCGCAGGGCTCTGACATGACTGGGGCCGAGGCGCCTCGCGGGCGCGTCGTCGCACAGGTACTGCTCGACTCGTCGCTCCCGCAACTCGACCACCTGTTTGACTACGAGGTGCCCTCAGACCTGATCGAAACGATACAGGTGGGTCATCGGGTGCGGGTTCCGTTCCGGTCACAGCGACGACGTAGCCACGGGTACGTGATCGCGCTCAGCGATCACTCTGATTTCTCGGGTGAATTGCAACCCATCGCAGAGATTGTGGGAACGGTTCCGCCGCTCACCCCAGAAATATGGCGACTCGCGCGAACCCTCGCCGACCGAGCCGCAGGCTCCGCTTCCGACATCCTGCGACTCGCGATACCGCCGCGCATGGTCCGAGCAGAACAGCAGCATCTCGCCGCCACACGTGCAGATCAGGCTACCGTTTCTGGCGATACTTCTGATGAAGCTGCTGCCGAGCTGGCAGCGGCCCTCGTTGCAGGCGCACGCTTCGCACTGTCTCCACGCCACGCACCGCAGCGGCTCAGCACCGGCGAATGGGTTGGATCATGGGCGATGCAACTCGCCGACCTTGCACTGGCAGTGTACGAACTCGGTCACAGCGTAATCCTGGTTGCCCCTGACTATCGCGATGTCGACCAATTACACGATTCGCTCTCGGCCCTTGGCCACCACGACACGGTTCGGGTCGATGCGCGCCAGTCGGGGAGCGCGAGATACGCGTCATTCTTGCGTGCACGTGATGAAGTGCCCCGCATCATCCTCGGCAACCGCTCGGCACTGTACGCACCCGCGCATCGCCTCGGCGCCGTCATCATGTGGGATGACGGTGACCCACTGCTCGCAGAGCCCCTGTCACCATACGTTCATGCGCGAGATGCCGCGCTCGTGCGATCCTCGCTGGCAGAAGAGACCGGCACTCACCCGATCGGCTTGGTATTCGCCGCTCACGCTCGAAGCGCCGAAGTGCAGCGGCTCGTCGACCTCGGGTACCTCACGGCTGTTGGCGAACCTCCCCGCGTCGCGAGAATCATCGCCGGCGATGCGATCGCAGGCGCCCACGAAGACACTGGGAGGGTGCCTGAAGCGGCGGCACGAACACTCCGAGAAGGGTTACGGACAGGGCCGGTGCTCGTGCAGGTCGCAAGCCCCGGGTATGCGCCGGCTGCCCGGTGTGCGCAGTGCCGCTCTCGAGTGCGCTGTGAAGCATGTGCCGGGCCGATCGCCTTCCGCGCGCGACACCAAGCCGCTTGCCGCTGGTGTGGCACACAGGTCAGAGCATGGCGGTGCGGCGAATGCGGTGGTACTGAAGTGTTGCAACTCGGGGCAGGGTCACAGCGCACTGCAGAGCAGTTTGCGCAACAGTTTGAGGGTGTACGAGTGATCCTGAGCGATGGCGAACATCCGCACGCGCGGGTCGACTCGCGAGCGGCCCTCGTCGTGGCAACCAGGGGCGCGGAACCCATCGCTGCCGGCGGCTATCAGGCGGTTGTGCTCCTCGACGCGGACCGCCTCCTCTCCATCGAATCATTGCGTGCAGCAGAAGACTGTCTGCGCTGGTGGATGAACGCTGCCGCCCTCGCTGCGCCAGACGCCCCGGTGATTCTCGCAGGGGGTGGTGGCCCGCTCGTGCAGGCCATGATGCACGGGCGCGTGGAAGCATGGCTGCAAGCCGAAAATCATGACCGCAAGCTGCTGCGATACCCACCCGCGGTGAGGGTCGCCAGCGTCACCGGTGGGCCTGCAGAGGTCGACCGGGCACTCGCCACCATCGCTGAACTACCAGGCGTTGACGTGATCGGGCCCACCCCGCTCGACGCCGCCGACCCTGCGGCCCACCTGGTTCGCGCCATCGTGCGGTTCGAATACGCGCAGGGGCTCGAAGTGGCAAAACGGCTCCGCGGCGCGCTGGTCGCAGATGCCGCAGGCTCATCCGCGCGAGTCGCCGGCAGATCGCCGGCACGGGCGCGGGCACAAGCGCTCCGCCTCAGATTCGACGATCGAGGCGTGTTTGACGGCGCGCTGTGAGCGGCGCATTGCACGTCGGTTGTGCCACCCGAGAGAACCCGCGCGTGAAGCGCTGAGAGAATAGACCCATGCGAATTGTGTTTGCCGGAACGCCCGACGTCGCTGTGCCGAGCCTGCGAAGGTTGGCCGCCGATCCAGAACTTGACATCGTCGGAGTGATTACCCGGGCAGACGCGCCGACTGGTCGGAAACGTGTCATGACCGCATCGCCGGTAGCGCAGGTCTCTGACGAGCTCGGAATAGACACCCTCAAGACCAATGTGCTTGACGATGAGGCTACCCGCTGGGTCGCTGAGCGTAGCCCCGACCTCGGCGTCATCGTCGCCTATGGGGGACTGGTACGCGAACCGCTCCTCACTCTGCCGTCACACGGATGGATCAATCTTCACTTCAGCGCGCTGCCGCGCTGGCGTGGCGCTGCTCCCGTTCAGCGGGCACTCATGGCCGGCGAACAACGCCTCGGAGTTGCTGTGTTTCGACTGGTCGCCGAACTTGACGCGGGAGACATTCTCGCCATGGAAGAGCACGATTTCGCTCCCGGTACCACCGCTGGGGGCGTGCTCGCCGACCTTGCCGAACGAGGTGCTGAGCCGCTGCGCCAAAGCGTCCACCTGCTCGCCACCGACCCGAATGCAGGGTCACCCCAAGCCGGAGAGGTCACCATCGCGTCGAAACTGACCCGCGATGACGGAAAACTTGACCTGTCGCGATCCTCAGCCGCAGTGCTCGCACACTGGGCAGGGGTCACCCCAGAACCAGGGGCCTTCGCAATGCTTGATGGTCAACCCGTGAAAGTGCATGACCTGCGGGCGCCGACGACCGAGCTCACACGGTGCGCCGAGCCGCACGACACCCCCGGCACGGTGACCTTAACCGAGGGTTCGGCATTGCTTCACCTCCCTGATGGACCGCTTGAACTGGTTCGAGTGCAACCCGCAGGGAAACCAGCGATGGCCGCAACTGACTGGCTGCGTGGCCGCGGTGGCACGGTGGTGCTGTCATGAGCCGGCGAGTCTCTGAGGCTCGGCTGGTCGCCTACGACGTGTTGCGAGATGTTGACGAGCGGGACGCGTTTGCCAATTTGGCGTTGGCCTCACACATTCGCACCGCGCGCCTTGACCGAAGGGACGCTGGACTCGCGACCGAACTCGCTTCGGGCACGCTCAGGAATCAAGGGCGCTACGACCGAATCATTGCGCTCGCCGCGAATCGATCTGCCGACACCATTGATTCGCGAACGTTGCGTGTGCTCAGGCTGGGTGCACATCAACTCTTAGCGATGCGAACCGCAACCCATGCAGCGGTAAACGAGAGTGTGGAGCTCCAACGACTGGTTGCAAACCCCAAAGCTGCGGGGTTCGTCAATGCGGTGCTCCGAAGCATCTCGCGTGACAGTGCAGAGCATTGGGAACAGCGAGTAGAGGAGTCCGCTCGCAACGGCGATGAGGCGGTCGGGCTTCGCACCTCCCATCCGACCTGGATCGTGCGTGCTCTCCGAGATGCGCTGCGGGCGGAAGGACGAGCCGATGAACTTGAGGCGTTACTCGAGGCAGACAACCTCTCGCCACTCGTCAATCTCGTGGTGCTCCCGGGATCCCCGATCGACGCAGAGACGGCCGCGGTGCTTGGCTCTGATCCCGAGCACGACCTCTTGCTCAACGCAGAGGGGGTGTCGCCAATTGGCATGACGCTGTCTGGTGGCAACCCTGCAGAAGTGATCGAAGCCATCGACGCCCCACCTGGCCTGGTGCGGGTGCAAGATCAAGGATCACAATTGGCGGCACTGGCGCTGACCTCAGCAACGCCGATCAAGCCAGGGGAACGGTGGCTCGACCTCTGCGCTGGTCCGGGTGGCAAGACTGCGATTCTCGCAGCAGAGGCGGCGCTGAGCGGCGCGACGCTTCGAGCAAACGAGGTGTCAGAGCATCGGGCGGAACTCGTGCGCGACGCGACCGTGGCTTTCCCAGATGGAGAAGTCGTGAGCTTCGATGGTCGATCAGTTGAGGCATTTGGGGGAGAGGCCGTGACCTTCGACCGAATCCTGGTCGACGCGCCCTGCACCGGGCTTGGTGCGCTCCGTAGGCGTCCGGAGGCTCGCTGGCGGAAGCAGCCCTCTGACCTGCCCGAACTCACCGCGCTGCAAAGCGAACTCCTCGATACCGCAGTGACTCACCTGTCTGTCGGCGGCATGCTCGCGTATGTCACCTGCTCGCCGCACCGTGCTGAAACTCGCGTCGTCGTCGATGGACTGCTGAAGCGTCACCCCGAACTCCGAGAGCACGACGCGAAGGCGGTGCTGCAGCGCGTCGCCCGCGACCCGCTAGATCTTGCAGGTAATCAGCTGAGCGCACAACTGTGGCCGCACCGCCACAACACTGACGCGATGTTTATCGCGCTGCTTGAGCGGGTGCGATAACCAGGGTGAGCGCACCGCGCGTGAGTTAGCGCGTAGGCTCGGCCCAGACGCTGGGCGCAGCCGCACGAGTGGACGGCAACTTCGTTGATTCGCCCCACGCCAGAATCTCAGGCGGGAGGGTGAACTCTGCGGGATTCATCCCGGACTTCTCGATGAGTTCAGCAATGCTGACGACCCCACCGCGGCGTTTAATGAAGCGACCCCGCACCACGGTACGCGCATAGATTTCCATATCGCCGTTGTCGTCTGGGCGTACGAACCGTTGCTCAATGTAGGCCGCTTGGTCATCGAAACCGATGACGCGGGACTCGACCCAGAACTTCATCCACGGTTCCAGCGACTTACGGTAGGTGGTCGTCGACGCGGCAACAACCGGTGCCCATCCCTCACGGAAGAAGAGATCCCAGATGCCGTTCCGCACAATGAGGGTCTGTCGAGCGATGTCAAGGATCGACAGGTACTTGCCGTTATTCATGTGGTTCATGACATCGAGATCGGTCGGTGCGACGCGAAACGCCGATACGCTTACCTCACCGAAACCGATCTTTGGCATCCGCTTCGCGCGCAGTAAGTGGGTGAGGGTGCGGTAGAGCATGTGCATCGCTGAGTGGGGTCACCTTTCCTGAGGGAAATCGTGCTGAACTCTCAATAAGCTATCAACAGTGCGGGGTAAGATAGATCGGCTTATCAATTCGCCACAGTCAAGAAACTGAAAGAGCACCGACATTATGGCAACCTCGAACGACATCAAGAACGGCACCGTCATCAAAGAAGGTGGTCAGCTCTGGAGCGTGGTCGAATTCCAGCACGTGAAGCCCGGCAAGGGTGGTGCATTTGTGCGCACCAAGCAGAAGAACGTTGTCTCGGGCAAGATCATCGACAAGACCTACAACGCTGGCGCAAAGATTGAGACTGCGCTCGTTGACCGTCGCGACTTCCAATACCTCTACCAAGACGGTGCGGATTATGTCTTCATGGACAAGACCGACTACGACCAGTTGACGGTGTCGGGAACGATCGTCGGCGACGCGTCACGATTCATGCTCGAAAACCAAGATGTGCAGATTGCGCTGCACGAGGGTGAGCCGCTCTACATCGAACTGCCCGCGAGCGTGATCCTCGAAATCACCTACACCGAACCAGGCCTGCAGGGTGACCGTTCAACCGGCGGCACCAAGCCTGCCAAGGTCGAGACCGGCGCAGAGATCCAGGTGCCCCTGTTCCTCGAGACCGGCACCCGCGTCAAGGTCGACACCCGCACGGGTGACTACCTCGGTCGCGCAACCGACTAAGCGCCGCGGTGAGTGCACGTAGCAAGGCCCGCAAGCGGGCCCTTGACATGCTGTTCCAGGCAGACGTTCGTGGGGTACCGCTCGACACCATCATTGAGGCCGAAGCGCAGAGAGCCGCAGGTGAACCAGATCGTATGGCGTCGTGGTTGTACGCCCGCGAAATCGTCGATGGAGTGAACGACCACCGCGACGAAATCGACGAACTCATTGCCAGTTACGCGCAGGGTTGGACGATCCAACGCATGCCGAACGTCGACCGGGCTGTGCTTCGGCTGGCGTCGTGGGAACTGCTCTACAACGCGGAGATTCCGCAGGCAGTTGCGCTTGATGAGGCCGTGGAGCTTGCGAAGGAATACTCCACGGAAGACAGTTCGCGCTTTGTCAACGGCGTGCTCGCGAAGATCGCGCAGCACGCTCCTGACGTGAGCTAGAATAGTGAGACAACAGCACTTCTTTAACAGCGTCCTGTGAGGCGCAGAAGGGGGGCGGTGACATGGCAGCGAGAACAGTGCTTGAGGGTGCTGAGATATCTCGGGCGATCACCCGTATCTCACATGAGATCCTCGAAGCAAATAAGGGCGCGGCCCATCTCGTGCTTCTCGGTATTCCGACACGTGGGGTGGCTCTCGCGCATCGTGTCGCAGAAGCGATTGAGCGCATCGAAGGTGCAATTGTGCCCGTCGGCCAACTCGATGTGACCATGTACCGCGATGATCTCGCAAAGAATCCCACCCGGGCGCCACAGCCGACCGAGATTCCGGGGAGCATCGATGGCACGACGGTGGTGCTCGTTGACGATGTGCTGTACTCCGGTCGTACGGTGCGCGCCGCACTCGATGCGCTGAACGACTACGGTCGCCCGAAAGCGGTACGGCTTGCCGCTCTTGTCGACCGCGGCCACCGCGAGCTGCCCATTCGAGCCGACTACATCGGCAAGAACCTTCCGAGCGCGAAAGATGAGCGGATTTCGGTGCGTCTCTCAGAAGTAGACGGTATTGATCAGGTCACCATCAGTGACATTGAGCGTGCGGTAGGCGAAGGCGACCGCGCATGAGGCACCTGCTCGACACGAGAACCCTGACACGGGAACAGGCGCTGGTGATTCTCGACACGGCAGAAGAAATGGCTGCCACGCAACAGCGTGAGATGAAGAAACTCCCCACCCTGCGTGGCAAAACCGTGGTGAACCTGTTCTTTGAAGACAGCACCCGTACCCGCATCAGCTTCGAAGCGGCAGCGAAGCGGCTGAGCGCTGACGTCATTAACTTCAGTGCCAAGGGCAGCTCCGTGAGCAAGGGCGAATCACTGAAAGACACCGCGCAGACCCTGCAGGCGATCGGAGCTGACGGTGTCATCATTCGACATTCGGCAAGCGGCGCACCTCACCGTCTCGCCAGCAGCGGCTGGATCGATGCCGGCGTGATCAACGCCGGTGACGGCACCCATGAACACCCGACGCAGGCACTGCTTGACGCATTCACGATGCGGCGACGACTCTTCGGCGAAGCAAGCAGGGGCCGAGACCTCGACGGGGTGAGCGTGGTCATCGTCGGTGATCTTGCCCATTCGCGCGTGGCGCGGTCAAACCTCTGGCTCCTCACCACACTCGGAGCGAATGTGAGTTTCGTCGCTCCGGAAACGCTGCAACCATACGGTGCTCGCACCTGGCCGGTGACGGTTCGCCACTCACTCGATGAGGCGCTTCGCGAAGACAACCCCGATGTGGTGATGATGCTCCGCATCCAGACTGAGCGCATGCACGCAGCATTTTTCCCGAATGAGCGAGAGTATGCACGCAACTGGGGGCTCGACGATACCCGACTGGCGCACCTGTCAGAGCGCGCACTGATCATGCACCCGGGGCCCATGAACCGAGGGCTTGAGATTTCTTCCGCAGCGGCCGATAGTCCCAGATCTACCGTGCTCGACCAGGTGTCGAACGGGGTCTCGGTGCGCATGGCAGCGCTGTACCTACTATTGAGCGGCGAACGAGAGGCAACATGAGTAACCCTGACATCCTGATTCGTGGTGCCCGACGTGCGGCAGACCTCACCGAACGCGGCGGTGCGGTCACCGAGGCTGCCACGACTGACCTGCGCATTTCTGGCGGCCGTATTATCGAACGCGCCGAAGGTGGTTCACTCGAGGCCCGTGACAGCGAGGTTGTGATTGAGGGCGAAGGTCTCGTCGCCTTGACTGGCTTCGTCGACCTGCACACGCACCTGCGTGAGCCGGGGTTCGAGCAGAGCGAAACGGTGCTGACAGGCACTCGCGCAGCCGCGGCAGGCGGCTTCACCACGGTCTTCGCGATGGCCAACACCATGCCCGTGCAAGACACCGCGGGGGTCGTCGAGCAGGTGCAATCACTCGGCGATCGCGCAGGCTACGCGACCGTGCGACCCATCGGTGCGGTCACCGAGGATCTCGCGGGGGAGCGGCTCAGCGAAATCGGTGCGATGGCCCAGTCCATGGCCCAGGTGCGTGTGTTTAGTGACGACGGGAAGTGCGTGCACGACTCGCTGCTGATGCGACGTGCGCTCGAATACGTGAAGACCTTCGACGGTGTGGTCGCACAGCACGCACAGGATCCTCGCCTCACCGAAGACGCGCAGATGAACGAGGGAGCACTGTCGAGCGAGCTCGGCCTGAAAGGTTGGCCTGCTGTTGCTGAAGAGTCGATTATCGCGCGGGATGTGTTGCTCGCCGAGCACCTCGGTGCGCGACTGCACATCTGTCACCTGTCAACGGCAGGTTCGGTCGAAGTGATTCGCTGGGCGAAAGCTCGTGGTGTGCAGGTCACCGCAGAGGTCACCCCTCACCACTTGATTCTGACCGAGGATCTCGCACGCACCTACGACCCCCGTTACAAGGTGAACCCGCCGCTGCGTCGGGACGAAGACGTGCGCGCCCTCCGGCAAGCAGTTGCTGATGGCGTCATCGACATTATCGCGACCGATCACGCACCTCACCCAGCAGAAAATAAAGACTGCGAGTGGGGCGCAGCCGCCTTCGGCATGGTCGGGCTCGAATCAGCGTTCTCGCTTGCCCTGCTCAGCCTCATTGCAGAGGGTCACATCAGCTGGGCGGAGCTTGAGCAACTGCTCTCGCAAGTGCCGGCCCGCATCGGCCGTCTCGAAGGGCACCCGACCTCCCTCGAGGTTGGTGAACCTGCTGACCTCGTGCTGGTCGACCCGAGCGAGTCGAGTGTGTTCGACGTCACGCAGCTGCACGGGCTCAGCCACAATTCGCCCTATCTGGGCATGGAACTGCCTGGGCGGGTTCACAGCACCGTTCGCCGAGGCTACCTCACCTATCACGACGGATCATTGGTCGACGCCGAGACCGTTGCCCGCGCGGCGCAGGAGATCCAGTGAGTCGAACGGTTTTCGTGCTGGTGGTCGTGGCAGTCGTCGCGATCATCTTCCTCGGTATGTGGCTCGGATGGCGCGCCCGAGCTCGGCGAGACGCCGAGGTCAAGGGCGTGCAAGCGGCACCCGTGGGCGAGATCCTGGCAGTATTTCCGCGGGTGTTCTACGTGTCAACCACACCGGTCGGAGAGCCGCTGGTGCGGGTCGCTGCACCCGGCCTCCGGTATCGTGGTAATGCGGCGATTACCGTTCGAGAAGACGGTGTGAGCCTCGAAATCGACGGCGAAGACCCCGTCCATTTCCCTGCGAGCTCCCTGCGTGGCAGCGGATCCGCAGGGCGCAGGGTGGGCAAGGCCGTCGAATCTGGCGGGCTTGCACTGATGCGGTGGGATTCGGACAACCGGCAACTTGAATCGAGTTTCCGATTCGACCAACGTACAGACCAACGACGCTTCAGCGAAGTGATCGATCACCTTTCACAGCGTTCGGCAGTCTCGGCCGAACCCAGCCCCATCACGGCTCAGGAGGAGCAGCTATGACCACCACGCCACCGATTGCACCGCCCGCGAGCGCGGTTCCCCAGGGGCCCGCAGTGCTCGTGCTGGAAGACGGCACCCGTTTCGAGGGACGCGCATACGGGGCTACCGGCCAGACCCTTGGTGAAGTGGTCTTCTCCACCGGCATGACCGGCTACCAGGAGACGCTCACTGACCCCTCCTACGCCGGCCAGATCGTCCTCATGACGGCGCCCCACATTGGGAACACCGGAGTGAACGACGACGACAAGGAGTCCCGCAAGATCTGGGTCTCCGGATTTATCGTGCGTGACCCAGCACGGCGAGTCTCGAACTTCCGCGCCGAACGCTCGCTTGACGAGGACCTCATCGCAGACAACGTTGTGGGTATTTCCGGTGTGGATACCCGCGCCATCACGCGACGCATTCGTTCCGTTGGCGCAATGCGTGCCGGCGTATTTTCCGGCCCCGCCTACGAGCTCTCTGCCGAAGAGCAGCTCCAGCTCGTGCGGGAACAGCAGGGCATGGAAGGCAAACGACTCTCAGACGAGGTCTCAACCGCATCACCCTATTCAGTTCCCGCCGCCACCGACACCGAACGTGTCGGCACCATTGCCGTTCTCGACCTTGGGGTGAAGCGTTCGACCGTGCAGTTCCTCTCAGAGCACGGCTTCGACGTTGAGGTGCTCCCCGCCTCAGCGACCGCAGACCAGGTGCGCGCACTCGCTCCCGACGCGCTGTTCTTCTCGAACGGCCCGGGGGACCCCGCGGCATCAGAAACCGAGGTTGCGCTGCTGCAGACACTGCTGCGCGACGGGATTCCATACTTTGGCATCTGTTTCGGCAACCAACTGCTCGGTCGTGCACTCGGGCTCGACACGTACAAACTGCCGTTCGGTCACCGCGGCATCAACCAGCCCGTGCTCGATAAGCGCACCGGCCGCGTGGAAATCACCGCCCAGAACCACGGTTTTGCCGTCGACGCGCCGATCGAGGGCGAATTTGAGTCGCCCGCAGGGTTCGGGCGAGTGCAGGTGAGCCATTACAGCTTGAACGATCAGGTGGTTGAAGGGCTGGAGTGCCTCGATATTGCTGCGTTCTCGGTGCAATATCACCCCGAAGCGGCCGCAGGGCCGCACGATGCGTTTTATCTCTTCGATCGCTTCCGGCAGCTCGTCAAGGATCGCGCCGGAACGTCGACCAGCACCGCAGGCGGCTCAGCCGCGAAGGAGAACTAAGTCATGCCAAAGCGTTCAGACATTCATTCAGTGCTCGTGATCGGGTCGGGCCCGATCGTCATTGGTCAGGCATGTGAGTTCGACTACTCGGGTACCCAGGCCTGCCGAGTGCTCCGCGAAGAAGGCGTCCGAGTGATCCTCGTGAACTCGAACCCCGCCACCATCATGACCGACCCGGACTTTGCCGACGCAACCTATGTTGAGCCGATCACCGCAGAGGTCATCGAAACGATTATTGCGAAGGAGCGGCCCGACGCCATTCTGCCCACCCTCGGCGGCCAGACCGCGCTCAATGCGGCGATGGAACTGCACGAGCAAGGCATTCTCGCGAAGTATGACGTTGAACTGATCGGTGCGAAGGTTGAAGCGATTCAGCGCGGTGAAGACCGTCAAATCTTCAAGGATCTCGTAATCGAGGCAGGCGCAGACGTGGCGAAGTCCTACATCGCGCACACGATCGAAGAAGCAAAAGCCTACGCCCAGGATCTCGGCTACCCACTCGTCGTGCGGCCGTCGTTCACCATGGGTGGACTCGGCTCTGGCTTCGCCTACACCGAAGAAGAACTGGTGCGAATCGTCGGCGACGGGCTGCACTACAGCCCAACCAGCGAGGTGCTGCTCGAAGAGTCCATCCTCGGTTGGAAAGAGTACGAGCTCGAACTCATGCGTGATCAATCGGACAACACGGTTGTGGTGTGTTCGATTGAAAACGTTGACGCGGTAGGTGTGCATACCGGTGACTCGATCACGGTTGCGCCCGCGCTGACCCTCACCGACCGCGAGTTCCAAAAGCTTCGCGATATCAGCATCGACATCATTCGCTCGGTCGGCGTTGACACCGGTGGCTGCAACATTCAGTTTGCCGTTGACCCGAAGACCGGCCGCGTGATTGTGATTGAAATGAACCCTCGTGTGTCGCGCTCGTCGGCACTCGCTTCAAAGGCGACCGGGTTCCCCATCGCGAAGATCGCGGCGAAGCTTGCGATCGGGTACCGTCTCGATGAGATCCCGAACGATATCACGCAGAAAACCCCCGCAAGCTTCGAGCCTGCGATTGACTACGTCGTGGTGAAGGCACCGCGCTTCGCATTTGAAAAGTTCCCGGCTGCTGACGACACCCTGACGACGACCATGAAGTCGGTTGGAGAGGCGATGGCGATCGGCCGCAACTTCACGACCGCGCTGCAAAAGTCCTTGCGTTCACTCGAGAAACGGGGGAGCTCCTTCCACTGGGATCCCGTCGACACCTCGGAGCGCTCGGTCGAAGAACAGGTTGCCGCATTACTCGAATCGATGCGCCGACCGACCGACGGGCGCATCATCGACGTGCAACAGGCACTGCGCCTCGGTGCGACCATTGAGCAGGTCCATGAGGCGACGGCGATTGATCCCTGGTTCCTCGACCAGATTCAGCTGATCAATGAGGTTGCCGAACGCATCGCCGCAGCAGCTCAGCTCACCCTCGAAGTGCTGCGTGAAGCGAAGGAGCACGGCTTCAGTGACGCGCAAATTGCTGCAATTCGCGGCATCAGTGAGAGCGAAGTGCGAGGCCTTCGCCACGGCCTGGGCCTGCGCCCCGTCTACAAGACCGTCGACACCTGCGCAGGCGAATTCCCCGCGCTCACGCCATACCACTACTCGTCGTACGATCTTGAGACTGAGGTGTCACCGAGTGACCGTAAGAAAGTCGTGATCCTCGGATCGGGGCCGAACCGCATCGGTCAGGGTGTCGAGTTTGATTATTCGTGCGTACACGCATCGTTTGCGCTCAGCGAAGCAGGCTACGAGACGATCATGATCAACTGCAACCCTGAGACCGTGTCAACCGACTATGACACCTCTGACCGCCTCTACTTTGAGCCGCTCACCCTTGAAGACGTGCTCGAAGTGATTCATGCCGAGCAAGCTTCAGGCGACCTCCTGGGAGTCGTTGTGCAGCTTGGTGGCCAAACCGCGCTTGGGCTGGCACAGCCGCTGAAGGATGCGGGTGTGCCAATTCTCGGGACGAGCCCGGAAGCGATCGACCTCGCAGAAGAACGTGGCGCATTCGCCTCGATCCTCGAAGGGGCAGGGTTGCTTGCGCCCCGCAACGGCACCGCGATTGACAAGCAAGGTGCGATACGTGTGGCCGAAGAGATCGGTTACCCCGTGCTCGTGCGCCCATCCTTCGTGCTCGGCGGTCGTGGCATGGAGATCGTGTATGACACCCAAGCTCTCAACGGCTACTTTGAACGGATTGAAGGGCATGCGCTCGTGGGGCCAGGCCACCCGCTGCTCGTTGACCGGTTCCTCGATGACGCCGTCGAGATCGACGTCGACGCTTTGTACGACGGCGAACAGCTGTACATCGGCGGCGTGATGGAGCACATCGAAGAAGCCGGGGTGCATTCCGGCGACTCCAGTTGCACGCTGCCTCCGGTAACGCTTGGCCACGACCAGATCGCCCAGGTGCGAGAGGCAACGAGGGGTATTGCCGAGGGCATCGGCGTGCGAGGTCTGCTCAATGTGCAGTTCGCGATTGGCCAGGGCGTGCTCTACGTGCTCGAGGCGAACCCGCGCGCGTCGCGCACCGTGCCGTTTGTGTCGAAGGCACTGGGGATTCCGTTGGCCAAGGCAGCGTCTCGCGTGATGGCTGGCGAGACCATTCAGCAGCTCATCGACGCGGGTCTCCTGCCAGAGCGTGACGGTTCGCGAGTATCGATCGACGCTCCGATCGCGGTGAAGGAAGCGGTGCTTCCGTTCAAGCGCTTCCGCACCCACGAGGGCTTGGTCGTAGACTCGCTTCTTGGGCCCGAAATGCGTTCCACCGGTGAGGTGATGGGCATGGATCGTGACTTCCCGCGCGCGTTCGCGAAGAGTCAGTCCGCCGCCGGCAGCGAACTGCCCAAGAGTGGCACCGTCTTCATTTCGGTGGCGGATCGTGACAAGCGTGCGATTGTGCAACCTGCCCAGCGACTCCAAGAGCTTGGCTACCGTCTGCTCGCAACCCAGGGTACCCAGGTCGTGCTCGCGCGAAACGGTATTGAGAGCGAGGCCGTGCGGAAGCATTCGGCACAGGCCGAGGGTGAAACCATTGTTGACCTCATTAACAACGGCGAGATCGATATGGTTGTGAATACACCTTCCGGTTCAGCCGCCCGTGCCGATGGATACGAGATTCGCGCCGCAGTGATCGCCGCAGACAAGCCAATCTTCACCACGATCAGCGAGCTCTCCGCTGCGGTCGGCGCGCTGTCTGCTCAGTCAGACGCCTTCGACGTGAAGTCGTTGCAAGAGTATGAGGCCGATCGGGTCGCCGCGCGCGCCGCAGTCGCAGGGTAGTTACCGTGAGCGGCACATCCTTAGCACGGTTCTCGGACCGTCTCGCGGGGCACCTGGCAGCGAAACGCCATCTCTGCGCGGGCATTGACCCGTCAGCGGCGGTGCTTGCCGACTGGGGGCTGCCAGATACTGCAGCCTCCGCTGAACGCCTCGGCAGGTCGGTGGTGGCCGCTGCCGCAGGTGTTGCCGCGTGCGTGAAGCCACAGGTCGCCTTTTTTGAACGATTTGGCTCGGCAGGGTTCGTGGCACTCGAACGAGTGCTGGCTGACGCACGGGACGCTGGGGTGCTGACCATCGCCGACGCGAAGCGGGGCGACATTGGCACCAGCCTCGCCGGCTATGCAGACGCGTGGCTGACCCCGGGTTCGCCCTTGGAAGCCGACGCGCTCACGGTGGTCGCGTACCAGGGATTCGGCAGCCTTGCGGGCGCGCTCGCCCACGTTCGGGACCACGGCAAGGGGCTCTTTGTGCTTGCCGCGACCTCGAATCCTGAGGCGCGTGCGGTGCAAACCGCCAGGCGTGACGACGGGCGCACCGTCGCGCAGGCAATGGTCGATGACGCGCGTGCTCACGGTCATCCGGATGACCGTGAAGTGAATTCGGTTGGGGTGGTGCTCGGCGCGACGCTCACGCTCAGTGAGTTCAATATTGACAGTGCAGCGGCGCCGGCGAAACCGGCGCTTCCGGTGTTGGCTCCAGGGTTTGGTGCTCAGGGTGCCCGCATTGAAGACGCGAAGCAGATCTTTGGTGGACTCGCCTGGGCGATGCTTGCGAACGAATCACGGAGCATTCTCGCTGGAGGAGCAGACGGCCTCGCAGAACGGCTTCGTGCCAGAGCAGATGCCATCGCTGCTGCCGTCTGACGAGGCAGAGGACATGTGAGTTGGGCGGCACACTCGCGGCACCTCGCGAGTCGATACTAGGGTAGAGAAGATGAATCAGACAGGCGAAACTCCGCGCCGCTCGATGCCAGAGGTAGACCGGCAGGCAGCCAGCCGGGCTGCGGTGGCGGCACGGCAAGCGCGTGCAGCAGTGAAGGAACGACTCCGCAGCGGTGAACTTTCGCCCCTGAAAGCACTCAGCAACGCATTGCAGCCTGGTAGCCCAGAAGCGACGCTGCGAGTGACCGAGTTCCTGCAGACGTTCCCTGCCATTGGTGAAACCAAAACCGCCAGACTGCTCGATGAGCTGTCGATTTCGCCTCGAAAGCGGCTCGGAGGGCTCGGAGTGCTCCAGCGTGAGCGTCTTGAGGAGTTTGTGCGAGATCGTGTTGGCGCCCCAGCAGATGGTCTCGGGCCGCCGCTCACGGTGCTTGCCGGGCCGACCGCGGTTGGCAAAGGCACGGTTGCTGCCTACGTGCGAGAACACTTCCCATCGATCCTGCACTCGGTCTCGGTGACCACACGACCGCCGCGTCCCGGTGAGATCGACGGAGTGCACTACTACTTCACCGATGATGAAGGTTTCGACCGCCTCCTTGCGGCTGATGAACTGCTCGAGTGGGCGACAGTGCACAACCGATATCGCTACGGTACGCCGCGGGGTCCGGTTCGTGACGCCGCTGCGCGCGGTGAGCACGTGCTCTTGGAGATCGATTTGCAGGGCGCGCGACAGGTGCGCGCCAGCATGCCGAACGCGCGGCTGGTCTTTCTTGCACCGCCGAACTGGGAAGAGCTGGTTCGCCGGCTGGTCGGTAGGGGCACGGAAAACGATGAAGAGCGCACACGACGCCTCGAAACCGCGAAGGTTGAGCTCGCCGCAGCGGATGAATTCGACGCGATTATCGTCAATGATGAGGTTCCTCTCGCGGCTCAACGGCTCGTCGACCTGATTCTGGCGCCTGAGGGTGTAGCGTAAGGGCGTGGCTCCAACTGCAGTGATCGATGTCACGGCACGCGTGGCGGCCGATATGGCGCTGACCTCGCTCGACCCGAAACAGTTTTGGGGTATTCCGCTCGCGCTCATCGGGGCGGCGCTCATGTCATTCGGGGCACAGTATCAGTCACGCGGACTCAACAAGGTTGAGCGAATCACTGGTCAGTCTGCGGGGAGCGGGCTCTCGTTTCGCCAAGTGACGGGGCTGTTGCGTCGACCATCATGGGTTGTTGGCACGGTGCTTCTCGGGCTTGCGATCGCTTTCCAGGTAGCAGCGTTAGCGCTGTCCCCACTGATTGTGGTGCAACCACTCGGTGTCGTCGCGATGGTCATCACAGCGGTCTTGAATTCACGCATGTCTGGGTTGCGTTTGCCGAAGCGCGCGGTGGTCTTTCTCGCGATGTGCGTCGGCGGTATCGTCACCTTCGTGACCGTTGCGGCGTTCACTGCGGTCGACCGCACCATTACCGATCAAAAACTGATCACCATTCTCGTCATTTTCGCGGTGGTGTTGTCTATCGCGTTGGTCGGATTCTTGCTCATTCGTCACCGAGCCGTTGCCCTGTTTTACATCGTTGGGTCGGGAGTGCTGTACGGGTTTGTCGCGACATTTGCGAAAACGATCATCAGTCGTGTGCAGCAGAATGATTTCAACTGGTTGACCCTTCTCTGCTTGGTTGCGCTCCTTGCGGGCGGTCTGCTTGGCATGATGTTTGTACAGAATGCATACTCGTCCGGTCCGCCAGATTTGGTGATTGCCGGGCTCACGGTGATTGATCCTCTCGTTGCGATCCTGATCGGTATTGCCGTGCTCCACGAAGCTGCTAATGCCCCTGGCTGGGCCGTGGTCGTGTTCCTGGTGACCGGGATCATCGCGCTGATCGGTGTGTTCGGCCTCGCGAAGTCCCACCCCCAAACGGGCAGGAATGTGTTGACCGAACAGTCGGCGTAACGGTGGCAACCTCACCTCGTCTGCGAGGTGATTCATGTCTGGGAAGATGACGGCTTCGCAACGGTGACGCACGGTCAGGAGATCTCTGTACGATATTCGAAGACATATTCGAGTGGAGGGGTCATGCGAATACAGGAGACAACCGAACTGCGGCATACGACCCGCATTGAACGTCAACAGCAGATCATCGAAAACATCACAGAACTTGAGCGGCAGCACGAGAACGGCGAAATAGAAACTCCCGCATACCTGATGAAGAAGCGCTCGCTTATCAAGATGCTCTGAACTCGACTCCTGGTCGGTGAGACACGATGCATCGCGGTTACATGTTCCCAGAGCAGGTGGTGGGGCGTGCGGGGCTTGAACCCGCGACCGACGGATTATGAGTCCGTTGCTCTAACCGGCTGAGCTAACGCCCCTGGCAACCTTCTAAGCTTATCGGTTTCTGTGCATCGCTCAGATCATTGGAGCGTTGTGTTTGCTGGTGCCGAAGAAACGTGGCAGACTGGCAGCGGATCGCCATTGATCTCACTTCGATTCGACGTAGGGGAAGACGTTTCGGCTCGAAAGGAGAACGCGATGGTGACGGCAACCGCACATGCCAGCCTCGACACCGCAGAGGTGACGGGGCAGTTTTTGGTGCACTCATGCCCGCGCGCACTCATGCCGCACGTCGAATGGGCACTTGCCCGCGAGATAGGTCGTGTGGTCAAACTCACATGGACGACCCAACCGCTCCTGCCGGGCATGATGCGAACCGAAGTTGAATGGACGGGTCCTGCGGGTACTGCGGCTGCAGTCGCATCATCGCTGCTTGGATGGCAACAGCTTCGCTTCGAGATCACGGAGGATGTTCACGCGGCGGATATCGGAGGCCGATGGATGCACACTCCCACTCTCGGCATTCACCACACCCCAATCGACGCTGCGGGGAACGCAATGCTTTCGGAGCAGGTGATTCGCCACGCAATCGAAGCCACTGCGCTACAGCCTGAGCAGCTCGGTGCCGTCTTGCAAGCCCACCTCGGAAGTGCATGGGATCGAGAACTTGAGCCGTTTCGCCTCGCAGAAGAAGGCGACGCGACGATCTTCACCCTGCATCGGGTCAGCTAGCGGTGCCGGCCGGAGACGCTCAAACGTTTCAAGAGTAAGGTGCTCACGACGCCGTGCGACTCGCAAAAAGCAACGCGCCACCCAAGCCGATGAGGAGCACGCCACTGGTCGTTTGCATCACGGTCGCTCTGCGCGGTGATCGGGTAAACCATGCCCTCGCCGTGCCCGCAAGGAGCGCGTAGATACTGTCACTCATCATCGCAATCAGCACGAACACACCTCCGAGCACCATCATTTGGAGTGGAATGCTGCCGGTGGCGGGTGTGACGAACTGGGGGAGCACCGCGAGAAAAAACACGATGCTCTTGGGGTTCGTGACGCCAACGACGAAGCCCTGCCAGAAGATCTTGCGCAGGGTGAGCGCGGGTGACGCGGCAGCTTGCCGGTCGGCGTCGTCGGGTGTGAAGGCCATATTGCGCATGCGAATGGCCTGCACGCCCAGGTATGCCAAATACGCGGCTCCGCAGAGTTTCACAATCAGAAAGAGCATCGCCGACTGGGCGATAATGGCCCCCACGCCGAATGCCACGGCCAAAATAAGCGGCACCTGCCCCAGGGTGTTCCCTGCAACCGTCACCACGCCTGCGCGGCGACCAAGACTCAGGGACCTGGCAATCGCGAAGAGCACGCTCGGGCCAGGAATCACTATCAACACGAGTGACGCGACGGCAAAGCCGAGCAGCGCTTCAGGCGCCGGCATCAGACGTTAGTGACCCTCATATGAGCGCAGCGCAATCACCGCGTTGTGTCCGCCGAAGCCAAAGCTATTCGAAATAGCCAACTGTGGTCCATCACCCAGAGCAACCGGTGAGGTTGACACTGACAGTGGAATCTCGGGATCTTGCTCAACCAGGTTAATGGTCGGGGGAGCGATCCGGTTGTGCACCGCGAGCGTCGCGAACACGGCTTCGAGTGCGCCGGTACCTCCCAAGAGGTGGCCGGTGGAAGCTTTGGTCGCCGACACGGGAATCTGCGTCACCCGGTCGCCGAACACGCGCTGTAATGCGGTGTATTCAGCGATATCGCCGACGGGGGTTGACGTTGCGTGCGCATTGATGTGGGTCACATCGTCGGGGCTCGCTCCAGCACGCTCGAGGGCGATCTCCACAGCGCGGCTTGCGCCCTTGCCTTCAGGCTCAGGAGCGGTGATGTGGTAAGAATCAGCGGTAACGCCCCCGCCTGCGAGCTCAGCGTAAATGCGAGCACCTCGGGCAAGAGCGTGTTCTTCCGTCTCGAGCACCAGTGCGGCTGCGCCCTCACCCATCACGAAACCGTCGCGCGACACGTCGTAGGGGCGGGAGGCGGTGGCAGGGGAGTCATTCCGACGAGACAAAGCCTGCATCGAGTTGAATGCGGCGACGGTCACCGGATGGATCACGCTCTCGGAACCACCCGCGATCACGACATCGGCCAGACCGAGCTGCAGGTGCTCATAGGCGTTGACGAGGGACTCATTCGAGGAGGCACACGCGGAAGCGACCGTACGCGCGTAAGCACGAGCCTCAAAATGCATGGAGACAGCGGCAGATGGTGCGTTCGGCATGAGCATCGGCACCGTCAATGGCATGACCCGACGGGGGCCCTTTTCGCGAAGCGTGTCCCATGCGTCAAGCAACGACCAAAGGCCGCCGATGCCGGTTGCCCAGTCGACACCGAGCCGTTCCGAAGGAATCTCAGGCGCACCCGCATCAGCGAATGCTTCCTTCGCTGCGACAAGGGCGAACTGGCTCGAGGGATCAAGCCGCTTCGCGACCGGCCGCTCGAGCACGGTATCCGGTCGCACTTTGGCCTCAGCAGCGAACGAAACTGCCAGATCATACTTCTGCACCCACTCGTACTCGAGCGAGCTGGTTCCTGAGACGCCAGCAAGCAGCGCTTCCCAGCTTTCAGGCGCAGTGCCACCGAGCGGTGATGAGGCGCCGATCCCCGTAACGACGATCTTCTTGCTCATGATGTGATCGAACTCCGTCCCTGTCCGAGAAAAAATGGAAGTGTTGTGAGGGCAGGCAGGAATCACCTGCCCTCACAACCGTGGAGCAGTTAGGCCTGCGCCCCAGCGATGAAGTTCACCGCGTCACCAACGGTCTTCAGGTTCTGCACCTCGTCGTCAGGAATCTTCACATCGAACTTCTCTTCAGCGTTGACGACAATCGTCATCATCGAGATCGAGTCGATATCGAGATCATCGGTGAACGACTTCTCGAGCGCAACTGCGTCTGCAGCGATGCCGGTCTCGTCGTTGATGATCTCTGCGAGGCCTGCGAGGATCTCGTCGTTGCTAAATGCCATTGTGTTCTCCTTGGTTATTGTGGCGTGGTAATTCTAGTAAGTCAGGGATGCCTAGGGGAGCTCAACCACCTGCGCGCCGTAGACAAGACCGGCACCGAAGCCGATCTGCAGCGCGAGTCCGCCGGAAAGCTCTGGACGCTCCTCCAAGAGCGCATGCATGGCGAGAGGAATCGATGCGGCAGAGGTATTGCCCTGCATTTCGATATCGCGAGCGATCACGACGCTCTCGGGCAACTTCAGCTGCTTTGCGAATTCGTCAATAATGCGCATATTCGCTTGATGCGGAATAAACGCGGCGAGGTCCGCTGGAGTCAATCCCGAAGCCTCAAGGGTTTCACGCGCGACCTTGGCCATTTGCCACACGGCCCAGCGAAACACACTCTGCCCATCTTGACGCAGCGTCGGCCAACCCACCTCGAGCGGGTTCGCGCGATACTCTGCGAACGTGGCGGTCATGCGAATGGTGTCCCACTTTTCGCCGTCGCTTCCCCACACGGTAGGCCCGATCCCGGGATGATCCGAAGGACCAATAACCACAGCTCCAGCTCCATCACCGAGCAAGAACGAGATGCTGCGGTCAGTGGGGTCAACGACGTCGGAAAGTTTCTCGGCGCCAATCACAAGCACGTTTTTGCAGGTGCCTGCTCGTACGAGCGCGTCAGCCTGGCCAACGCCGTAGGCATACCCGGCACAGGCGGCGGAAATGTCAAACGCCGCTGCTGGGGTCAGACCGAGACGATGTGCGGCAAGCGATGCCATGGATGGCGTGACCGCGACATTTGAGATCGTGCTGATGATGACACCGTCGATATCTTCGCGCGCGAGACCGCTGCGTTCAATTGCCTCTTCAGCTGCAGCAACAGCCAGATCGACTGCAAGAACGTCTTCGCTGGCTCGGCGGCGCTGCACGATTCCGGTGCGCTGCCGAATCCATTCGTCAGAGGAATCGATCGGCCCGACGAGATCGTCATTCGGTACGTCAAGGTTTCCGCGCGACGCACCCACTGAAAGAATCCTGGTGTAGGCGGGTCCGGTTCGTTGAACGAGCTGTGCCATCGTGTCTCCTTCCGGGGCCGCTACGCGGCTACTTCCTGAATCAGCTCGACTGCGGCATCGAGGTCCGCAGGGGTTTTCACCGCCACGTTGGGAACGCCCTTGAGTGCTCGTTTTGCGATCCCGGACAGGGCGCCGGCGGGCGCAAGCTCGATAAACCCCGTGACGTCAGCAGCGGCAAAACCGTCGAGACAGAGGTCCCAGCGTACGGGCCGCGCGATCTGAGCGACCAGTGAGTCAAGGAATGAGCGACCGCTCGTTACGCGCTCACCGTCAGCATTGCTCCACAGAGGACGGTTTGGGTCAGCGGTGGAAACCGATGATGCGTGCTCGGCGAGCACTTCGACGGCGCTCGACATGTAGTCCGTGTGGAACGCTCCAGCGACCTGAAGGGGAATCACACGCGAGCCACGTGGCGCAGCTTCGGCAAGCGCAGCGAGACCGTCAAGTGCTCCTGCAGCAACGATCTGTGAAGCGCCATTGCGATTGGCGGCAGTGAGCTGGTGGCTCTCGATCGCCTCAAGTACCTGTGCCTCAACACCGCCAACGACCGCACTCATCCCCGTTGCGGCCTTCCCTGCGGCTTCAGCCATCGCGCGCCCACGCACCCCAACCAAGCGCAGGGCGTCGTCCTCACTAAGTACTCCCGCGGCAGTGGCGGCAGCGAACTCGCCCACCGAGTGACCAGCGACGCCAACGCCGGCAAGGTCAACCTGTCTGCTCAGCGCCTGCCACGCAAGGATACTTGCGGCGACGATGAGCGGCTGTGCAACGGCAGTGTCACGAATGGTATCGGCGTCGCTGACGGTGCCGTGGGTGATGAGATCCACACCGCTCTGCTCCGATGCGCGTGACAAAAACTCCCGAGCTCCGTCGAGTGACAACCAGTCAGTGAGGAACCCTGGGGTCTGAGACCCCTGTCCTGGGCAAGCAATGACAATCACGAAGTACAGTCTCCCAGATCTGTTCAATCACAACTGCATATACGCGCCGACAAAATGCGAGAAACGTTGTGGCTTCCCTCTAAACCCGGCCGCGTTGGGGGCGTTTCATGCCGTGCTGCGCGATCGAGCCAACGATGAGAGCGGACTGCACGATCAACGCTTCTCGAGCGCCGGTCGGATTCCAGCCGATGACTTCGGCGACTTTCTTCAGCCGGTATCTCACCGTATTGGGATGCACAAACAATTCCCGTGCCGTCGCCTCGAGCGATCGACCATTATCGAGGTAGCACCAGATTGTCTCAAGGAGCTCGTTCGATTGCTCGGTGAGGGGATCATAAATCTGTTCAATGAGGCTTCGTCGTGCGAGCCCGTCACCCGCGAGTGCTCGTTCAGGCAACAAATCATCGGCGGCAACGGGTCGAGTGGCTCCGCGCCACGAGCGAGCGACGGCGATGCCGGCCAGGGCCGCTCGTGCGCTTCGAGATGCTTCAACCAGGGTCTCCACGGTGGGGCCAACCACAAGCGGCCCATCAGCAAAATGATCTGTCAGCCTGGCAGCGATCTCGATGAAGGGGAGTGGCTCTGCTGGCATACCCTCGGCGGCGTCTCCTTGGACACGGCCGAGCACCAACACGAGACGATTGCCCTGCAAGCCAATGAGCACGTCTGCGCCGGAATGTCGTGCGGTGCGCCGAATCTGGTCGACATCAACCGATCGATCACTGGTGCCAACCACCACCGCCGCTTCGCCACCACCGTTCCAGCCGAGGGCGGCGATTCGACTCGGCAACTCATCATCGCTCTCGCCAGTCAGAATTGAGTCGACCACCAGCGCTTCCAGACGCGCGTCCCACAGCCCCCGCGCTTCCGCAGCTCGGGCGTAGACATCGGCGGCGGCAAATGCTACATCTCGGGAATAGTGCAGCACCGCTTCGCGGAGCGCCTCGCTGCGAGGCGCAACCCGGTCCTCCACCACCGTTACGACCACGCGGATCAACTGCAGCGTTTCTTGCAGGCTGATGCTTCTCAGCAGTTCTCGTGGTGCGGAGCTGAACACATCGCTCGCAATCCACGGGGTTGTCGAAGGATCCTCGTACCACTGAATGAACGAGCTGATGCCGTTCTGCGCAACCAAGCCGATGGCACTTCGGCGGCCCGGCGGCATCTCGCTATACCACCGGAGCGTCTCTTCGAGTCGGGTGATCGTGGTGGTCGCGAGCTCGCCAGCGATGGTTCTCAACCAGGCGAGCTCGCGCTCCTTCGACTGTTCCATGCAGACTCCGATGTGTGCCTTTGATCAGGGGTTTATGACTCGCCGCCCGCGCCGCCGGTGGTGCCAGCGTTGACATCGAGGAGGCGATACTTTGTCGCGGCGTCGCGTGCAAGCTGTGGATCAAGAGCTCCGATCGCAGCAAGACGCTGCAACACTCGCACGACGACCGATTCGCGGTCAATGGCGAAGTATCGGCGTGCCGCTGCTCGTGTGTCGCTGAAGCCAAAGCCGTCTGCGCCGAGCACGCTGTAGTCGTTGGGGACAAACTGACGAATCTGGTCGGGAACATCTGTTGCCCAGTCGCTGACCGCAACCACAGGACCATCACTGCCGGCGAGCTTCTGTGTGAGATAGGGCACCTGAGGTGCATCCTCGGGATGGAGGAAGTTGTGACGTTCTGCCGCCAAACCATCTCGCCGCAGCTCGCTCCACGAGGTCACGCTCCACACTGCGGCATCGACACCCCACTCCTCGGCGAGTATCTGCTGCGCTTCGATCGCCCACGGTACCGCAACACCGGAAGCAAAGATCTGTGCGGGCACACCGGTACCGCTGGCAGGGCTCACCTGATGGATGCCCCGCACGATGCCTTCAACATCGACGTTCTCTGGTTCTGCTGGGTGCAGGATCGGCTCGTTGTATACCGTCAAGTAGTAGATCACGTTCGGGTCAGGGTGCGAGCCCCCATACATGCGTTCCAAACCGCTTCGAACGATGTGACCAATCTCGTAGCCATACGCAGGGTCGTAGGAGATGACCGCTGGGTTTGTTTGCGACAGTACGAGCGAGTGCCCATCGGCGTGCTGCAGTCCCTCGCCGGTAAGTGTCGTGCGCCCAGCGGTTGCACCGATCATAAACCCACGAGCCATCTGATCGCCCGCAGCCCAGATCGCGTCGCCCGTGCGCTGGAATCCAAACATCGAGTAGAAGATGTAGACGGGCACGAGCGGTTGACCATGAGTGGAATATGAGGTGCCTACCGCCGTAAACGCGGCGGCAGCCCCGGCCTCGTTGATGCCCACGTGCAATAGCACACCCTGCGGGCTCTCCTTATATGCGAGGAGGAGTTCGCGATCGACGGAGGTGTAATTCTGCCCGTGTGGGTTATAAATCTTTGATGTGGGGAAGTAGCTGTCCATTCCGAAGGTGCGAGCTTCGTCAGGAATGATCGGCACAATGCGAGGGCCAAAGCCCTCGGCGCGCATCAGGTCTTTCAGGAGCCGCACGAACACCATGGTGGTAGCGGCTTCCTGGGTGCCGCTGCCCTTCTTGGCAATCTCGTAGCTCTTCGCCTCCGGCACCGGCACCGGCACATGGGCGGTACGGCGCTCAGGCAAGTATCCGCCGAGCGCGTTGCGTCGCTCGTGCATATAGCGAATCGCCGGATCCTCCGCACCAGGATGGTAGTACGGTGGGCGAGACGGATCAGCCTCGAGCTGCGCATCGCTGATTGGAATACGCATGGCGTCCCTGAACCGTTTCAGGTCTTCCAGCGTCATCTTCTTCATCTGGTGCGTCGCATTGCGACCCTCAAAGTGTGAACCGAGCCCGTACCCCTTAATGGTCTTCGCGAGAATGACCGTGGGGCGACCCTTATGCTCCATCGCAGCCTTGAAGGCGGCATACACCTTGCGGTAATCGTGGCCACCGCGACGCAGCCCCCACACCTGTTCATCGGTGTAGTTCTCGACAAGGCGGAGCGCACGCTCATCTTTGCCGAAGAAATGATTGCGAACAAAGGCGCCGCTTTCGGCCTTGTACGTTTGGTAGTCACCATCGGGAGTGGTGTTCATGATGTTCAGCAGGGCGCCGTCGGTGTCGCGCTGCAAGAGATCATCCCACTCGCGGCCCCAGATCACTTTGATGACGTTCCAACCGGCGCCCCTGAAGAAGCTTTCCAGCTCCTGGATGATCTTGCCATTGCCTCGCACGGGCCCATCGAGTCGTTGCAGGTTGCAGTTAATCACGAAAGTGAGATTGTCGAGCCCCTCGTTTGCTGCGACCTGCAACTGACCGCGGCTCTCAACCTCGTCCATCTCGCCGTCACCGAGAAACGCCCACACGTGCTGATCACTCGTGTCTTTGATGCCTCGGTTCTCGAGGTACTTGTTGAGTTGAGCCTGATAGATCGCATTGATCGGTCCGAGACCCATTGACACGGTCGGGAACTGCCAGAAGTCAGGCAACAGCCTCGGGTGCGGGTAGCTGGGAAGCCCGCCACCGGCATGGGAATGCTCCTGCCGGAAGCCATCGAGTTGGTCCTCGCTCAGTCTGCCTTCGAGGAAGGCGCGAGCATAGATGCCTGGTGAAGCGTGGCCCTGAATGAAAATCTGATCTCCGCCACCCGGATGGTCTTGTCCGCGGAAGAAGTGGTTGAAGCCCACCTCATAGAGTGAGGCTGCTGACGCATAGGTAGAAATATGACCGCCCACGCCAATGCCAGGAGCCTGAGCGCGGTGCACGGTAACCGCAGCATTCCAACGGATCCAGCGGCGGTAGCTTCGTTCGAGTTCCTCATTGCCTGGGAACGCAGGTTCATCGTCAGAAGCGATGGTGTTGACGTAATCGGTGGTGGGAACCTGAGGAACGTTTAAGTGCAGTTGACGACTGCGAGCAAGCAAACTCGTCATAATCTCGCGACCACGCGCTGCACCGTTGGTTTCAACAACGGCGTCCAGAGACTCAATCCACTCAGCGGTTTCGCTTGGATCGAGGTCATCACTTTCGGGTGCGTATGGATCCTCGGTATTCACAGCCACGATAATGCTCCTTTACGGGTGTCGCGCAACGAGGGGGTAATGATGCGTGAACAAGGCGCCGCAGATGTGCGAAGCCGCCTTCCACACTATCGAAGATCCACCAATGGTTCGCGCATATCAGGTCAATGGCTGTCGCCAATATCCAAAAAGAGAGTTGGCACACCCAGTCGGTTCGTGGAATGCTGGCTCACTCAATGACTCGCCGGCACCTCGATAGACTGAGATTCATCGAACCCAAAGGAGCGAGTTATGGTTCTTCAGCCAGGGGCCACGGCGCCCGATTTTACTCTTTCTGACCAGCACGGTCAGGAACTGACGCTATCCGAGTTGGTGCAGGATGGGCCCGTAGCGCTCGTGTTCTTCCCGCTTGCGTTCTCTGGAATTTGCACCGGCGAACTCTGCGAGCTACGCGATAACCTTTCGGTGTTTGCCGATGCGAAGGTGCGTCTGCTCGGCATCTCGGTCGACTCGGTGCATGCGCTTCGTGTGTGGGCGGAGCAGGAAGGGTACGAATTCTCCATCCTTTCTGATTTCTGGCCGCACGGTGCAGTTGCTCGAGAGTATGGTGCGTTCGTCGAAGAGCGGGGCATCGCGACCAGGGCCACGGTCGTTATCGGTGCTGACCGTGAAGTCTTAGCATCATTTGAGACCTCACCGGGTGAGGCTCGAGATTTCGCCGCATATCGAGAAGCGATCTCGTCACTGTAACGAAAAGGAGCCCGTAGCGGGTGATTTCTCACTCGCCACGGGCTCCGGAATTCACGAGAGTGGTGATTCACCCGCTAGTATGGTGAAGTCCCACAGTGGACAGGGGCCTTTAGCTCAGCTGGTAGAGCAACGGTTTTACACACCGTAGGTCGTCGGTTCGATCCCGGCAGGGCCCACCAGAAGGTCGTTGTTCAAACCGGCGA
>CAZJOZ010000012.1:0-33701 GCA_964547775.1 uncultured Leucobacter sp.
GTTTGGGCTGCGCGCCGAAGACCCCAGTCGAGTGCGACGCGGCTCTGTTCAGAGCCGTCAACTCCGATGATGTATTTCTCGGCCATAGTGGTTGCCTTTCTCGGTGAGTCGACAGGTGAGGTGGCTAATGGGTCCGTGCGGGGAGCTGGGCAGGATGACTACCGGCAAGCTGTTCGATAATCCGAACGACCTGGCAACTGTAACCATACTCGTTGTCATACCACACGTATACCACGGCGCTGTCTCCGCTGGCGATCGTGGCGAGGCCGTCAACGATGCCTGCGCGGTTCGAGCCGACGAAGTCAGTGGAGACGATTTCAGGGGACTCCACGTAGTCAATTTGAGTGCGCAGCGCACCGGTCAACGAGACCTCAGAAAGGAGGCCGTTGAGCTCTTCGCGGGAGACTTCGCGTTCAAACTGAAGGTTGAGCACCGCCATCGACACATCGGGGGTTGGCACGCGGATGGCGTTGCCGGTGAGTTTGCCCGCAAATTCGGGCAGCGCTTTGGCAACTGCCGATGCAGCACCGGTTTCGGTGAGCACCATGTTGAGAGCCGCCGAACGACCCCGACGATCACCCTTGTGGAAGTTATCAATCAGGTTCTGGTCGTTAGTGTATGCGTGTACGGTCTCAACATGACCCTTCGTGACACCAAACGCGTCATTGAGTACCTTCAACACCGGTGTGATGGCATTGGTCGTGCATGAGGCTGCTGACACAATTTGGTGCTCATCAGTGATTTTGTCGTTGTTGACACCGTAGACCACATTCAGCATGTCGCCCTTGCCTGGTGCCGTGAGGAGGACTCGAGCAATACCCGGGTTCTTGAGGTGCTGCGAAAGCCCCTCGGCGTCGCGCCAGCGTCCGGTGTTATCAACGAGAATGGCGTTCTCGATACCGTACTGTGCGTAGTCGACGGTTGAGGGATCGTTTGAGTAAATCACTTGGATGCGCACGCCGTTTGCGAGAATGGCGTTCTCTTCTTCGAGAACCTTGATGGTTCCATTGAACGCGCCGTGCACCGAGTCACGTCGGAGGAGGTTTGCGCGCTTCACGAGGTCGTTTTCCGAACCCTTCCTCACGACGATGGCGCGGAGGTTGAGGGTGTTGCCGCTCCCCGAGTGCTCGATGATGATTCGAGCGAGCAGTCGACCAATGCGGCCGAAACCATACAACACCACGTCGGTGCCTGCGCTTGGCGTTGCGTCAAGAGCGGGAGCGAGCTGCTCACGGAGGTATGCCACCAAGTCATCCTTGCCACTCTCGCGGAATCCTTTTGCGAGCAAGGCAAGATCGACCGAGACTGGTCCTGGCTGGATCTGTGTGAGCGCTTCAACAATGGCGCTCGTTTCACTGAGGGGAAGTTCAACTTCGTCAATCTTGCGAGCGTAGCTGTGCGCACGAATGATATCAATGGCGGAACGACCTACGAGGCTGCGGCCATGTACCGACATGACGACATCCCGTCCACGGTACAGCTGGCCGATCTGCGGAATCATTTGCTCCGCGAGTTGCTGCTTGGCGTTCCATGCTTCGAGGTGTGCATCAGCGCGCTGCTTCATGTGAACAGTGAGTCCCTTCTTGGTTCGGACAATGAACGGCCTGCCCGCCGCGGCGCGAGAGCGCCCTCCTTCTAGTATCCCATGCGCTGGGAACCCGTGCGTGGCTGTTCTCCCGCCATCAACGGCTTGCTCAGCTACGCTCGAACTATGCACACAACGACTGTCAATGACGTGATCCAGGTAGCAGAAAGCCTGTGGCCAGCTTCGACTGCGGAGCCATGGGATCGAGTGGGGCTCGTCGCCGGCAATCGGGACGCTGCCGTACGACGAGTACTGCTGTCAGTTGATGCTGTTCGAGAGACCGTCGACGAAGCTCTCGCTTGGGAGGCTGACATGCTGCTCACGCATCATCCATTGCTGCTTCGAGGAGTCCACAGTGTTGCTGAAGATACTGGCAAGGGGGCGATACTGGCCAGACTGATCCGAGGAAACTGTGCACTCTTTACGGCCCACACCAATGCCGATCAGCCGGCCGGAGGTGTCTCGGCAGTGCTCGCCGAGCAGCTTGGGCTGCGTGATTGTGAGCCGATTGTGCCTGCGGAAGGGCCTGGAGAACATTTTGGTCTCGGTCGCGTGGGGCAACTCGAGGTTGCGCTCACCCTCCGTGAGTTTGCCGAACAGATTGCACAGGCACTGCCCAAAACGGTTTCTGGTGTTCGAGTGGCAGGGGATCCAAGCCGAACGGTACACACCGTTGCAGTGCTGGGCGGCGCGGGCGACAGCCTGCTCGATCACCCCACGGTTCGGATGAGCGACGTGTATGTGACGTCTGACCTTCGTCATCATCCGGCGCAAGACTCGCTGGAACTCTCGCTCGCATCGTCAGGTCCTGCGCTGATTGATATTGCCCACTGGGCTGCAGAATCGTTGTGGCTCGATGGAGCAGCGAAGCAACTGGGAACGGCACTTCCTCACGTCGAGTTTCGAGTCAGTGGCATGCGCACCGACCCGTGGGACTTCGCAGTAGGCTGTGACGCATGAAAGCCAGTCCACGGCAGCAGACCCTGCTACTTTCCCTCCAGGAGCTCGACACGATGCTCGCCCGGTTACGGCGACGCAGGGAACAACTTCCCGAACGAGGTTTGATCGCTGAGCTCGACGGAAAGACCGCCGAAGCAAAAGCCGAGTTTATGGCGGTTCAGCGGGAACGCGATACCCAACAAGCTGAAATCGAACGTCTCGAAAGCGACATTGCGACGGTGCAACAGCGGATCGGGCGAGACGAGCACCTTCTTGCAGTGAGCACTTCGGCGAAGGAAGCACAGGCGATAGAGCATGAACTTGAGCTTCTCCGTCGCCGCAAAGCTGAACTTGAGGATCGCGAACTGGAGCTCATGGAAGTTCATGAGGAGGCGGGAAATCGCTTCGATGCCTCTGCGCAGCGTCTCAATGAGATCGATCAACAGCGTGCCGAGCTGGTGCGTGCACTCGCTGACGCAGAACATGCAATTGATGAGGAAATTGCGAGGACGGCAGAGGAGCGGGATGGAGTTTCAGCAGAGCTCCAGGGTGACCTTCGCGCACACTATGAGCAGCTGCGCGCACGACACGGAATCGCCGTTGCCCGGCTTCGGGGCAATATTTCTGAAGGCAGCAATATGGAGCTGACGCCGGCCGAGCTCGCAGCGGTGCGTTCGGTCCCCGTTGACGAACTCGCTTATTGCCCGCACAGCGGCGCCATTCTCGTGCGTATTGACGAGTAAGGTGCCTATCGGACGGAACACCGGTGACGAGGGGGAGTGGGTCAGCTATACGCCGGGTTCTGTCTTTGTACGGTCATCTCTCTCGACCTGCCATTACTGACAGGTTCTAGCGGCCTACCCGAAGACTCGGCGAGGAGCGTCATCGTCTTCTGTCTGGCCTTGCTGCGAACGAGGTTTACCTAGCCGCTCGTGTCACCACGAACGCTGGTGGTCTCTTACACCACCCTTTCACCCTTACCCCGCTCACAATTGAGCGAGGCGGTCTGCTCTCTGTTGCACTTTCTCGCGGGTTACCCCGGGTGGGTGTTACCCACCGTTCTCCTCTGTGCAGCCCGGACGTTCCTCGGCGCGTGTGTCGAAACACCGCGACGCGACCGTCCGCTGACCCACTCCAAACCACATTCTACTGGAGGAGGGTTCGGATCAGGAGAGTGTGAGGATCTCGGCACCGTCCTCACGAACCACAATGGTGTGCTCGAATTGTGCCGTCAACGAACGGTCCTTCGTAACGACGGTCCAGCCGTCGTCCCACATCTCCCATTCGTGCGTACCAAGTGTCAGCATTGGCTCAATGGTGAATACCATTCCAGGCTTGATGACGTCGTTAAAGAGCGGTGCAGAGTCATAGTGCGGAATGATCAGCCCCGTATGAAAAGCGGCGCCCACACCATGACCAGTGAAGTCGCGCACGACCCCGTACCCAAAGCGCTTGGCGTACGTCTCGATAACTCGACCAATGACATTCACCTCGCGGCCGGGAAGTGCCGCTTTGATACCCCTCATCATTGCGGTGTGCGTGCGCTCAATGAGGAGTTCTGCCTCCTCAGACACGCTGCCAACTCGGAACGTACGATTCAGGTCACCGTGGTAACCATCAAGGTAAGCCGTGACATCGACATTGACGAGGTCGCCATCGCGCAGCACGGTGTTGTCTGGAATGCCGTGACAAATGACCTCATTCACAGAGGTACAGCTCGATTTTGGGTAGCCCCGATACCCGAGTGTTGATGGATATGCTCCCGCACTGACGACCACTTCATGGGCGATGCGGTCGAGTTCATCAGTGGTGATTCCCGGCCGTACAGCCTCGCCAACGGCGTCGAGAGCGTGAGCGGCAATACGCCCTGCCGAGCGTATCTTCTCAATCTCCGCCTCAGTGTAGGTGTTGTCGCCTGAATACGAGGGCGGCTGCGCTAACCCCACGTAGGGCGGACGCGGGATTTCAGCGGCTACGGGAAGTTCGGGCGAGACAGTTCCTGCAATGAGGTGTCCATCGGCGTCAAAGGGCATACGCTAAGTCTAGAGAGCGAACGATGCACTCGTACTCAGCAAGAAAGGACACCCATATGCCGAAACGTGACTGGGGTATTGACGATCGTGATGACACCTACTGGTTCAATGTCAAGACTGGCCAGGTTGAGAAGGGTCAGCAGTCCCTCTCCATCGACAGGCTTGGTCCTTTCAAAACAGAAGAAGAAGCCAGCCGGGCGTTAGAAATTATTGAAGAACGCGCGAGGCTCATTCGCGAAGAAGACGACGAAGAACTCTGAAACGTGTAACACTCCCGTCACATCCGATCGGTACGCTTAGAAGAACAACACGAAGGAGTCCGTCGTGAGCAAACAGCGTGATTTTGTTCTGCGCACTATCGAAGAGCGAAGCGTTCGATTTGTGCGCCTCTGGTTTACGGATGTGGCGGGAACCTTAAAATCGGTCGCGCTTGCACCGGCGGAGGTTGAAGGCGCCTTTCGTGAAGGGGTTGGCTTCGACGGCAGCGCGATTGAGGGAATGACGCGAGCCTATGAGAGTGACCTTTTGGCGATGCCGGATCCGTCAACCTTCCAACTGCTTCCCTGGCGAAGCAGCATCGAACCGACAGCACGAATGTTTTGTGACATTCGCACACCGAACGGGGAACCAGCAGCAGCTGACCCTCGCAACGTGTTGAAGCGAGCACTCGCACGTGCGGCAGACCAAGGCTTTAGTTTTTACGTTCACCCAGAAATTGAGTTCTATCTCTTCAAATCGGGTGAGTTCGGCCCTGAAGGCCCGGTGCCGGTGGATCGCGCGGGGTACTTCGATAATGTGCCCGGAGGCACTGCCCACGACTTCCGACGCGACAGTGTAAACATGCTGGAAGATCTTGGGATCTCTGTCGAGTTCAGCCATCACGAGGGCGGGCACGGGCAAAACGAGATCGATCTTCGATACGCAGACGCCCTCACGATGGCCGACAACATCATGACATTCCGCACCGTGGTGAAAGAAGTGGCAATTAGTCAGGGAGTGCATGCGACCTTTATGCCGAAACCACTCGCGGGCCAACCGGGCAGCGGCATGCACGTGCATCTGTCGCTATTCGAAGGTGATTCCAACGCGTTCTATGATCCCGGTGCGAAATATCAGCTCTCGCAGACTGGCCGACGTTTCGTGGCAGGGCTGCTTCGGCACGCCCCAGAATTCACCGCGGTCACCAATCAGTACGTCAATTCATATAAACGTCTGTGGGGCGGAGACGAAGCACCCTCATACGTGAGTTGGGGCCACCTCAATCGCAGCGCTTTGGTGCGGGTACCCCTCTACAAGCCGGGGAAAGGAAGCAGCGCGCGAGTTGAATATCGTGCCGTAGACAGCGCAACGAACCCGTATCTGGCATTTTCAGTGTTGCTCGCAGCGGGGCTCAAAGGCATTGAAGAAGAGTATGAATTGCCGCCAGAAGCGGAACACAGTATGTGGGCCCTGACTGATGCAGAACGCAGAGCCATGGGATTTGACCCACTGCCAATGAGTCTTGAGCACGCACTTGCGGTGATGGAAAGAAGCGAACTGGTCGCAGATACGCTCGGTGAACAGGTCTTCTCGTATCTGATCCGCGAGAAACAGCAGGAAGTAGAGGCGTACCGTCGCCAGGTCACCCCGTACGAACTCAATTCGATGCTTGGCACGGTGTGACCCCACTCCACCATGAGTCGCGACACAAGGCTGCAATCGCTCTCTGACGTTGCCCGTGCCGGGTTTCGCGACCTCACTCACGCGCGAGATTCGCTGGGGCAACTCGCCAACGAGCTCGATATCGACGGTGGTCAACTCTTAGACGCGTTTGCGTTAGCAGCAGACCCCGACAGTGCGCTGGCGAGAGTTCGTGAGCTTGCTGATGCGCATCCCAATAGTGTGAACTCCCTGCAACCGGTTCAGTGGCGGCGACTCACGCTGCTCTTCGGAAGTTCACCGGCGCTCGGCAGCTTCTTTGTGCGTCATCCCGAATCGCTCGACCCTCTTCTGCGCCGTGATGGTGGGCTGGTCGACGAAGAGCGTGCACGCGCCGAACTCTTGCAAGCGGTCGGCGCTGATCCCAGTGACAGACAACCGATCGCTTCGGAGACGCGGGAACAAGGTACCGCGTCTCTGCGCGTGCGATACCGTGAACTTCTTGCCGAGGTGATGCTCTACGACCTGAGTCGGGGCATGTTCGCGCAGGCAGAACTTGCGTTCGACGATGTCGCCCGTTCGCTTTCCGCGCTAGCCGATGCCGCGCTCGCTGCTGCGCTTGCCGTCGCCCGAAGCGCCCTAGTGCACGGCGACGGGGGCACGCCTGTGCCCGCAGAGGACCTTGACGGCCTCAGATTCGCGGTGGTGGCAATGGGTAAGTGCGGCGCGAACGAGCTGAACGTCGTGAGCGACGTTGACGTAATGTTCTTGGCTGAGCCTGTGTCGGAAGATGGCGATCTCGATCGAGCGCAACGGCACGGTAGCCGACTCGCAACGGAACTGATGCGAGTGATTCACGAACCCGCTCCGGAACCACCGCTGTGGCAGGTCGACCCGAATTTGCGGCCGGAGGGAAGAAACGGCCCCCTGGTTCGCAGTCTTTCGTCGATGATGGCCTATTACGAGCGATGGGCAAAAACGTGGGAATTTCAAGCGCTACTCAAAGCACGTCCCGTGACGGGAGACCTTGAGCTTGGGAGAGCATTTGTGGCGCAGACGCGTCCTCTCGTGTGGGCTTCAAGCGGACGAGAAGACTTCGTTGGCTCAGTCCAGCGGATGCGAGAACGGGTCACTGAGCATCTTGACTCGGCAGATCAAGAGTACGAGTTGAAACTCGGCCCGGGTGGGCTTCGCGACATTGAGTTCAGCGTGCAGTTGCTCCAGCTCGTGCATGGGCAATACGACGAGAACTTGCATGACGCAGGCACGCTCCCTGCACTCGCGCGGCTGGTTGAGGGCGGCTACGTCGCGCGTGCCGATGGCGAACGCCTCGCCACACACTATCGGAGACTACGCGTGCTGGAACACCGGCTTCAGCTGCGCGACCTCAGGCGAACCGCTTTGATGCCACGTGACCCCGAACACCTTCGAGTGCTTGCCCGCTCATCACGACTTGCCCCAAATGCAGAATCGTTGGTGGACCTTTGGCGTCGTACCCGAAGCGATGTGCGTGAGCTCCACCTCAAAATGTTCTACGCACCCCTGCTCAGCGCCGTCGCGTCCCTACCCGAGGAAGGGTTCACGCTGGGCAGCGACCAGGCCAGAGCCCGGCTACAAAGTATCGGATTTCGAGATCCTGAGGGCGCGATGCGGCACCTTGCCGCTCTCACGGCGGGCACCACAAGAACGGCGAAGATCCAGCGGAACCTGATGCCTGTCCTGCTCCTATGGCTCGCACAGGGAACCGATCCCGACTATGGCTTACTCGCGTTCCGGAGGGTGAGCGAGGCAAATCGAGACTCGCCCTGGTATCTCCGTTTGCTTCGTGACGGATCAGAAGCGGCAGAGCGTCTCACCCATGTGCTGTCGACCTCACGTTTCGCGTCCGAACTCATGGAGAGCATCCCGGAATCGGTTGCGTGGCTTGAACACGACAGCCGGCTCAGCCCAGTTGCGCTCCCTGCGTTGAGAGAAGAAATGCGTCGGCTTGCTTCCCGTCGTGACAGTCTTGATGCGGCCGCGAGTGCGCTGCGAGGTGTCCATCGCAGGGAGATTCTGCGGCTTGCCCTCGGAAGACTGGTCGGGGTGCTCAATGAATCACAGGTCGCTGTTGGTCTCAGCGCCGCGCACACCGCACTACTCGACAGCCTCCTCATGGCGTCAATCACGTTTGAGAGTGCCGAAAGTTCAGTGCACGCGGTCGACATCGCGCTGATCGCGGTCGGTCGCTTCGGAGGTGAGGAACTTGGTTTCGCCAGTGACCTTGACCTTCTGGCTGTGTACCGCCCGAAACCAGACACGGAGCCTGAATCCCTCACCTCGGCCGCGCGGTCGGTCGAAAGCATGATTGCTCGGCTTCGCACATTGATCGAGGATCCACGATTCTCCGTTGACCTCGATTTCGATCTCAGGCCTGAAGGCAAGCATGGGCCGCTCGCACGTAGCCTCGAGTCGTACCGCGCATACTATGCCCGCTGGTCGCTTGCCTGGGAGGCGCAAGCACTCCTTCGTGCTCGACACCTTGCCGGTGATACCGCACTCGGTGAGGACTTCTTGGCACTCGCGGATGAGACACGTTATCCCGCCGCGCTTGGAGAGCCGGAGATCCGCGAGATCCGTCGCATGAAAGCGCGAGTGGAGGCTGAGCGACTGGACCGTGGGGTCGATCCCCGTCGGCATCTGAAATTGGGCCCCGGCGGTGTCAGCGATGTGGAGTGGCTCGTGCAATTGCTCCAGTTGCGTTTTGCTTCGCAGCATGCCGAGCTCAGAACTCCCTCTACCCTGCAAGCACTGCATGCGGCGGAGCAGCTCTCACTGCTCACCTCAGAAGATCGTGTGAAGCTTGAGGAGGCCTGGCGTCTCGCGAGCGAGATTCGTTCGGCAATCAAACTGTGGGGTGGGCGAGCAAGCGATGTGCTGCCGTCTGATCGCGATCAACTCGCGGGCATCGCAGGAGTGCTCGGGATGAGTGCTCACCAAACGACCGAACTCGAAGAACGCTGGTTCGCCGCAAGCCGACGGGCTCGGCGCGTGTTTGAGCGTGAGTTCTTCGGGTACGAAGACGAGCCCCGCTTCCCTGGTTAGCTGGGAAGCGAGGCTCGTCTCACCGTTTGGAACGCGGTTACACGCCGTAGTACAACTCGAACTCGAACGGGTGCGGACGCAGCGCAATCGGGGCGTTATCGGTCTCGCGCTTCATGGCTATCCACGTATCGAGAAGATCCTCGGTGAACACGCCGCCCTCGAGCAGGAAGTCACGATCTGCTTCGAGCGCGTCGAGAGCTTCAGACAGTGAACCTGGCACCTGAGGGATGTTCTGTGCTTCCTCGGGTGGCAACTCGTAGAGATCCTTGTCGATTGGCTCCATTGGCTCGATGCGATTGCGGATGCCGTCAAGACCAGCCATCAGCTGAGCAGCGAACGCCAGGTACGGGTTACCCGAGGCATCCGGCGCACGGAACTCGATTCGTTTCGCTTTCGGGTTCGAACCGGTCAACGGAATACGAATCGCAGCGGAACGGTTTCCTGCGGAGTATGCGAGGTTTACCGGTGCTTCGTACCCCTTGACGAGACGACGGTAGCTGTTAATCGTGGGGTTCGTGAACGCAAGCACCGCCGGAGCATGCTTGAGAATACCGCCGATGTACCAGCGGGCAACATCACTCAGACCTGCGTAGCCGTTCTCATCGTAGAAGAGGGGAGATCCGTCCTTCCACAGTGACATGTGGGTGTGCATGCCAGAGCCGTTGTCGCCAAAGACCGGTTTCGGCATGAATGTGGCGGTCTTGCCCCACAGCTCGGCCGTATTCTTCACAATGTACTTGAACTTCAACACGTCGTCTGCGGCGCACACCATCGTGTTGAAACGGTAATTGATTTCGGCTTGCCCTGGAGCACCCACCTCATGGTGGGCACGCTCGAGTTCGAGACCCGCTTCAATCAGGCGAAGCGAAATGTCGTCACGCAGATCGGCTTGCTTATCAACCGGAGAAACAGGGAAGTATCCGCCCTTGGCACGAGTCGTGTTGCCGAGGTTTCCACCCTCAATTTTCTTTGCCGAGTTCCAGTGCGCTTCCTCAGCGTCGACTGCGTACATGGTGCGCTGAGGCGTGGTTTCGTACCGGATCGAGTCAAAGATGTAGAACTCCGCCTCCGGCGCGAAGAATGCGGTGTCTGCGATTCCGGTTGATACGAGGTAGCGTTCTGCTTTCTTTGCCACCTGGCGGGGATCACGGTGGTAGATTTCGCCGGTTCGCGGATTGTAAATGTCATGGATCAGCACCAGGGTGCGCTCGGCGCGGAACTGGTCGATGTACGCAGTGGTCACGTCAGGAATGAGCTGCATATCGCTTTCCGCGATTCCGGAGAAACCACGGACCGACGACCCATCGAACATTTGACCGACCTCGAAAAATTCCAGATCTAAGGTCGAAGCAGGGACATTGAAGTGTTGCTGAACGCCCGGTAGGTCGGTGAAACGAATGTCAACAAACTTGACATCAGTTTCCTTGATGTAGTCGAGCACTTCCTGCGGTGTGGTGAACATCTTGCTCCTCAATACGTCTCGGGCTGATACGCCTCGATGCAATAAGTAGCGTACGACACCCGTATTTCAACGTCATAAGAACTTTGTTTCCATTGTGTTTCGAGCAGGTGCCCGATATGCTCGGGTACCTCCGGAAACGCACAGCGGTATGTTCATACAATGGGAGGTATGCCCAAACCCTCTCAGCCGCAACGTTTTGGTGACCTCGAACCCAGTAAGTGGCCGGGAGAACGACTTGGTTTGCCCGCGGAGGGCCCAAGGTCCGTTGGCCGTCTGGGCAGGAGAGTGCTGGCCATCCTCATCGATTGGGGCGTCGCGATGGTGATCGCATTGCTGTTCGCTCCGTACAGCACCGCCCAACATAGTTGGGCAACGTACCTCATCTTTATCGTGATGCAGGTACTCTTGATCCCCACCATCGGGGGCTCGGTCGGACATCGTGTGATGGGTATGCGCGTGGTGCCGATTGCTGGAGGCTGGGTCGGTTGGTGGCGGCCTATCGTCCGCACGGTCTTGCTCGCACTCGTCATCCCTGTGCTGGTGTGGGACAGTGACCAGCGCGGGTTCCACGACAAAATTGCGGGCACAGTGCTCGTTCGCGCTTAAGCTCTTCGGCAGAGCCACACCGGTGCGTGAGCGGCAGAGCCACGCCGGTGCGTGAGCGCACGCTTGTGAACGGGAAGCTACGTGGGCGGAGCGCTGTGCAATTTAGCGAGGCCGCTGTGCGCGGACCTTGTAGGGATCGATACCCTTCGGAATGCCCACGGGGTCGGCTTTCAGGGAAAGAAGGCGATTGTAGACTTCATTCACCTGGCGCCGATTGAGCACCGGCTTCAATTTGACGAGCGTTCTCGAAAGCTTGTTGAGGGGTACACCATCGCCATCGGGGCCCACATAGAGCGTGGTGAGCTGGACGCCGCGAAGCGCCTGGCGAAGTTTTACCATTTCGCGATTCACGAGCTGCTTCGTGCGCGTGGCACTTCCCTCTGCGATGAGCACAACTCCGCCGCGGCCCACGACGCGGTAGACCGCGTCTTGCTGTTTCGTCATCGCAATGGGAACTTCGCTGCCGCGCCAGGATCGACGCAGTGCGCCGTTAATCACCGCACCTACGGCGCCAGGCTGACCCTCAAGTTGAGCGTAGGCGACACTCTCGGCGCGCCGACCAAGCACGATCATGACAAGCAGAACGCCTACCAGAATGCCGGTGAGGGGCCAAACGATCCATCCGAAGACGTTGTTATTGAAAAACCAAGCAGCGAAGAGGGAGAGCGCGACTGGTCCTAGAAAACACAACACCAACGTCAGCGTGAGATTGCGATCATACTGCTTCGTGTTGCGGTAGATCTGCACCATCTGCTTGATGCGACCCGGGGGCTTGGGTGCACGCTGTTTTTTCTCCTTGGCCATGGTCTCCATCCTACCGGTTCACCAAGGAGTGCTCGTCGCTCACAGGAGTACAGGAAGCTCAGTGCATTGGTATCTGGGGAGAACGGTTGTTGACGATGGAACGAAGCCATACCGTGATGGCATGCGTTGCCCAGTTCCCGGAAGATCGACCAGTTCCCCTCGAACGTCGAAAGTATCGTCACAACGATCGATCGGCGAGATTGCTTGGGCCGTTTGCCGACTCTTGGAACTCACCGAAGCGTTACGCGTTCGCGGATGGTGTGCTGGCCCGTTGTGCGCAACAGATGTGTCCTGGGTGGGCAGGACCATTCGTCGCAGCCGAGCCCAGGGAGTGGTGCACAAGATCCGCCGGTACTGGACGGCGAAGCACCATCTTGCCCACGGTCATGACCACTACTGTGTGACACTGGGGCTACCAAAACTTGCACTGCAACGCGTGGTAGATACCTGGGCAGGCGAAGATAAAGGGCTATTTCTTCTCGACTGCATCGATGAGGCCGCTACCTCACTGCAGCACCATGAGTCCTGGCCAGGTATGAGCAGGCACGCCGTGCTGAAACACGTCGTCGGTAGACGAGTGACATTGCACTCACCTACCGACGAACGTAAGCGATGATCAGATGCCGAGGTTGGCCTCGAAGTTACCCTCTTCGAGACGTGCCTTCACCTGCCCGAGGAAACGTGCTGCATCGGCGCCGTCAATGATGCGGTGGTCATACGACAGGGCCAGGTACACCATCGAACGAACCGCGATAGCATCGCCATCTGGTCCGCTGACAACCACCGGGCGCTTTACCACTGCACCGGTGCCAAGAATGGCGGTCTGAGGCAGGAAGACAATCGGGGTGTCAAACAGTGCACCGCGTGAACCGGTGTTGGTGAGGGTGAAGGTACCACCAGCCAACTCATCAGGGGTGAGTTTGTTGTCACGTGTTCTCGCTGCGAGGTCAGCAATATCGTTTGACAGTTGAGCGATTGACTTGTCGCCTGCGTCGCGTACCACTGGGGTGAGCAAACCGCGCTCTGTGTCGACCGCAATGCTGAGGTTCTCCGTCGCCGGGTACACGATTGAATCACCGTCTACCGTCGAATTGACGATCGGATATGTGCGCAGCGCCTCTGCGGCGGCGAGGGCGAAGAACGGCATGAAGGAGAGCTTCGAACCGGTCTTCTCCAAGAACTCTGCCTTCTTTGCGTCACGCAGGCGAGCAATCTTGGTGACATCCACCTCGACGACCGTTGTCAGCTGGGCAGTTCCCTGCATGGATTCCACTGCGCGCTGGGCGATGACCTTGCGAAGTCGGCTCATTGGCTGCGTGGTTCCACGGAGTTCCGAAATCACCGGAGGAGCTGCAGCGGCAGCAGTTGACGCAGTTGGGCGCTGTGCTGCTGCGGCGAGCACATCTTCTTTACGGATTCGCCCACCAACACCGGTTCCGCGAACCTGAGACAGGTCAACACCCTGCTCGGCAGCAAGCTTTCGCACGATCGGTGTGACATAGCCTGAGGTGGCAGATGCGGGTGCCTGCTCAGCTGTGCGAGCCGGTGCTCCTGACGAGGCTTGAGTACCTGCGGGTGTGGGAGCTGGCGCCGGTGCAGCCACGGCTGCCGGAGCTGCAGCTGGTGCGGGTGCTTCGGCGGGCGCTGGTGCTGCTGGTGCGGCGGCAGCCTTTTCCTCTGCTGGCGCAGATGCGGACGCCGGAGTCGACGGGGCTGCGGCTGCACCAGAACCGACCCGGGCGAGCACTGCGCCCACCTCAACGGTTTCGTCTTCCTGTACCAGGATCTCCTGCAGCACACCCGCAACTGGTGATGGCACTTCAGTATCAACTTTGTCGGTCGAAACCTCAAGGATAGGTTCGTCTACCTCGATCGAATCACCCACCTGCTTCAGCCAGCGGGTGACCGTGCCTTCGGTGATACTCTCACCCAGCGAGGGGAGCACGATATCTTGCGAATCGCCGGCTTCCGACGCCTGTGGAGCCGCGGAAGCAGCAGGCGCGGTCTGCGGTGCTGATTCGGGTTCCGCTGCCGCAGGCTCCTCTGCCTTCGGTGCAGCATCGGCTTCGGGTGCACTTGACGCCTGCGTTTCGGCGGATGCACCGGATCCGTCGCCAATTCGAGCGAGGACTGCTCCGACCTCGGCTGTTTCATCCTCTTGGACGAGGATCTCTTCAACCACTCCTGCAATAGGGGAAGGAACTTCGGTATCGACCTTGTCAGTCGAAACCTCAAGTAATGGCTCGTCAACTTCGACGCGGTCTCCCACCTGCTTGAGCCACCGGGTCACGGTTCCCTCAGTGACGCTCTCGCCGAGTGCGGGGAGCACTACCGATTCACTCATCGTGATTTTCTCCGATCATTTCGTTCGTCTAGGGGTGCAGGCGCGTTAGATCGCATGCAACGGCTTGCCAGCGAGCTTCAGCATGGCCTCGCCAATGGTTTCGTTCTGTGTGGGGTGGCCGTGAATAAACGGCGCCACGTCTTCTGGGTAGGCTTCCCAATTCACAATGAGCTGTGCCTCACCGACGAGCTCACCGACGCGTGCGCCAATCATATGCACACCGACCACTGGACCATCTTTCACGCGGACGGCCTTCACCGTCCCCGCAGTGCCGAGAATCGAGCTCTTTGCGTTGCCCGCCAGGTTGTATTCGTAGGAGAGGATGTTATCTTCGCCGAACGCTTCCTTCGCCTTCGCCTCGGTGTAACCGACGGAAGCAATTTCTGGATCACAGTACGTCACCTTCGGAATGTTCACGTCTTCGACAACCACCGGGTTGAGGCCCGCGATCTGTTCCGCGACGAAGATGCCTTGCTGATATCCGCGATGGGCGAGCTGCAGACCTGGGACGATGTCGCCGATGGCGTAGACCCCAGGAACGTTGGTCTCGAGACGGTCGTTCGTGAGCACAAACCCACGATCCATCGCAATGCCTACCTCTTCGAAGCCGAGACCCTGAGTAGCGGGGCCGCGACCGACTGCGACGAGGAGATAGTCAGCTTCAACCGTCGATCCGTCTTCGAGCGTGACGGTGACGCTGTCTGCAGTTTGGGTTGCGCTCTGAAAACGTACACCGAGCTTGAAATCGATTCCACGCTTGCGGAATGCACGCTCTAACTGCTTCGAGACTGATTCTTCTTCGTTCGGCACCAGGTGGGGGAGGCCCTCAATGATGGTGACCTCGGCTCCAAATGATCGCCAGACACTCGCAAACTCGACGCCGATCACACCGCCGCCAAGAATAATGACGCGCTTCGGGAGTTCGGTGAGCTCCAGAGCATGCTCACTGGTGATGATGCGACCTTCGATATTGAGGCCCGGGAGTGACCGTGAAAAGGACCCGGTAGCGAGCACGACATGCGTGCCTACAATGTCGTCGTCCCCGACGCGGACCGTATTGGGTGATACGAGGCGACCCTCGCCTGCAATGACCTGAATGCCGTTGGCTTTGAGGAGCCCCTGAAGTCCTTTGAACTTCCCTTCAACGAGCTTGCTGCGAAAGGTATTGACGCCTGCGATATCAATGTCGCTGACACTTGAAAGAACGCCGTAGGCCGCGCCGTCGCGCGCAACATCAGCGATCTCTGCCGAGTGAAGGAGTGCCTTCGTGGGTACGCACCCCCGATGCAGGCAGGTACCGCCGAGCTTATCTTTTTCAATCACCACCGCACTGAAACCGAGTTGTGTGGCCCGCAGTGCAGCCGCATAACCCGCGCTGCCTCCGCCGAGAACTACGATGTCAAATTGCTGAGTAGCCAAGTGGGATCTCCCTCGGTCATGTGGTGAAATACGGCGTGGATGACACGCGTCTTCAAGCCTACTACTCGCAGTGCCTGGATCAGTATGTGCTTGTGCGCCAATGAGTGAGGTTCGCTGATGGCGTGATGCATAACGGCCGGAGTTGGGGCGCCGCTTCATAGAATTGGTACTGTGACAGATTCCATTTTCTCCGTTGATGATGCCGAACGACGCGCGCAGGTGCCCAAGGGCCTGCCGTTGATCGTTGCGCTTGCCGGTATCAGCGATGCCGGAGGAGTGATTTCTCAGCTCGACGAGTTCTTGTGGGGCCAATATGCGCCTGAGGAGGTCATTCGATTTCATACGGACCTCCTCCTCGACTACCGGTCTCGGCGACCCACGATTACCTTCGACGAGGATCACTTCGTCGATTACTCGCCGGAAGAGCTGTTGCTCTCGCTGTGCCGAGATGAACTGGGTAAGCCGTTCTTGCTCTTGAGCGGATTTGAACCAGACTTCCGGTGGGAGCTGTTTCTTGACACCTTGCTCGAACTTATCGATGAATTTGAGGTCTCGACGACTGCTTGGACGCACGCGATTCCGATGCCGGTGCCGCACACGCGACCTCTCCGCGCAACGGTGAGTGGCAACCGAGACGACCTCATTGAGGCGCGGTCTGTGTGGAAGCCAACGACACGACTTCCTGCGAGTGTTACCCACGTGCTGGAGTATCGTCTGTCGACGCTTGGCGAAGAAGTCGTGGGTTTTGCGCTTCTGGTTCCGCACTATCTCGCGAACAATGATTACCCGGATGCGCTCCTCGCGGCGCTTGACGGCATCATGTCTGCGACTGGACTCATATTCGCAACAGAAACGATCCGTGAGGCCTCACGTGCATTCCGTGAGCAGGTCGATGCGCAAATTCAACAGAATATTGAATCGGGAGAGATGCTTCGCGGCCTCGAAGAACGCTACGACGAGTACATGGAGGATCAAACCAAACGCTCGCCACTCATGACAGCGGACGGATCGTTACCGACGGCTGACCAGCTCGCAAGCGAACTCGAACGATACCTGGCAGAGCGTCGGGAAAATACGGCTCAGGGCGAAGAGTCCGGTGAGGCCGAACAGGGCTAGCGAATCGACGTGCAATAATGGGGTGAGTAACCCGTTCTCCCCAGAGTTCTGCATGACGCGGAATATTTGGGGCTTGACACGGGTTTTACCGGTATGTGCATCAATTGTTTGCACTGCTCGACGAACACCTTCGATTTCAGAGAGGCGGCCGCGTGGCGACTGCAACCACGTCCAAGACTCGTGCTTCTTCACAGAAGAAAGCAACATCATCCGAACACACTGACGCTGAGCAGACGACTCCCGCAAAGAAGAAGACTGCGGTAAAGAGCGGCACCAAGGCGACTACCACTTCAACGTCGTCTGTGCCCGAGGCAGAGACGAAGACCGCAAAGACTCCCGCGAAGAAGAGGGCTTCTGCTGCGAAAGCGACAGCGGCTCCAAAGAAAGCGACTGCAAAGAAGGCTCCGGCGAAGAAACGAGCCGCCGCGAGCGAAATTGAAGAGATCGAATCCGAGGACATCGAACTCGACGACCAAGTCGTTGACGATGAGAACGAAGCAGAAGACAAGGCCGACACGAGCAAGGACGAGCCACTCCCAACCGGAGCTATCGTGCTTCGCGCAGGGGATGAAGAAGACGTTCCGACGGTCACCACTGCGATACCTGGTGCGACCGCTGACGCGGTGAAGGATTACCTGAAGCAGATCGGCAAAGTTGCTCTGCTGAATGCCGCTGAAGAAGTCGAACTTGCAATGCGAATTGAAGCGGGACTCTTCGCTGAAGAAAAGCTCGCAACCGAACCAAATCTGCCGAAGAAACTCCAGCGAGAGTTGAAATGGGTGGCACGCGATGGCCAACGAGCGAAGAGCCATCTCCTCGGAGCGAACCTCCGTCTGGTGGTTTCTCTTGCAAAGCGTTACACCGGCCGCGGTATGCAATTCCTTGATCTCATTCAAGAGGGAAACCTCGGTCTGATTCGTGCGGTCGAAAAGTTTGACTACACCAAGGGATTCAAGTTCTCGACGTATGCCACCTGGTGGATCCGGCAGGCAATCACCCGTGCGATGGCAGACCAGGCGCGGACAATCCGTATTCCCGTGCACATGGTTGAAGTCATTAATAAGCTCGCCAGGGTGCAGCGCCAGATGTTGCAAGATCTCGGTAGGGAGCCCACTCCCGAAGAGCTGAGCCGCGAGCTTGATATGACCCCTGAAAAGGTTGTTGAGGTGCAGAAGTATGGTCGCGAGCCGATCTCACTGCACACACCGCTGGGCGAAGACGGCGACAGCGAGTTCGGTGATCTCATTGAAGATACTGAGGCGGTTGTCCCTGCGGATGCGGTGGGCTTCACGATGCTGCAGCAGCAACTTGAACAGCTGCTGGACTCACTCAGTGAGCGTGAGGCGGGTGTTATTCGTATGCGCTTTGGCCTCGGGGATGGGCAACCGAAGACTCTCGACCAGATTGGCGATACGTTTGGCGTGACGCGTGAACGCATTCGCCAGATCGAGTCGAAGACGATGGCAAAGCTGCGTCATCCGAGTCGAAGCCAACAGCTGCGTGACTACCTCGAGTAAATAGCTACCTGCGACGAAAGCGAATCTGCGATGAACGCACCGAACGACGGCAAGCAGTTAACGATTTCTGTTTCAGGGGTCGAGTATCAGCGAATTCCGATCAAGACACACACCGTCATGCCCGACGATGATCTTTCAACGTTGGTCACCACGTACGCATCTCCGTTACTTGAAGATGGTGACATCCTCTTCGTGACGGAAAAGATCGTCGCGATCATCCAGGGGCGCTCGTACTCACTCGACGAGATCCAGCCACGAAAGCTCGCAGTCTTTCTCTCGAAATACGTGACGAAAACGTCTTACGGCATTGGACTCGGTATTCCCGAGACAATGGAGATGGCGCTCAGGGAGTGTGGAACGCCACGAATTCTCTTTGCTGCTGGTGTCGCTGCGGTAACGAAGTTGTTTGGCCGCAAAGGCGATTTTTACCGAATCGCCGGTGACTTGGCACGAGGAATTGATGGTCCGACCCAAGGGACGCTCCCGCCCTATAACCAGCGAGTGGTGCTTGTGCCCGTTGATCCAGACGGCGTATCGCGGAGCATTGAGCGCGCGGTCGGCAAGCGAGTGACGGTCATGATCGTTGACATCAATGATTTTGGCGGCAACGTTCTCGGCTCAAACAGTGACAAAGCACATGAGCGACTCGTTGCCGAGATCCTGAGCGACAATCCGCTCGGGCAAGGTCACGAGAGCACACCGATGGGCATCATCCGCCCGGTACCTGTCAGCGCGTAGACACACGGGCATTGCTGTCGCAAAAGAGGGCGGCGCTCAGAATCCGATCGCCTCGCGATACTTCGGGAGGAGACCGGTTCTGATGCCGGAGACACTCGGCTTCGCTTGAAACACCCCAGTGTTGTAATTGCCTTCAATAACGACGGGGCCGTCAGGGGTGATCGCAATATCCCATCCCACATAGGGGACCTGAGGAACTTTTCGAGCTAGTTCATCAACGAAGCGCAAGACCTCGGCGAAGTACGGGACTCGGAAACCGACGATTGGTGTTCCGGTGACAGGATGCACATCGAAAGTGCGATTTTCACCGTCAAAAGCCGGAGCGATCGCAACACCGTCATCGTCGAGCATGGTGTACATGCCCCCGTGGGAGAAGTTATCGATGGCGCCACCATTACCAATTTTCAACACGTTGGCGAGGTTGTGAACGGTGGTGCCGTCAAAGTAGGTCACGATTCGCAGGGTGTTGACACTCGTTGCACACAACGCAGCCATTTCGGGGTGCTGAGTGATGAGCTCTTCGAGCACAAACTGCCGCCCCCGCGTAAGCTCGTCATAGAACTTGGCATAGTCATCAATAGTGTCGGCCGTGCGCTTTGCAATGCCAATGCCGCCCAGGCTGTCGGGAACCTTCGCCATGACCGAACCGTGGCGTTTCACGAAATCCTCAACCTCAGCGACGCCGACGGTACGAATATCGATCCACTCGCGGCCAATGTAGTCGGAGAATACCGTGTTGAATCGTGACTTATCGGCAAACTGCGATCGAAACTCTGGCGCATTGAGCTTCTGCGCTAAATGGTTGGACTTTGGGTGGGTCATAAACGTGCGGCGTTCCGCGCGATTGAGCTCGTGGAAATCCCAGTCCTGGTAGTCCTGGAATGCTACCTCGTGCGAGACCGAGCTCAGGAGCATGTCGGTGAAGATCACGACACGATTGCGACCTGACTGTGCACCGATTGCCCCAGCGGTTCGCCACACTCTAGGCAAATTTACTGCGGCAACCCGCTCAGTGAGGTAGCGAATCCTTCGCGAGAGACCAAGTCCCATTGGCTTCGTTATCGAGCGTCAACGAGACGTGCCGTCTCATCGTGCCAGGAATCGGCAAGTGGCCGAAGTTTCTCTTCGTGCTTCTTTGCATGGTGCCCGCAGAACAACAACTCACTGTCGTTGAGCATGACCCGAACATACGCTTGTGCGCCGCAGCTGTCACAGCGGTCGAGTGCGGTGAGAGCGCGGTCGGCGGCAGGCGTTACCTCGGAACGGTCCTGTTCAAGTGTCGTCATGACTGCCTCCTCAATATCGCTCACCATCGAAGGGTTCTTCCTTTTCCGGTATGACACCATCAAACCATGTGATGCGGAGGAATGCGCTGGGAGTGGCGGTGTTTTCGCTGAACGCGTAGTAGCCGGAGCCCTGTCGCAGGTTTACGGCGAGCTTCGAGGAACTTGTCGTCTGTTCGCCCTAGGGTAGTGAGGTCAGTTCTGAAAGGAGTCACACCGTGGCGCAATCGAGCTATTCCGCCCGTCATCTCACGGTGCTTGAGGGGCTCGAAGCCGTGCGAAAGCGGCCGGGCATGTACATTGGCACCACCGACTCCAGAGGGTTAATGCATTGTCTCTGGGAGATCATTGACAACTCGGTTGATGAAGCGCTCGCTGGCCATGGCTCAGAAATTGGCATTACTCTCCACGACGATGGAAGCGTCACCGTTATTGATCATGGGCGCGGGATACCGGTCGACGTGGAACCCAAGAGCGGTCTCACGGGTGTTGAACTTGTGTTCACCAAGTTGCACGCTGGCGGCAAGTTTGGAGGCGGAGGATACGCCTCTTCAGGTGGGTTGCACGGTGTTGGCGCTTCGGTCGTCAACGCACTTTCGGCTCGACTTGACGTAGAAGTTGATCGCGACGGAAAGACCTGGGCTATGTCGTTCCGACACGGAGAGCCAGGCGTATTCGACGGTGAACGTCCCGATAGTCCGTTCACTCCATTTCGTGAGTCATCCCAGCTGACGGTTGTCGGTAAGGTGCCGAAGACGCGCACCGGCACCAGAGTTCGCTACTGGGCTGATCCCCAGATTTTCCTTTCCACCGCGAAGTTTGAGCCAGAGGCGCTGATCGCCAGGGCACGACAGACAGCGTTCCTCGTGCCGGGACTTGCGATCGAAATCACTGATGAGCGCTCCGAAGCTCGGTCGGAGGATGGCGATCCCGCAGTGCATCGATTCCAATACGACGGCGGCATTGCAGAGTTTGTGGATTTCCTTGCGGTCGATGCACCATTGACCAGCACCTGGCGCATCACGGATCGTGGAACATTCCATGAAACCATTCCCGTGGTAGACGAAAACTCGGGAGCTTTGGTCTCCCGCGACGTAGAGCGCACCTGTGAGGTAGATATTGCGCTTCGCTGGGGCACCGGATACGACACTGAGATTCAAAGCTTTGTCAACATCATTGCTACGCCGAAGGGCGGCACCCACCTCAACGGCTTCGAACAGGGTCTCACGAAATTCTTCCGTAAGCAGATTGAGCAGAATGCTCGCAAACTGAAGGCTGGCAGCGATAAACCGGAAAAGGATGACCTGCTGACCGGTTTGACCGCTGTGGTCACCGTGCGAGTTCCTGAGCCACAGTTTGAAGGGCAGACGAAAGAGGTGCTCGGCACTGCTGCGGTCAGGCAGATTGTGTCGAAAGCACTGGTGAAGGGGCTTGAGGAGCGGTTCCAGTCCTCGAAACGGGACGACAAGGCCCAGACCTCGGCTCTGCTGGAAAAAATGGTTTCCGAGATGAAGTCTCGGATCGCACTTCGCGCGCAACGAGACACAGCGAGACGCAAGAGCTCCTTAGAAAGTTCTTCGTTACCGGCGAAGCTCATCGACTGCCGTTCCCGTGACGTTGCAGAAACCGAGCTGTTTATCGTGGAGGGCGACAGTGCGCTCGGCACGGCCCGGCCCGCTCGCGACAGTGAGTTCCAGGCGCTGCTCCCTATCCGCGGGAAGATTCTGAACGTGCAGAAAGCGTCGGTCGCAGAAATGCTGAACAATGCGGAATGCAGTTCAATCATTAAAGTGATTGGGGCCGGATCTGGTCGAGACTTCGATCTCGACGCGGTGAGGTACGGCAAAGTGATTCTCATGAGCGACGCAGATGTCGACGGCGCACACATTCGTACGCTGCTGCTTACCCTGTTCTTCCGATACATGCGTCCGCTCCTCGAGTCAGGACGCGTGTACGCTGCGGTGCCGCCATTGCATCGGGTTATTGTGCAGCATGCCGGCCGAAAGCCGAACGAGGTTATCTACACGTATAGCGAACGAGAACTGCAGACCTTACTGGGTGATCTGCGTCGTAAAGGCAAGAAATACGTAGAACCGATTCAACGATACAAGGGCCTCGGGGAGATGGACGCCGACCAACTTGCCGAGACCACCATGGATCGGGGACATCGAACGTTGCGACGCGTGCGTATGGAAGATGCACATGCGGCTGCACAGGTTTTTGAATTGCTCATGGGTGGGGAAGTTGCCCCGCGCAAGGAGTTCATCGTCGAGAACGCTGACGACCTCGACAGGGAGCGAATCGACGCCTAACCCGACCCGGCGTTGTGCCGAGCGCTCAACGGGGCCTCACTCTTACGGTGCAAGCCCGATGTATGCTGCGGCACCGTCGATCGGTGTCCCGCTCGCATCACGCTTGCTCAGCGTTGTGGGGAGGGTGCGGGCCGTGCCGTCGGCGGCAAGCGCACGCGGCTCACCCACGCCAACCCATGCACAAGCGAGCTGATCCTCGCCTTTCAGGAATCGTTGTGCGCGCACGCCACCGGTGGCTCGGCCTTTCGATGGGAACTCGCTCCATGCAGAGAGCTTTGCCGTCGCGACATCGGTTCCCGGAAGGGTGAGCGAACTGTCTGCGACGGTTACGACCTGTGCCTCTGCGGCGTGTGGGATTGCGCTTGCAAAGAGTACGGTGGCATCGGGTGTGAGCTTCATTCCTGCCATGCCCCCTGCGGGGCGTCCCTGAGGTCGAACTGCGGATGCGGCAAAGCGGAGGAGTTGCGCATCGGTTGAAACCGCCACAAACTCGCTTTCGTCGGGAGCCGGCACCGCACTGATGAGGCGGTCACCAGGCTTCAAGCTGATGATCTCGAACTCGGGGCGGGCCGGAAGATCCTGGAGGATCACGCGTTTTACCACCCCGCCTGCGGTGAAGAGGCCCACTGGCGTCTCGCACTCGAGTTCGACGAGGCCGACAATCTTGAGCGATTTGTCAGTGAGGCCAAGGTACGACGTCAGCGGCACCCCCGCAGAGAACGCAATGGATGCGGCTGGCACGAGGGGAAGATCGACCGGGGTGAAACGGTGCACGCTACCATTGCTGAGTACCGCCCCGAGTTCACCACGAACTGTTCCGTCGACGCTCGCAGTAATCGCACCGTGCTTGGTGGCTCGCGCAGATCCGCGACGCGCCGACTCAGAAGCATCAGGATCGCGGTCGATGCGGAGGGCTCGTCCCGTCGCTGAAAGGAGTACGGTGCAGGGGCCGTCGGGAACTTCGAGTGACTGGGCTTTCGTGGTTGAGCGCGCGGGTCGTGCGACCGCTCCGGTGAGCACCGTACGGCGCGGTGACCCGTATGCGTCTGCCACTTGGTCCAGCTCTTCTGCGACAACCCGTTTGAGTTTCGCTTCATCGCCAAGAATCTGCAGTAATGCATCGATTTCGGCGAGGAGCTGGTCACGTTCGGCCTCGAGCTCCACTCGTGAGAACTTCGTCAGGCGGCGCAGGCGGAGTTCGAGAATGTACTCGGCCTGGGCCTCGCTCAGGTCAAACACCAGCATCAGCCGGCTCCGTGCCGATTCTGCGTCATCGCTTGATCGAATGAGCTGAATGACCTCGTCAATATCGAGGATCGCAATAAGCAGACCCTCGACCAAATGGAGGCGATCGCGCCGTTTTTGCAGACGATGCTGGCTTCTCCTCGTGACGACCGAAAGTCGATGGTCGAGAAACACCTGAAGCATCTCGCGGAGACCCAGAGTTTGTGGTTGGCCATTGACAAGGGCGACGGAATTGATGCTGAAGGAATCTTCGAGCGGCGTCGTGCGATACAGCTGTTCGAGCACCGCTTCGGGGCTGAACCCCGTCTTCAGGGTGATGACAAGGCGCAGACCATTCTTGCGATCAGTGAGGTCGGCCACATCGCTGATGCCGGAAATGCGTTTTGCCTCAACGCCTTGCTTGATCTTCTCAATGACGCGCTCTGGCCCGACGAGGTACGGAAGTTCGGTGACGACGAGGCCGGTGCGGCGTGGCCCGAGCTGCTCCACACTGACCTTTGCGCGAGTGCGAAACGCGCCGCGACCGGTTCGGTAGGCATCTTTGACACCGTCGAGTCCGACGATGATACCGCCCCCTGGCAGATCGGGGCCCGGCACGAACTCCATTAATTCGTCCACGGTGGCCTCTGGATGGGCAAGCAGATGTTTGGCTGCGTCGACGACTTCGTTGAGGTTGTGCGGGGCCATGTTCGTGGCCATGCCCACAGCAATGCCACTCGCGCCATTCACCAGCAGGTTCGGGAGAGCAGCCGGAAGCACTTCGGGCTGCATAATTTGGTTGTCATAGTTGGGCACGAAATCGACGACATCTTCGTCGAGGTCAGCCGTCATCGCGAGGGCTGCGCCGGTGAGGCGCGCCTCGGTGTACCGGGACGCAGCTGGCCCATCGTCGAGTGAGCCGAAATTTCCATGACCATCAACGAGTGCGAGGCGCATAGCGAACGGCTGCGCGAGTCGAACGAGAGCGTCATAGATTGAAGCGTCCCCGTGTGGGTGTAGCTTTCCCATGACCTCACCCACGACCCGTGCGCTCTTGACATGACCTTTCTCGGGGCGAAGCCCCATGTCGGTCATCATGTACAGAATGCGACGTTGTACGGGTTTCAGGCCATCTCGAGCGTCAGGCAGGGCACGTGAATAGATCACCGAATAGGCGTACTCCAGAAAGGAGGATTCCATTTCCGATTGAACGTCAATCTCTTCAATACGCTCGTCGATGTGTTGTTCGGTCACGGTGACGTCAGGTGCCCTTCTTGCGTGAGGGAGGAGCGCTCGCTGAACTGACTCAGGGCGCAGGTACGATGGAGCCTATGCTACCGACGCCAGCCGACAACGGGATGAGGCTTGCCGCGGTGTTGCCAAACGTACTTGGCTCACTCGCAGCCGGGCTTGGAAACGGCAGTGTGGAGCTCCTCCGTGAGGCGAGTGGCGTCGAGCATGACCGTGTGAGCATGCTGCCTGAGGTACAGCGATTGCTGCCGGCGGTGCGCGCGATGGTCGTGATCGTCGTCGATGGGCTCGGGCACGCGAATCTGAAAGCATCACTGGGTCATGCGAGAACACTGGGATCCCTGCAATCGCGGCGGATTGAAACAGTGATACCGTCAACCACGGGTGCCGCACTCACGACCATCACGACCGGCCGGCTCCCGGGCACGCACGGTCTCGTTGGTTACAAGATTCGGCACCCGGAATTAGGTATCGTATCGACGCTCAAGGAATGGAGCGGCATTGCTGATCCTCGCGGATGGCAGCGAGCGGTTCCGTTGTTTGAGCTCGCAAGAAACGCTGGTATTGAGCCGTATGCCATCGGGCGACCGGCACACGCGACCGGTGGTTTGACAGAGGCTATCCTGCGTGGCACCGAATATCTTGGTGGACAAACCATCGATGATCGTTTCACTCTTGCTGCGCAAGTACTTCGCTCTCAGAGCTCGCAGCTGCTTTACCTGTATGTCGACGAACTGGACAAGGTTGCCCACGCTGACGGGTGGCAAAGCCCGGCCTGGACCCGACGGCTGGAGCAACTCGATCGCGCGCTCGATTCGTTCTTGTTGCGGCTTCCCGATGATGTGGGCGTTGTCGTGGTTGCTGACCATGGCGTTATTGACGTACCGGCCGCGAATCGGATTCTGCTCGACGATGTCGTCGATGTACGACGATACGCTGCGGTCGGAGGAGAGCCGAGGATGCGCTCCATCTACCTCCGGGATACAGAGGGTCAGGAAGCGCACGTGCAGGAACTGCAGCACGTGCTTGGCAAACGGGCATGGGTTGGCACACGCGAGGAGGCGATTGCCGCTGATTGGTTCGGGACGATGAACAGCGAGGTCGCTGATCGATTGGGTGATGTGCTCGTGGCCGCACGCGGGTTCAACGCGTTCATGTTGCGCGCTGACGGCCCCGCCGCCTTGGCCATGGTCGGGCAGCACGGTGGACTTAGCGACGAAGAACGCGGCGTCCCTTTGTTGCTCGGTGGTGCATTACACGGGACTTCGTTCGCAACGGCTGTGCAACGACTTGCGGCACTCCACGTTCGTGGACCCGAGCGAGGCGAACTCTAGCTCGGGTCTTCCTCGCTTCGTGTTCCAAAGAGGATGTCGTCCCAGCTCGGAATCGAGGTGCGTCTCTTCCGCTTGCTCCCCTCGGGGGTCTGCTGGTCGGTGGCACTCGCGCGCGGTTCAGTTGGTGCACCGTCGTGCGGGGGTGCGGTATCGGTTGTCGGGACAGGTCCCGGGATTGACTGGTCGAGAGGGAGGGTCGGTTCAGCGTGGACTGGTCGAATTTCGCGGACTGGCGGAGTGCTCGAGGGGCCCTCGAATACTCCTTCGCGCGTCTCGGGAGCGAGAGGCTCGGTGTCGCGACTGTCACGGCGACGCCTCAGCGCGTTGAGCAGGTCTGCAGTCTGTCCGAGGTCGAGGGGGGCTTCATCGGGGGTGTTGATTGCCCGCTGATCGATCTCCCGCCGGCGAGAATACTCCATATCATCGGAAATAATCGGGATGGAGCCTGTGGAGGGGTGCCCTGCCCGCAATGCAGCTTCCACCGCTGCCTGTGACTGGGCAGTGGATGATTGATCGTCCTCGTCGACGGCACCTGGCAGTTCTTCCGCAGCAAATGCGCCCGAATCGAATCGTCCTGCAGCTTCTGGGGTATCAACGGCGCGAAGTTTCGGGATGAGGCGGTCGCCGACCTCACCCTGCTTGGAGAGGTTCACTGCATCAGGGTTAATCGGGGAGAGGAGGCTCTTTCTGTGATCGAAAGACCACACCGCGCGATGTGATACCTCTCTCGAAACGAAGCTGAGGCCAATCATCCAGCCTGCCTCTTCATCTCGCCACGCGAGCCACTCGATATCCGTGGCGTCGATACCGACCAACCGTTCCGCGATGACCGTGCCGAACTGTTCGTTTGCTTCCTCACCGGGTGTGGTGCGCACCGGCACTGCCTGGGCGGTCGACAAAATGAATTGCCGTTCCGCGAGTACGGGCTCCTCATAGCGCTCGATATCGCTTTCATCGGCGCCGGTGAGCTCAATGATTTCCGCTCGAGATTTGCCTGCACGAACCAGTGACTGGATCTGGCGGGGGCTCACGCGAGGGCCAGAAGATTCGCGACGGGTGAGCTGACGGATTTCTGCGAGAACCGAGCCGTCGACAACCAGACGGAACTCTTCACCAGCATCAGTCGCGACGATCAGCGATTGATCCTCGCGTCGAACCACCCGTAGCTCATCCATGGCCGCTCCTCCTGATTGATCCCGACTAGCGTGTCATGTCTTCGCTGTGAGTGGCGGTATTGACGTGGGTGGGTACGAAAAAATCTCGGAAACTCGCGAAATTTCGCGGCAGCATTCTCGCGTTCAGCGAATTCTCGGCTCGCGGGTTTGCATCAGGAGGCCAACGTAAGGCAAACTATGGCCGCGGTTTGTGAGTTCACGTCGAATAGAACGCAGGAGAGCATGGCCACTGATTACGACGCCCCCCGTAAAGCGGATGAAGAGAATGAGTCAATCGAGGCACTGAAGGAACGGGGGCCCGCGAAGGGCGGGTCAGCGATCGATGCCGAAGACGCTGATAACCCAGGTTTTGAGCTTGCCGGAGCTGATCTCTCCGACGTGGAACTCGATGTGGTGGTGTTGCCGCAGCAGGATGATGAGTTCACCTGCGTGAATTGCTTCCTGGTGCGTCACCGTTCGCAACTGGACCACGAGTCGAGTCTCGGTCCGGTGTGCGCAGAATGCTCAGGCTAAAAAGCATCGCTTTTTCGCGCATTCTGCGGTGAGGCTTTTGCCTCAGGAATGCTCAGGCTAAAAAGCATCGCTTTTTCGCGCATTCTGCGGTGAGGCTTTTGCCTCAGGAATGCTCAGGCTGCGCGCGCTGACTCGATTGCGTTCGCAAGCTTCTTTGGGGTGCGTGTGGTGATGACCCAGTAGGGGGCGGGATCCTGTGGATCCGTGACTGCCACCTTGACTGCTTGGTGAAGATGTCCACGAACCACCAGGTAGGCTCGTGCGTCCGCCTCGGGCCCAATGACCTGTCGCAGGCTCGCATCGCCGAGCACGGTGACCTCGCCGGTTAGGGTGAGGGGAATCCGTGCATTGCCGGCGATGAGCATGCCATCGTTGATCTCAACCCGTGGGGATACCAGCAGGAGTGTGCCGGCGATGATGACGTACGTTGCTACGGCAATCGGAACGGCGAGTGCGGCGTTAAGCGGGATAACGATGAGCATGACCGACGGGAGCAACAGCAGAAGGATGCCGAGCAGCCAGGGAGACGGCCAGAGGCGTTCACGATACTGAGGTGTGGAGTTGTTGCTCATGCCTTCATTATCTCGTGTGCATACGATGAGTTGACTGTGTGGGCGGGTGGTTCCAGAGTGACACGCTCGACGAGGTTCGGGTAGCCTGGCCAAGTGACTGCAGAACCACTGATTCCGATCATCGCTGAACCGTCCCAGATTCCCTCGTATGCGCGACCGGGCGATGCCGGGGCGGATCTGCGTAGCGCGGAGGCGCTCGTCTTGGAGCCCGGTGAACGAGCATTGGTGTCTACGGGGATCTCGTTCGCGTTGCCTGATGGTTTTGCCGCATTTGTGGTGCCGCGCAGTGGTCTTGCGGTGAATCATGGCATTACCGTGTTGAATTCACCTGGCACCATTGACGCGGGGTATCGGGGAGAGGTTAAAGTGCCGTTGATCAATCTTGATCGGCACGCATCCTTCGAGATCGCTGTCGGTGATCGCATCGCGCAACTCATTGTTATGCCGGTTTCGCATGCTACGTTTGTGCCGGTTTCAGAGCTCTCCGAGAGTGTTCGGGGAACCGCAGGCTTTGGGTCAACCGGAGTCGGGCACACCTCAGACGTTGAGTGAGTGTTGAGCGCCCGAGACCGGAGCTGTCGTACCGAGAGAAATGAAGTAATCCATGACGAATGAACAGCAGTCAGCTGACGAAGTAGAGTTGGCCTCGGTCGCGGGATCGCCCGCACCAACAGACCAAAGGAAGTCGGCACCCGCAGACCGCGAGACGGCTGGGCCGTACGACATCAGTGAGGTGCCTTCGATGCGCCCCTACGTCGACTTTGGCTCGATCAAGATTGCTCCACGCGAAGGCCTGCAGCTTCGCCTTGAGGTTGATGAGCGTCAAAAACGCGTCGTCGCGGTTACCCTCGACTACGAGGGTTCGCTCCTGCAATTGCAAGCATTTTCTGCGCCAAAGTCGACGGGGCTGTGGCATCAGGTGAGGGAAGAAATCCTGAATCAGTTCTCGTCGCAGGGTGCGGTTGCGACCGAAGAGACGGGGCCGTTCGGTCCTGAGCTTCTGGTGGTGACCAAAGTCCCTGCGGAGCAGGGTGGTGGCACTCGGGCGGTGCGCTTCATTGCGGTTGACGGTCCACGGTGGATGCTGCGCGGGGTCATTAGCGGTGCGGGCGCTGAAGACTCAGCTGCGCGAGAACGGGTCCTTGCTGTGTTCCGTGACACGGTGGTCGTTCGTGGTGACCAGCCGATGCCTCCCCGTGACTTGCTCCCATTGCACGTGCCTGCTGGCGTTGCGCAAGGGCAGAACCCCGGCGCTGCTGCTGAATGAACGAGGCGGATCTGCCACAGTCATCGCGGCGCTCGGGCGGTCTCGGGCGGGCGGTTCAAGCGGGCCTTGACGGCGAGGCGGTTTCCGCGTCCGGGTTGCTCAGTGCGATTGGTGGCTGGCGTGGGGTGGTGGAGTCGTTGTTGCCAGCGACGCTGTACCTCATCGTGTATTCCTTCACCCAAGAGGCGAATCTCGCGGTCATTGCGCCCGTCATCATTGTGGTGCTCGCAGTTGGTTGGCGATTGATTCGACGCGAGCCGCTGACTGCTGCCCTCTCGGGAGCGGTCGGTGTTGCGGTGTGTGTGGCCTCAGTGCTGTTGACTGGGGACGGCAGTAACTATTTTGTTCCTGGGTTTTTTATCAACGGCGCCTGGATCCTTGCGCATTCCATTTCTTTGATGGTGGGTTGGCCGCTTATCGGCCTGCTGCTTGGTTTCTTCCGTGGTTCCCTGACGGAGTGGCGAAAGCATGCTCGTCTTCGCCAGGCCGCGCTCGTGACGACGTTGATTTGGATTGCGCTGTTTGCGGCCCGACTAGCGGTGCAGCTTCCGTTGTACTTTGCAGGCCATACCGAGGCGCTTGGCATTGCGCGCCTGGTCATGGGTGTGCCGCTGTTTGCGCTTGGAATTCTCTTCACCTGGCTTGTGCTCTCCTCGGTGAGCGCTGAGGTGGATCGTGAGTCTGCGGGTGACGCTGCCTCCTCGACCGCATCATCGGATGAATGACACGCCGACTGGCGGCTCGCCGAGTGAAGCGTCGTCGACGGGTACGCAGCGCGCAGTGGTAGGATATATCTCGACATCGAGATAAATTCCGAACGGAGCGGTGATGGCATCACTCAATAGTTTTGGCGCTCAGACCACCCTTGAGGTGGGGGGCAAGAGCTACCAGATTTTCGACATCAACAAGGTTGAGGGCGCCAAGCGTCTGCCCTACAGCCTGAAGGTGCTGCTCGAGAATCTTCTTCGCACCGAAGATGGCGCGAACGTCACGAAGGCGCACATCGAGGCGCTGGGTGGCTGGGACCCTTCGGCCGAGCCAGACACCGAGATTCAGTTCACGCCGGCTCGCGTGCTCATGCAGGACTTCACTGGCGTTCCCTGCGTGGTAGACCTGGCAACCATGAGAGAAGCCGTTGTTGATCTCGGCGGTAGCCCGGACAAAATCAACCCGCTTGCCCCGGCTGAGATGGTGATCGACCACTCAGTAATTTCTGACGTGTACGGCACCGCAAGTGCTGCGGCAAAGAACGTTGAGATTGAATATCAGCGAAATGGAGAGCGCTACCAGTTCCTCCGCTGGGGGCAGGGCGCATTCGACGAGTTCAAGGTTGTTCCACCCGGCACCGGTATCGTCCACCAGGTCAATATTGAGTATCTTGCGCGAATCACCTTTGCGCGCGAGGTCGATGGTGTGCTGCAGGCATACCCAGATACCTGTGTCGGCACCGACTCTCACACCACCATGGAAAACGGCCTCGGAGTGCTTGGCTGGGGCGTCGGCGGCATCGAAGCAGAGGCTGCCATGCTCGGACAGCCCATTTCGATGCTGATTCCTCGCGTCGTGGGCTTTAAGCTGTCAGGCCAAATTCCGGCCGGTGTGACCGCGACCGACGTGGTGTTGACGATTACTCAAATGCTTCGCCAGCACGGCGTAGTGGGCAAGTTCGTTGAATTCTACGGTGAGGGAGTGGGATCGGTGCCTCTCGCGAACCGCGCGACGATCGGCAACATGAGCCCCGAGTTCGGCTCCACTGCAGCTATGTTCCCGATTGACGATGTCACCTTGAATTACCTGCGACTCACCGGGCGCAGCGAGGAGACCGTCGAGCTGGTCAAGGCATACACCCAGGCGCAGGGCATGTGGCATGATCCGTCGGTCGAGCCTGAGTTCAGCGAGTACCTTGAGCTTGATCTCTCAACCGTGGTTGCCTCAATCGCCGGCCCGAAGCGTCCTCAAGACCGTATTGAGCTCTCGGCAGCGAAGTCCCAGTTTGAGAAGGACCTGCTGAACTACGCACAGGCATCACACCCCGCAAAGGTCAAGGACGAGCAGGGCCGTGAGTTTGAGCTCGATCATGGCGCGGTAACCCTCGCGTCGATTACCTCGTGCACGAATACGTCGAACCCTTCGGTGATGCTCGCTGCCGGTGTGCTCGCGAGAAACGCAGTGGCCAAGGGTCTGAAGGCAAAGCCATGGGTGAAGACCACTTTGGCGCCCGGTTCGAAGGTCGTGACTGATTACTACGAGAAGTCAGGTCTGAACGCGGACCTCGAAGCGCTCGGCTTCTACACCGTGGGTTACGGCTGCGTGACCTGCATCGGTAACTCGGGACCGCTGAATGAAGAAATTTCGGCTGCGGTCAATGATCACGATCTTGCAGTGACAGCGGTGCTCTCGGGCAACCGGAACTTCGAGGGTCGCATCAACCCTGATATCAAAATGAATTACCTGGCCAGCCCTCCGTTGGTGATCGCTTACTCATTGGCCGGCACCATGGACTTCGATTTTGAGAATGAGCCATTGGGTCAGGATCAGGAAGGCAATGATGTCTTCCTGCGCGACATCTGGCCTGACCCTGTCGAGGTGCAGAACATTGCCGACGCCTCCATCGATAGCGAGATGTTCAAGTCGAAGTACGCAACTGTCTTCGACGGCGACGAACACTGGAATTCACTGCCCACGCCTGACGGCAAGACGTTCGAGTGGGACGAGAAGTCGACCTACGTGCGGAAGGCGCCGTACTTTGACGGCATGTCACTGGAGCCGTCACCGGTCGCTGACATCACTGGTGCACGGGTGCTCCTGAAGCTTGGAGATTCGGTGACCACTGACCACATTAGCCCTGCAGGCAGCTTCAAGGCCGAGACACCGGCTGGTCAGTACCTCGTGGCTAATGGCATTGCTCCGAAGGACTTCAATACCTACGGCTCACGCCGAGGAAACCACGAGGTTATGATCCGCGGCACCTTCGCGAACATTCGTATTCGCAACCAGCTGCTCGAGGATGTCGAAGGTGGCTTCACCCGTGACTTCACTCAGCCGGGTGGCCCGCAGGCCTACGTGTATGACGCCGCGCAGAATTACCAGGCCGCTGGTATTCCGCTCGTGGTTCTCGGAGGTAAGGAGTACGGGTCAGGGTCGTCTCGCGACTGGGCAGCGAAAGGCACCAGCTTGCTCGGCGTGAAGGCCGTCATCACCGAGAGTTTTGAACGTATTCACCGTTCGAACCTGATTGGTATGGGTGTGCTTCCTCTCCAGTTCCCGGCAGGCGAGAGCGCAGATTCACTCGGGCTCGATGGTACGGAAACTTTCAACATTGAGGGTGTGACCCAGCTGAATGAGGGAATTACCCCGAAGACAGTGAAGGTTACGGCGACGAAGGAGAGCGGCGAGACCGTCGAGTTCGACGCAGTGGTTCGTATCGATACTCCTGGTGAAGCTGATTACTACCGAAACGGCGGAATCTTGCAGTACGTGCTGCG
>CAZJOZ010000013.1:0-33392 GCA_964547775.1 uncultured Leucobacter sp.
CGGAAACGATACCGAAGAATGGCAGTGCAATGACGTATACCTCGGGGTGTCCGAAGAACCAGAAGAGATGCTGCCACAGGATCGCCCCGCCCTCACCGTTAAAGATGTGGGCGCCAAAGATGCGGTCTGATGCAAGGCCAAAGAACGCTGCTGCCAACACGGGGAAGATCAGGATGATCAGAATCGAGGTGATCAGCGTGTTCCAGGTGAACACCGACATACGCCACATGGTCATGCCCGGAGCGCGCATGGTAATGATGGTCGTAATAAAGTTCACGCCACCCATGATGGTGCCGAAGCCACCGATGCCAAGGCCGAGTACCCACAAGTTTCCACCAACACCGGGCGAGAAGGTCGCGTCAGACAGCGGTGCATAGGCGAACCAGCCAAACGATGCGGCGCCCTGTGGGGTAAGGAACCCGCCAACGGCAATCAGGGAACCAAAGGTGTACAGCCAGAATGCGAAGGCGTTCAGTCGTGGGAATGCCACATCGGGAGCACCGATCTGCAGTGGCATCAGCACGTTCGCGAAGCCAGCAAAGAGCGGCGTCGCAAACATCAGCAACATAATGGTGCCGTGCATCGTGAAGAGCTGGTTGTACTGCTCCTTCGTTGCGACGACCTCGAGCCCTGGCGCAAACAGCTGTGCGCGAATGATCAGCGCCATGAGGCCACCAATCATGAACCACGCGACTGAGCTGATCAGGTACATGTAGCCGATCACCTTATGATCCGTGGAGGTGAGCCACGAAACGATGACGTTGCCCTTCTTCATTTCTCTATACTCGCTTCTCGTTACGCGTTCTGTGCGGTGGCTTCGTTACCGTAGAAGAGATCCTGATTGGGATTCAGGTCTTCTCCGGCACGGCCAATGTTGCCCTGAGCCCTCAGTGACTCAATGTAGGCGTCGTACTCAGCCTGCTCAACCACCTTGACCTCAAAGAGCATCATGGAGTGGTACTCGCCGCAAAGCTCGGCACACTTACCCATGAAGGTGCCAACCTTCTCAGGTGTGAATGACATGTAGTTCGTCTGGCCCGGGATCATGTCCTTCTTGTAGAGGAACTCGACGACCCAGAAAGAGTGAATGACGTCACGGGTCTCAATGCGGAGCTCAGTGGTCTTGCCCACCGGGAGGTACAGCACCGGCATCGTCTCTGGTACCGCTGAGCCATTCTCATCGGTTTGGACCTGGACACCTTGGAAGTACACGTCTTCGTCAAGGTAGTTAAAATCCCAAGCCCAGCGCTTGCCATAGACCTCGATGGTGACCTCGGGGTCCTCGTAGCGCTCTTCGATTTTGGTTTGCTCTTGTGCGGTGAACGCGAAGAACGCGAGGATCAGGACCACCGGCACAACGGTGAAGAACGTTTCGATCGGCATGTTGTAGCGGAGCTGAACGGGAAGTCCGGTCTGACCCTTCCGACGGCGATATGCGATGGTCGCCCAGATCACCAGGCCCCACGTAATCACACCTACTCCGAGCAGCACGATCCACGAGTTCACCCACAGGGCGGTAATCCCCGGAGTGTGGTTCGTAGCATCGGTCGATCCCTCTGGGAGGAACCCGCGCTGTTGAGCTGGAGTACATCCAGCGAGCGCAACCGCCGCGCTCAGCGCGACACCCGTGAGGGCCATTTTCATTCGACGATTGGAACGCACCGCATACCTTTCGAATACTTTTTTCGCTACCCGAATTCGGGCAGAGTCGATGACTTGTGAACTAGCTTAGCGCGAAGCTGAGGGTTTACTGAACACGAGCGGGAGTGTTGTTAGCTGAAACTATCGCCGCACGCACAGCTTCCCTGCGCATTGGGGTTATCGATCGTGAACCCTTGCTTCTGAATAGTGTCTTCAAAACCAATGGTTGAGCCGGCAAGATAGAGCACGCTCATGTCGTCAACGACTACCTCGACACCGTCAAAGTCAACGATCGCGTCGTTTTCCAGGGTTCGCTCGTCGAAATACAGTTGATAAATCAGGCCGGAACACCCACCAGGTTGCACAGCAATTCGCAGCCGCAAATCGTCTCTGCCCTCTTGCTCGAGCAGCGCGCGAACTTTCTCTCTCGCGGCCTCGGTGAGTGTTACCTGATGGGCCGGTTCAGTGGCAGTCGTACTCATGCCCACTAGTCTACCCAGGAGTGAGGGCACTCACCTGCGACCAGCTATTCTGGTTATCAGAGCGGTCGGCCATTGCGCCAGTCCGCTGAGCGTGTCCACGTGATGATGAAGGGAATGTGGCGTGTCAAAAACCAACGCTGCCAACGCAAATACCGAGCAGGCAGAACAAGCCGTTGGGAAAGGTCGGCCGACCCCGAAGCGTCGCGAAGCTCAGGCAGCGAAGGCGCAACCACTGGTTGCCGCGAAAGATAAAGCCGCACGCAAAGCGCAACGCCAGAAAGAGGCCGAGGCCCGTGAGCGCGCTCGTCTTGGCATGATGCAGGGCGACGAACGTTACCTGACCGCACGCGACCGCGGCCCCCAACGTCGTTTTGTCCGTGATTACGTTGACGCTCGCATCAGCATTGGAGAATTCTTAATTCCTGCCATGCTCGTGATCTTGCTGATGACCTTTCTGCCCGCGCAGTGGCAGATTGCCAGCATGCTGGCAATCTGGGGCTACCTTGGCCTGTCGGTGATTGATGCGATATTCCTTGGCATGACGCTCAAGAGAAAACTATCCGCGAAGTTCGGTGCGGACAAGGTGCAATCCGGATTCCGTTGGTACGCAGCCATGCGTGCATTCCAGTTCCGGCTGCTTCGTATGCCGAAGCCCCAGGTGAAGCGTTTCCAATTCCCCGAGTAAGTGATTCGTCCCCGAGAAAGTGACTATTCAGGGACGCTCGGTGAACGCCACCCAAGCCGTACCAGGCCTCGGTTGACGGCACTCGCCCACAGCGGCCCCTGGTAGATAAATGCAGTGAAGCCTTGCACGAGTGTTGCTCCGGCTTCAAGCCGTTCGACAACCTCTGCAGCAGTGGCCACTCCCCCAACCGAAATCACACAAAACTCGGGTTCTGGGGCAATCTTTCGGATCAACTTGAGTACCTCGAGCGAACGTCGCTGCAACGGAGCTCCCGAGAGACCACCCGCGCCGATCTGATTCAGTTGATCGCGAGAAGCGTTAAGTCCGTCCCGTGAGACCGTGGTATTCGTTGCGATGATCCCGTCGAGACCAATCGCGCGTGCAAGCGTCACGATGTCATGGATTTGCTCATCATTCATGTCAGGAGCAATCTTCACAAGCACCGGCGTGCTGCCGGCGGCATCTCTTACCGCCCTCAGCAGCGGCTCAAGCGACTCCTTCTCCTGCAGACCACGCAATCCGGGCGTATTCGGAGAACTCACATTGATCGCGAGGTAATCGGCGATGGGGGCAAGCCTCTGAGTGCTGTATACGTAGTCCTCCGTTGCACGCTCGAGCTCAGTGATCCTGCTCTTGCCGATATTGACCCCAATGATCGGCCGACGTCTGGCAAGCCGCGCGTGTTCGATCCGGGGGACCGCATTAACGGTGCCCCGATTATTGAAGCCCATGCGATTGATCAGAGCGCGATCTTCGACGAGACGGAACATTCGTGGTGCTGGGTTCCCTTCTTGCGCATGTTGGGTGAGCGTGCCCACCTCAACATGTCCAAACCCTAGGGCGCCAAGTCCAAGGATCATTTCGGCGTTCTTGTCGAAACCCGCAGCAATCCCAAACGGACTCGGGAAGGTGAGTCCCAGCGCTTGCACCCTCAGTTGAGGATCGGGCGCAGTAAACCCACGAAGGAGCGCGCCGCCGAAACGCGCTGCACGAATCACCGGGACGGCCAGTGCATGCGTTCGCTCAGGATCGAGCCGTCGAAGGAAGCCACGAAACAGGAGATCATATGCGCTCACAGCGTGTGCTCCTTTGCCGTCTCATCAGAGACAGGAATGGTCGAGTGATGATCTTCTCGAAGTTGCTCGATTGCGGCCTCAAAATCATCAAGACTTTCAAACGCCTGGTAGACGCTTGCGAATCGCAAGTAGGCTACCTCGTCGAGTTGCCGAAGGTGCGGAAGAATCGCCAATCCAATGTCGTTCGCATCAAGCTGGGCTTGACCGGTGAGTCGCACGGACTCCTCCACCTGTTGGGCAAGGAGTGCAAGATCGCTCTCGGTGACCGGTCTGCCTTGGCAGGCTTTCCGTACTCCGCTCATGACTTTCTCGCGACTGAAGGGCTCGACAACACCAGACCGCTTGATTACGGTCAGACTTGCGGTCTCAGTGGTGCTGAACCTGCGGCCACACTCGGGGCATTGTCTACGACGACGAATGGAGAGACCATCATCGCTGGTTCTGGAATCAATCACTCGGCTGTCTGAGTGGCGACAAAATGGACAGTGCATGAGACTACTCCTCCATTTCGCGGCGGAGCGAAACAGCATCACCGTGTGCTGGGAGTCCCTCAGCATGGGCGAGCGCCAGTAATGGGTCCGTTACCTCTGCAAGCGCGGCTTTGCTGTAGCTCACAATCTGCTGCGGCCGTAAGAACGTGTGCGCACCGAGCCCTGCAGCGAATCGAGCGGTACCACCGGTCGGGAGGACGTGATTTGACCCGGCAAGGTAGTCGCCGAGGCTGACAGGGGTGTACGAACCAAGGAACACTGCGCCAGCATTGGTGATGTTGGCCAAGATGGACTCGTCATCGCGCGTGTGAATTTCAAGGTGCTCAGGCGCGTAGGCATTCGAGACTTCGGTTGCGGTCTGCAGATCATCAACGAGGATGACTGCCGATTGAGGCCCTCTCAGTGCCTCTCGCACGCGAGCAGCATGAGCGGTGACCGTCGCTTGTTCTTCGATTGCGGCAAGGACACGGCCGGCCAGTACTTCGGAATCGGTTACTAAGACTGAGGCAGCCGCTTCATCGTGTTCTGCCTGGCTGATGAGGTCTGCTGCAATAAACGAGGCATTTGCATCGTTATCGGCGATCACGAGGATCTCAGTCGTCCCGGCTTCACTGTCGATACCAACAATGCCCGACACTGCACGCTTTGCCGCGGCCACAAAAATATTGCCTGGGCCCGCCACCACATCAACGGGGTCAAGACCGAGCGAAGGAACGCCGTGGGCAAATGCCGCTATCGCTCCTGCGCCGCCTATTGCATACACTTCGTTGATGCCTGCGAGCGCCGCAGCCCAGAGCACCGCGTCATGGGGTGCTCCATTTCGCTCGCGCTGCGGAGGCGACGCGAGAGCCAGACTGGGCACGCCTGCTGCCTGCGCTGCAACCGCGTTCATGATGACCGACGAAGGATATGCGGCTTTTCCGCCGGGGGCATAGAGCCCCACACGGGACACAGGTTGCCACCGCTGTCGAATTGTGGCGCCCTCACGAATTTCTGTCACCCGAGGCTCTGGCACTTGGGCAGCGGAGGCCCGACGGAGTCGGCTGATCAGGGTTTCCAGCGCCTGTCGAACCTCAGCAGGACATCGCTCGAGAGAAGCAAGGATCTCTGCCGGGTCAACTCGAAGGGCATGCCCCTCGACACCGTCGAATGCGAGTGCCTGCTCACGTAACGCAGTTTCGCCATCGTGACGAACGGCGTGAATAAGTGGTTGCACCTGCTCCAACGCGGTTGAGGTGCTCGTCGCAGCCCGGGGTACGGTACTGAGCAGTTGTGCCGGGGTGAACTGTTGGCCACGGAGATCAATCGTGCGAAGCATATTGATGCCAGTCTACTGCGCCGAAGCCGAGAGAACTCCGCACCAAACAAGTTCGCGAACCGCCTCGCAGAGATGCGCCGCGCACTCAAGAGCATCGAGCTCAAGCAGTGTCGCAAGAGCTTCGGCGATTTGCTCCATGGTGAGGTCTCCGTCACACGCACCAATAGCTGCTGCAACGACTGGATCAACCGTAATGGTTCGATGGAACGGGCTGGAAACCCTCAGGGTGATGGTGTGCGGCGACTCCATGCCGGGAGTATGCTCGCGAAACTCCGAGATGTTCGCCGCGCGCAGCCAGCGCCGCTCCAAAATTTCTGCATCGCTCATTTGCGTGATGGTGAGCGCATGGCGGTGCACATGCAGCATCTCGGTGCCTATCGGTGTGGCAATTGAGCCAGACACTTCTTCGGTACGAATATCAAGCGATGCGTCTGCCGAAGCCGTGTGGAGTACTCGGATGACGCCCAATCCAACAGCGGTTACCTGGCGAGAAGAAAAGTCGGTGAGCCATTCGCCAAGAAGCCGTTCGTATTCGCCATGCGCCTGTTGGGTTCCGCCATCGCGAACCCAGGTTTCGCTGTATTGCAGCGGGGACACTCGATCCCGTTCGATCACCCAAGCAGAAAGCGATCCGTGAACTTCTGTGGCTCCTTGCCGTATCCAGGATTCGACCCGTTGGAGACCGCTGTTCCCCCAGTGATATTCCCAATTTGCCAGCATCACCAAAAGGCCGCCCTGGGCGAGGTGCGATGGCGCAGACTGCACCACTCGTTGTGCGAGAGCGTCACCGACGAGGCCGGCATCACGGTACTCATAGTGCGGCACATCGCGCGTTGATCTTGGGGTAATGACAAATGGTGGATTGGTCACGATGAGAGTGAAACGCTCCGAACCAACGGGCTCGAACAGGCTGCCTTGCCGAAGCTCAATCTTCGGAGTTGGCTGTTCCGCACTGCTGGGTGCAGGCCCTTCTCCCGGTCGACTTGCCGAGAAACCATTGAGGTGTGCGTTTGCCCATGCGAAATCAAGCGCCCGGGCTGATACATCGGTCGCAATCACGTGATGCGCTCCCGCTGCCAACAACCACAGGGCAAGCACACCGCTACCTGTGCCGATGTCGAGCGCAGTTACTGGTTGGGACTTCATTGCTCGCGGCAGCGGAATCTGGGCAAGGAGGGATCGAGTGGCTGCACCGACGCCCATGACATGATCTGATGGGGCAGCGCCCTGGCGAAGGGAATCATCCAGGTCTGACAGGAACCACCAGGTCCTTGTCGCCTGAGGGTCTTCGCCTTCCGGGTCTGGTAACTCGACGGGGGTGAGGGATACCGCGGCCCTTGCATGGCGTTCCCCTTCCTGAGTGAGGAGCCCCATGGTGAGCGCTTCTTCGACCGTCAGCCGCGGAAATGCATCCGCGAGCATGTCGAGCGCAACGACGTGACCGAGCACAAAAACCTCACACAGCACGCTGAGCGGCGAGCTCGCTGAGCGTGCGAGAGCGGCCCGAGCCGGGCTAAACACCCCGCGCGCGCACGCTCCATAGGCTTCCACACCGAGGAGCGCCTCAACATGAGACTGGTCATACTGGGCGTGCTGCAGGTCAGCTCGGAGTCGAATCAGGGCACTGACGCTTGCTGCTCCGACCCCCGCGGTCTGCCGTGAAGCTTTCACGCCTCGCTACTCAGCGCGGAACGATGACGTGTCGCCCACGAGCCGCGTGTGATCTTCCGGCACTGGATCGACAATCGCGCGAACCACTTCGGCCGCAAACTCGGAGACGTTGTACAGTTTGCCCGCGCTCTCTCTCCGATGGGCAATCGCACCAGGATTTGCTCGTTCCAGCAGCGTGGCTGTGACTGTTCCTTCGATCATGTCACCCGAGACAACGACAAACTCGATTCCCCGTGCAGCGAGTTCGTCAATTCGCTCGCGAAGGGCATCTTCGCCGGCCCGCTTGGAAAGTGCCACCGGCTCGTATTCGGGCATCGTGGGCGTCGTCCGAATGAAGTGTGCTTGATGACTGGTCACAAACACCACCCGCGACCCGTCGCCGAGCAGCGGGAGCGCGGCATCTAACACCGCAAGCTGAGCGTCACGATTCAAGCGCAGGGCATAATCTTCGCCCATTCCGCTTTCCATGCCTCCCGATGCGTTCAACACCAGGATGTCCAACCCGCCAAGCTCTTGTGCCACCGCGGAGAACATTTCCTTCAGCGACGCTTCGTCGGTGAGATCAGCGCCCTGCACCATGACTGTGCCGCCGAACTCTCTCAGCTGCTGAGCCAGTCGTTCAGCACGCGGAGCCTTGTTTCTGAAGTTAATGACAACGTCAGCGCCAGCCTGCGCAAGGTACGTCACGGTATCCGCGCCGATTCCGCGTGATGATCCCGTGACGAGGGCACGCTTACCGGCAAGGCTTGCAGGTTCGAGTGGAACGGTCAAAATGGACTCCTTAACTCAGAGGGCGCGATGTCATGATCCAGCGTAGTGATGCAATATGACAAATCGAGCACAATTGCCCCCACGCATGCCCGCACCACGCTACTCTGCAAGTGGGACAATTCGGAAATGTACGTTTGCCCCAATCAGCGGGAACGAGGAGGTTCTCATGGCAGAACGGACACTTCGCGGAGCACGAATTGGTGCGACCAGTCTGCAAGGTGAGCACGGCATCGAGTTTGCTCCGCGGAAACGAGTGGAGTACCTGACTGAACGCGGGACACGATTCGCGGTGATGTTTGACGCAGAAGCAGAGGTTCCGCCCGAGTGGTTTGACCCCAAAAGCGGTGAATTAGGCTTTCTCGATGACGAGGCAGGCCGAGCGGCACGAGCTGAGTTCGAAGAAAAAGAACAGCAGCAAAGAACCCACTGGGACATGCTTCTGGAGCGTCGCACCCGGGAAGAGCTTGAAGAGTTACTTGAAGAGCGGCTCCAAATACTTCGCGCTCGCCGCGGAGCAGCAAAAAATTAGCGCTCCCGCCTGCGCACAAGCCTGACGACGATGGCTGCGAGCACGCTCCCCAGCCCGATACTCATCCATCCCGCGGCAATACCGCTGCCGAAGGTCAGTGCGGGGGTCTTGCCGGTGACCAGGGGCACTTCAGCTACCATCCAGTCGGCAGTGAATGGGGTGAGACGATCGAGGTCTGTGCCGTCAGGAGCGATGATTGCACTCGTTCCGACGGTGGAGATGTTCACCAGCGAACGTCCCGTTTCTACCGCGCGGAGCCTCGCAATCTGAAGTTGCTGAGCGCTCTCATCTGTTTCGCCGAAGTCAGCATTATTTGTGATGGCGAAAATGATCTCCGCTCCATCTTTCGACATGGCGACCGCGTGGTCGTCAAAAATGATATCGAAACAGATCGCGATTCCCGCCCGTACGTTACCGGATCCTGTCGACACCGTCACCACCGATGAACGCTCCCCGAAAGCGTAATCCAACTGCACCAGGTCAACGAGTTCTGGAACAAGAGCATGAAAGAATGCGCGGTTCGGCATGTACTCGGCAAACGGAACCGGTCGTCGCTTGTCGTAGCGACCGCCAACCGACCCGTTCTGCGAGACCACAACAGCGCTGTTCGTGTAGACTTCACCGTCATCGAACAGAATGGTCCCGACAACGATCGGTGCATCAGCCCGTCGTGACAGATCACGCAGCGCTCGGAGTCGCTCGTACTGCTCCGTCACCTGGAATTCGGCGCTGTTCTCAGGCCAGACGATGACATCGATGGCTTTGCCTGTGCGCTCCAACTCGTCCAGCATCGCTTGCGTGGCGTCGAGATGGTCTCGAAACACATCGCCGTTCTCCCGATCGTCAAAGATGCCTGACTTTGAGTTTCCCTGCACTGCCGCCACGCGGATCATACCCGTCGAATCGAGTTGAGCCGCTGGTATGAGCATTCCTCCACCAAGCACTGCGATCGTCACACCGCCCACCATCGCAACCATCGGGACGGTTCTCACCCTCATACTGGCGAGACCTACCAACAGCCCACAGGTCAGCACGAGCAACCCAGATAGACCGGCAACGCCGGTCCACGAGACGAGATCAACAAGGGGACTCTCCGCCGTGGTGTGCGCGAGTCTTCCCCAAGCAAAACCGCCGTACGGCCACGTGCTCTGGACCTGCTCTCGCGCCACCCAAAGCCCGGCCACAGCACACGCCTGCAGGAGAAGACGGATGAGCATTGGGACCCTGAGCGTTCCGAAGGTTCGCGTGCAGAACGCTGCGAGTGCCCCGAAGAGCGCAAACCACACCACCATCACTGAGCACAGCGCAAGCCACGGGATTGGTCCAAGATACAGGGTGAGCCAAGAGATGTGGGGCAACCAGAACGATGCCCCCGCAAGAGCTCCAGCGATGAAGCCAACCACCATTCGCTGGTGCCAGATGGACGCCAATATTCCCACGGCGCCGATGATCCCTGCCGGCCACCAATTCACCGCCGGCGATGCCACATCAAGCAAAAAACCGCCAGCCGCAGCAATGATGAAGGCAAGCCACCATGGTAAGGAACGGAGCGGTCTCATGCGCTACTCGACGTCTCCACAATGCCGCGCCGTATCCGACGTTTTGCTTCTCGTGCAAGTACCGCGATCGAGCCGAGACGATCCGCATCTCCTGCAGCATGCTCGGCCGCTTGCGCAATTTGATCCAGAAGATCAATAGTCTGCTTCGCCCAGCGCACGAAGTCACCGGCGCCAACCTCCGCTTCCTCAAGGGTGCGGCTCAGACTCCATCCGTGCGCCCATCCCTGCATGGCCGACGCTAACCCGGCATGCGGCGCTTCTGCTCCAGCAAGATGAAGCCGTTCGTCGAACGCGGTCAGGTGCTCCCACAGATCAAGCGTTCGTTCGTAAGCAGGGCGAAACGTGCCCGCCGGCCATTTCCCTTCGGGTTCGCCGTCTCTTCGGGGTTCATAGGTGAGCGCACAGCACAGCGCAGCGAAGGCTGGCGCGTCAATGCCTTCCCACACCCCGTGGCGGAGGCACTCTGCGACCAGCAGGTCTCGCTCACCATAGATCCGAGCGAGTACATAACCCCAATCAGACACCGCATCGTGTTCGAGATAGCCCAGTTGCCGTAGCGCTGCTACCACACGGTCAAAAGTACGCGCAATGCTCCCACTTCGAGCTTCGACGCGGCGGCGGCCACGCTCGATCTGCTTTCTGAGTTTACGAGCGCGGTCCTCCCAACGCTTCTTTTCTGAGCCGGAAGCCCTCCGTGCAGCGCGATCGTAGCCTGCGAGCGACTCCTGCTCCTTCCGAAGTTCCCGCGCCTGCTCGACGACTGCGCGGTCTGCCTGGAACTGCGCGAAGCTGAGCTCCAGAATGTCACGTGCTTCGGTGATGGTCATTCGCTGCAGCAGATTTACGGCCATATTCGGTGTGGGTACAAAGCGTGAGCGGACCGGGAAAGAACGTGCCGAGGCGAGGTGAGCAAGCGTTTCGAGGTCCAGCGCATGATCCCAGACGACCACCGCGTGTCCTTCATGGTCGATGCCACGCCTGCCGGCGCGGCCAGTCAGTTGCGTGTACTCCCCCGATGTCAGCGGAACGCGCTGCTCACCGTTAAATTTCTCAAGTTTTTCGATGGTTACTGAACGCGCGGGCATGTTGATGCCGAGTGCGAGGGTTTCCGTGGCAAAGACTAGCTTTACGAGTTTTCTTTGGAACAGTGTCTCAACCGCTGCCTTGAACTGCGGTAGGAGGCCAGCATGGTGTGCGGCAATGCCTCGTTCGAGCCCTGAGATCCACGTCTTCACACCGAGTACCGCACGCTCGTCATCGCTGAGCCCCTCGATTGCGTGCTGAATGACCTGTCGAATCTGAGCCCGTTCCTCGCGGTTTGTCAGGCGCACACCCTCATACAAGCACTGCGAGACCGCCTGGTCACAACCGTTTCGACTGAAGATGAAGACTATCCCTGGGAGGAGGTCCATTTCGTCGAGCGCTCGCGCGATATCGGCTCTCCTGATCCGCGGAACTCGTCTGACCGGGGCGGCGCCTCGGCTTCGGCTGCGACGGGAGCGGTACCGATCATCGGAATGGCTTCGCCCGTCGCGACGGCCTTCCGACTGCTCAAGAGTTCTCCTGTCGATAGCGAGCCTCCGAAGCTCGGGATTAATCCGACCGCGCTCAACGAGCTCGCCGTCGGAATTCACGTAAAGCGGTAGGAGCGCGTCGCGAGTCAGCACATGTTGATACAGAGGTACCGGGCGATGCTCGCTCAGGACCACATCGGTGTCTCCTCGTACCGCATGCATCCAGTCGCCGAACTCTTCGGCGTTCGAAACGGTCGCAGACAGTGAGACGAGTCGCACGTGTGCAGGGAGGTGCAGAATAATTTCTTCCCAAACCGGACCACGCCATCGATCCCCGAGAAAGTGCACCTCGTCGAGCACCACAAATGCGAGATCGTGGAGAGCTGGGCTCTCTTCGTAGACCATGTTTCGTAAGACTTCAGTGGTCATGACAACGATTGGCGCATCACCTCGTATATTGACGTCACCGGTGAGAAGTCCCACTTCTTCACTGCCGTATTCGCTGCACAATTCTCGGAACTTCTGATTCGAGAGGGCTTTGATCGGAGTGGTGTAGAAAATCCTCGCATCGTGTTCGTGCCGAGCCAGGAATACCGCGAATTCGGCAACGGTGGTCTTGCCGGACCCCGTAGGAGCAGCAACCAGCACACTTCGGCCGTCCTCAAGTCGCTCACAGGCGGTGAGCTGAAAGTGGTCTAGCGCGAAGTCTTGGCGACGTCGAAATGTGGCCAGGACGGGATACCGTTCGTCCCCCAGTTCAGCCTCGCTTGTCACGACGATCTAGTTTTCGTTCTCTTGCCCAGATCGGGACGTGGCTGATCGAGACCGCCGCCCAAATACAGAACGCTTTTCGGACTGCACCGCGTCATCTTCTTCGCCATCGGAGGAAAGGTCAATGCCATATTCAGCAAGCTCTCTTGCCGTACGCTTGTCCGCAATGTGATCGTGCCACACCGCAATTCCACCGGCGATGAAGTACAACAGCACGATGGGTGCTGCAAGCAAGAACATGCTGAGCAGGTCCGCTGCGGGCGTTGCGATACCGGCGAACAGAATAATCAGCAGTACGGCGAGCCGCCAACTCTTGAGAATTGAGGCACCGCGCAGGACGCCAATGAAATTCAAAATCACGAGCAAGACGGGAAACACGAATCCTACGCCGACTGCGAGGAGCAATTTGATGGTGAAATCAAGATATGCCCGAGCCGTCATGTTGAACGCATCTTCATCGGGCTGAAACATTGCCATCAAACGGACGATGTTCGGAAGCACACTCCATCCCGCGTACACTCCGCCGAGGAACAACGGAATTGCGGCACCCAGAAAACCGATGGCGTACCACTTTTCCTTCTTCGTGAGCCCGGGAACAATAAACGCCCAGATCTGGTAAAGCCAGACGGGGCTTGCAATGAGAATTGCAATGAACAGGGAGATCTGTACTTTCGTGTCGAATCCGCTGGTGACATCCGTGTACTGAATCAATGCGCTACGGCCACTTTGATTGAGCTCATCAATAGGTTGGCGGAGAACATCCCAGACCCACTCTGACAATACCCAGCCGGCCACCAAGGCGAGGGCGATCGCAATTCCAGCGATCAGCAAGCGATTCCGCAGTTCAATCAGGTGAGCACCGAGGCTCATCCGCCCCTCGGCGTTCTTCCGCCCCTGCCGTTTCTGTGCCACCCGCACATTCTATCCAGGTGCCACTGGATGTCTGCTCCTTACTCCTCGTAGGCAGCGAGCGCCTCCTCAGCCCAGCGGCGTACGGCTTCACGGGCGGGTTCGGGCGCAACCACCATTACCTGCCCTGGAGCTGACTGAACGAGTTTGACCGCAGCATGGGGATCATGGAGCTCGACCGTGCAGTGAACCCAGCCCTGCGCGTCGTGCTCGCCCACGTTGGGAAGAAAGTCTGCGAGCAAGTGAACTGCCTGCGGCCGTACACGGAGGTGGGCGGTAACCGATCCAAATTCTGGCGAGAACAGTACGTGGTCTTCGTCACTGGCGGTGTGCGTGACCTCTTCAGACAGGATCATCAGGTCGCTCATCCCGTCAAGAAAGAAGGTGCGCCGGTCGTCTCTCGTGTGACAGTAGGCGCGCAGGTACCAGCGATCCCCTCGCTGATGCAGCACCAGCGGATCAACCTGTCTGTCGGTGACGCTACCCGCCAGGGCACGATAGGTGAACCTGAGCTGACGACGCTGGTGAATCGCTTCCGCAATAATTCTGACTCTGTCGTCTGAGACTTCATCGCTCACAGAAAGCTGCGGGGCGCTCTCAACAATCGGTTCGACGCGAGAGAGTTTCTGTGCTGCGCGCTCGGCACTGCTGCGCATCGGCTCAGGAAGAACCGAGCGGAGCACCTGCAAGCCAGCAATGAGTGCGGCAGTTTCCCGCGAAGAAAAACGCGGCGTGTCGTCGACAGCGACGGTGTGCGTCAGATGCACGACGTCGTCACGTTCGAGCGCATCCCAGTCAAGATCAAACAAATCTTCGTGTTGATAGGTCATGGTCTCGCCAGGGATGCCAGCGACACCCAAAAACCGTACGAGCTTTCGCAAGAGATCAGGAGCAACGTCAAATGCCAACGCAAGATCGTCGACGGTGGTCGGTCCGTGTTCACGCAGGTATGGTACGAGCGCCATCAGGAGCATGACTCGGTCGGCTGTTCGAATCGGAGTGGTCACGCACTCACCTCCTGCTCCGGCATCTCGTCGGCGTGCTGGGTTCGTATTTCTTGCAGCACAGAACGGACTTGGTCCCGCAGCAGTTTCGGCTCGCTCGCAATCGCTTCGCCCGCAAACCCCACGATTTCATCTGCGAGCGCATAGTAATCCAGGGTGCGAAGCCATAACGAGATCAGGGAAAATTCACCGGTGAGCTCCTGAGCTTGAGAAGTCTCGTGAGGAGTCTCCTGGTTCGAATCATGCGCTGTGTGTGATTCGGTTCGAGCCCGCAAGGCAAATCGTGCATGAGCGATAGACCCTGGCTCCACGAGGACGCGCGCCGGTTGCGACACAAGCATTGCCTCAAGTTCCTCGAGTACCGCGGGAACTCCTGCGAAGAGCTCCTCGGAAAACGGTTCAGAGCGCACCCGCACCGCGGAGGTGATCCGCTGCAATAAGAACACCCGACTCGCGTCTCGATCGAGGTCGTGGGCAATCAGGTGCCACCGTCCGTCAGCTTGATGGAGTCGAAGAGGCGCCACGTTCCTCGGCAAGGAAGCACTCCGACCAGGCAGTCGATACTCGAAGGTCACCACGCGACGGGCCTCAATTGCCCGTTGCAGGGCAGGTGCTGAGGACTCAGTCAGGGTAAGACGTGGAGCCACCCCGATGTGACGAACGTCAACGCTCGCTCCAAGTGAAGCGAGCTTCATCGTGACCCATCGAGACTCGGCTTGCAGACTGCCTTCGCCCCACGCGTATGCAGCGAGGCGCAATGCCGTGAGTTCATCGTCAGAGAAACGAATATCCTCGGGGAGCTGCAGACGATCCTTTGCAATGCGGTAACGAGTCAGCTGGTTATTGCCGGGTTCTAACGGCGAATCGATGGTCTCGAGCGGAATACCAAGCTCGCGGATCAGTTCCTTATCGCGTTCGAACTGGCGTTCAACTGCGGATTGGGCCTTCGCATCCCCCGCCCGATGCGCATAGCCATAGACGCTCGAGAGGAGCTCGGCACGGGTTACTCCCTGCGGGCTCGCGACAAGTGCCAGCACGAGACTGAACAGTCGTTCTTCGCTCGGAATTCGCGACGAGCGCGAGGAGTCCTGTGCCACCAAGACCGCTATGACACCGCGAGGATATCTACCACACTCACCGTTGCTCCCCCATCTCCAGGCTCGATTACGACAACCTGTGAACCGACGGGGTATCCGGTGAGTTCGGCGCGGAAGCTTGCATCAGCTTGCTCAGCTTGTTCCTCGGTGCCGAAACTCTGCGGCCCTAACGGCCATGTGTTCTTCAGTTCAGCTCCGGTCCAAGACACGCTGAGCACGTTTCCGATCACGGCCTGGTCTGCCTGCACACGAGGTCCGGTGCCTTCGATACGGACGGCCGAACGAACCGACTTTGGTGCCTGCTGGGGCGGAAGCACGATTCCGGGCTGACCGTCAGCGTTCGTCGTCACCGCAGGAAAACCTGAAGGCAGCAGACGATGAGCACCAGTCGCACGGGGCTCATTGACACTCACGATTTCAACCACGGCAACAAGACTGCCGTCGCGGATTCCCATCGCTGCGCTCTCCTCGGCAGAGAGTGCAACCGCTACCGTGTCGCCAACCGCCGCACAGAGCGTGCCAGCCACGATCCCGCTGTGTTGCGCGGTGGCGAGAAAGAGCGCATCCCCCGTGTCAGTGCCAAATGTCGGTGAGACCTCAAGCAGTTCGCCGGATGCTGAGTCAACATATGCGATATTGGCTCCCACGATTGAACCCTCGGTAACGAGGCTGGTTCGATCGCTCGCTGGATTCACGATACTCCGCTGAGCGTTCAGTGCCGTTGAGCCCTCGCGCAACGTCACCTCCAACGAATCGGCTGAGTCACCAGAAATTGAAACACTGTCGCTCAGCGCCCCCGTGCCGAGTGGGGCGAGGCAGGTGTCGACATGCTGAGCTGGGGTGCAGCCAACCAGCGCACCCGCCCCGAGCACGGCGAGACAAGCGGTAAGTGAAAGAGCACGACGGCGCATGAATACCTTTCGAAGAACGCAGTAACTCGGTCAGTTTATCCGAGATCAGTTGATCGGTCGTTGTCGTTGTTTCGGGCTTGCGCGAGAACTTGGGCATCCCGAAGTTTCTTGCGAAGCACCCGGTCGCTCTTCTGACGCTGACCGATCGCCTCCTCAGTCCATCCCCCTGCTTCCTCGTCCACGAGATCTGGCGTCCAGGCCGCAACATCATCCTCGGTGAACTCACCCTTTGATGCTCGGCGTTTCACCGGTGGAAGCACGGCTCCGTCAGCGAGCTTTCGTGCCGTAACCAAGAACCCTGTATGCGCCACCATGCGATGGTCTGGGCGTACCGCGAGCCCTTCCACATGCCACCCTCGCACGAGCGTTTCATTCGCTTGAGGGTGTGTGAAACGGCCCGACCTTCGAAGCTCCTCCACAACCCGCGAGAGCTGCGGCACCGTCGCTACGTAACAGATCACCACGCCACCGGGTTTCAATGCATCAGCAACTTCGGTGACGCATTCCCACGGCGCAAGCATGTCAAGCACGACGCGGTCAATGGACTGCGCTGCACACTCCTGTGGCAACTGCTCCTGCAAGTCCCCCACCGTGACCGACCAGTGATCGGGAACCGTGCCATAGAACGCAGCGACGTTTGCTCGAGCAATATTCGCAAATTCCTCGCGACGCTCAAAGGAGCGCAGTTGCCCCTTCTCACCAATCGAGCGCAGCAAGTGCAGGGTCAGGGCACCTGAGCCAACCCCCGCCTCGACAACCTGGGCACCGGGAAAAATATCTGCGAGTGACACGATCTGGGCCGCGTCTTTGGGATAGACGATGGCAGCGCCTCGCGGCATCGACATAACAAAGTCACTCAGCAATGGTCGAAGGGCCAGATACTGGTCACCGGCGTTGTTCTCAATCACGGAACCGTCTGGAAGGCCGACGAGGTCGTCATGACGAATCATGCCATGATGACTGTGAAACTCTCCCCCGCGCACCAGTGTGACCGTGTTGAGGCGGTTTTTCGGTCCGGTGAGTTGCACGCGATCGCCGTATACGAAAGGGCCGCTCATGCTGGGAATGTGAGGCTGATGGGTCATGTGATGTGTGTTCCTGGGTCGAAAGGTTGGGCCGACGGCTCAGTCTGCCTCAGCGTGTGAAACCGCGAGGTGAGGGTTGCGGCGGACTCACCCTCGAGGGTGGGGAGCAACGCATGAGTCGGTGTCTGGTCAAGAGGAATCAGGTTTGGCACCCCGATGGATACCGCTCCTGAGGCGACTGCGGAGCGGAGTCCGGTAGGTGAGTCTTCAATGGCAATGCAATCGCGAATGGATACGTCGAGCGCCGCTGCGCCACGGAGATATGGGTCCGGATGTGGTTTCTCGTGCGCGACCGCATCGCCGGTAATCATCGCTGAGAACATTCCAGGCGGAAGCAGGCCGATCACTTCCTCTGCGAGTGATCGAAAGGACATGGTCACGAGGGCACAGGGAATCCCCGCCTCACGAAGTGACTGCAGCAACTCAACGGCGCCCGGACGCCACCTTGGCGCTGCTGCGCGCAGGCCATCGATGACGCTCGTCAGCCATGTGTGAATAATCTCTTCTTGTGTGAGGGGCACACCAAGACGCTGAAACAGTTCGGCAGCGTCATGAAGGCCTGAACCAATGAGCTGCTCAGGGATGTCCTCCCCCATCGGGATTCCGTATCGGTCAAGGAGGCCGTGCTCCGCGGCAATCCACAGTGGCTCCGTGTCGATGAGCGTGCCATCCATATCCCACAGCACGGCGGCAAGCGTTTCCTCAGTCATCGCATGAAAGTCTAGCCGGGTTGCCATGACAACCCGGCTCAGCTTTCGCGGCTATCCTTGGGTGCATGACAGAAGGTTCACCACAGCCAGACAACGAGCGCGTGCTGATCGCCGCGTTCGAAGGTTGGAGTGACGCCGGGTCTGCAACAACGACGGTGCTCCAACATCTTGGCGACTTACTGAGTGCAGAAGCACTCCACGTGATCGGTGCCGATGGATTTGTCGATTTTCAAGTGCACCGTCCCAAGATTTCATTCGATGATTCAGGCGAACGCGTCATCGATTGGCCAGAGACTCGACTCTATGGAACGGTGCACCGGCCCGGACGTGACGACCACGATTCTGGTGATCGGGTACGACGTCTAAACGGTTCACCATTTTATGATCTCTTCCTTCTCGCTGGAGTCGAGCCGGCCCGGGATTGGACTGCCTTCGCCGATGAGATCGTTGATCTTGTCGACATCTGGCAGATTGACCGTGTGATTTTGCTCGGATCCTTGTTCTCAGACGCGCCCCACTCACGCCCAATTATCACCAACCTGACGAGTTCAAACGCTGAGCTCCGCGCACGTACCGGCGCGGAGCGTAGTGACTACGAGGGCCCCATTGGCATCATGACGGTGATCGACATGGCGCTCACCAAGGCGGGCATACCAACGATGTCTCTCTGGGCTCAAATTCCCCATTATGTGCACAGCGCACCCTCCCCCAAAGCGACACTGGCAATTCTTGACAAGCTCGAAGAACTCCTCGACGTGGTGATACCACGGGGTGATCTGGTCACCCAGGCGAACGAGTGGGAGGCGAACATCGACCGCATTGCAGCAAGTGATGAGGAGATGTCTCGGTACATTCGATCACTCGAGGCAGCCCGTGACGCCGCATCAGCGCCGGAAACGACCGGTGAAGCGATTGCTCACGAGTTCGAGAAGTTCCTCAGCATCGAGCCCGACGAAGACGAGCGATAGCACCCGCGCTCTCACCAGCTGGCTCTGCCAACCTGAGAGGGGTCCCAGTCAGCACTGAGGTTCGGAGTTAGAGGCGCACCCCTAAGAGTGCATTGACCGCATCTCGAATAAGGTCAGGTTGATCAACTCCCTGATCAAGCGCGGCGTCGAGCGCGGCAAGCATCACCGGGGTATCAAGATCATTCGCAAGAGCTTGACGCAGTTGCAGAAGCACCGCATGGGCATCGGCAGGATCTGATGTCACGCGAGTCAAGCCTGCACGCCATGCCTTCAACCGGCGTTTCGCCATCTGGAGGTCCTCATCGAACCATTCCCACTCAGACCGATAGTGGTGTGCGAGCAGGGCCAGGCGGATCGCCTGCGCCTCCACACCGGAGGCAAGGAGCTGTGAGACAAGCACCAGGTTGCCACGAGACTTTGACATCTTGTGCCCTTGATACGACAGAAGCCCTGCGTGGCAGTAGGCATGAGCCAACGGCGTATGTGACAGCGCAGTCGCGTGCGCGGCCGTAAATTCATGGTGCGGAAAGATGAGATCTGCTCCCCCACCCTGGACAGTGAAGGCGTTCCCAAGAGCAGCCTGAGCGATTACCGCGCACTCGATGTGCCAGCCGGGCCGCCCTTCCCCCACGACTGACGGCCAGCTTGGCTCGCCCTCGCGTGCCGCACGCCACAGCAGCGGATCGAGTGGGTCACGCTTCCCCTCACGTTCAGGATCACCGCCGCGTTCGGCGCTGAGAACGTTCATCAGCGAACGATCAAACGGAGCAACGTCACCGAGACGCCACTCGGTCTGGGTTTCCGCAGCCCGAGAATCAAAGTACAGGTCATCGCCTTCAGCGTCAGAGGTCGGCACCGGATAAGCGAGTCCGACTTCCCGCAATCGCAAGACTGCCGAGGCAATGTCATCGATGCATTCCGTGACTGCTACATAATGCTGCGGCGGAATCATGGAAAGCTGATGCATGTCGCTTCGGAAGAGCTGAATTTGATCTTCGGCGAGTTGCCTCCAGTCGACACCCGTGTCGCGAGCCCGTTCAAGGAGCGGGTCATCGATGTCGGTGATGTTCTGTGCATATACCGTGTCAATACCTGCATCCCGCCATGCTCGCAGCATGAGATCGAAGGCGAGATAGGTAGCCGCGTGGCCAAGATGCGTGGCGTCGTATGGAGTGATGCCACACACATAGAGCGTGGCACGACCATCAGCAATCGGCGGCTGCACCATGCCGCCGACGGCGGTGTTGAAAATGCGTGGGGCACTTCCCGTTCCAGGGAGTTCAGGGAGTTCTGGTGGGGTCCATGTTCGCATTCGGTTACCCCTCCGCCGTAGCCGCAGCGGCGGTGCTGTTGGGCTCGAGAATTCCCATGGAAAGCAACACGATAATGACCACTCCAAGGACGACGCGATAGATCACAAACGGCATAAAACTGCCACGGGAAATGTACTTCATAAACACACTGATCACCACAATTGCAATGACAAAGGCAACGGCAGTAGCAAGTAACGTCTGCGTCATTGGCGTGGCCATGGGGTCGCCAATTGATTTCACGAGCTTGTAGCCGCCGGACCCGAATACCGCGGGAATAGCGAGGAGGAACGAATAGCGAGCGGCCTGCTCTCGCGTGTATCCCATCAGTCGTCCGGCGGTGATTGTGCCGCCTGAACGCGATACTCCTGGGATGAGTGCTGCAGCCTGCGCAAACCCATAGATGAGCGCATGCTTCCAGGTCATCTGCGTGAGCTCGTAACGCTGCGCGCCTACTCGGTCGGCCACGCCCAACAAGATTCCGAAGACGATGAGAGCGATCGCGACAAACCAGAGTGAGCGCAGCGTGTGGTCGATCGCGTCTTCGAACAGGAGACCGAATACGACGATTGGGACGCTGCCGAGGATGATCCACCAGCCGAGAAGAGCATCAGGGTCTCGTCTCGGAATTGATCCCGTGAGAGAACGAAACCAGCGCCCAATAATGCGGACGATGTCCCGCCAGAAAAAGACGAGCACCGCTGTCTCTGTGCCGAGTTGCGTAATGGCCGTGAACGCGGCACCGGCATCACCAATGCCCATGAGTTCACTTGCAATACGAAGGTGTGCACTCGAAGAGACTGGAAGAAATTCAGTCAGACCTTGAATGATGCCCAGCAGAATCGCTTCAAGCGTTCCCATTCACGTTCTCCTTCGGCATCTGCCCTCATCCGCGTCAATGACGCAAGACCACGGATAAGACTAGCGCGCCTCGCTGATGCTCAGTAATTCCGAAGAAGATCCACGAGCACCGCGTGCCCAAAATCGAGCGCTTCTAGCGGCACACGCTCATCAACTCCGTGGAACATTCCCGGGAAGTCGAGTTCCGCGGGGAGGCGCAGAGGCACAAACCCGTACCCGGTGATGCCCAAGCGGCTTAACGCCTTATTGTCTGTACCGCCGGAAAGGAGATATGGCAGGAACACCGCGTCTGGGTCATGGGTGCGCAGCGCCGCTTGCATTGCCTCGACAGCCTCGCCGGCAAACGGCACCTCGAGCCCAATATCGCTGTGCACGAACTCAATCTCGATATCTTTGCCAACGATCTGACGCACCCGCTCGATCACCGCATCTCGTTCTCCTGGGATCGAACGAACATCGATCAGCGCCTCTGCTGCTTCTGGAATCACGTTGTGTTTATATCCGCCCGACACAACCGTGGGATTACTCGTATTGCGAAGACTCGCGTGCACGAATCCTGCTGCGGAGCCACCGCGAAGAATAAGCTCTTCCGCATCGACCTGGGTGGGGTCCTCGCCGTAGATGCGGGCAATCTCGGTTACCAGTTCGCGAGTCGTGTTACACAAACTGATCGGCCATTCGTGGCGCCCCAGCGCAGCGACGGCCTCAGCCAGTGCAGTCACCGCGTTATCGTGCCAGACCCTCGACCCGTGAGCCGCGGTGCCACGCGCACGCAGCCGAATCCAATCGAGCGCCTTCTCACCGGTCTGAATGAGGTACGCACGGGTCCCATTGAGCTCAATTGAGTAGCCACCAACTTCACTAATCGCGGTGGCTGCTCCCTCAAAGAGCTCAGGGTGATGTTGCACGAGATAGTGCGAACCGAGAGCTCCCCCGGCCTCCTCATCTGCAAAGAAGGCAAGGATCAGTTCCCGCCTCGGCCGACCCCCCTCTCGAAGGATCTCGCCCACTGCGGTGAGCATCATCGCGCACATGTCTTTCATATCGACGGCACCGCGTCCCCACAGCATGCCATCTTTGATCACGCCGGCAAACGGATCCACACTCCAGTGGGATGCATCTGCTGGGACCACATCAAGGTGACCGTGCAGCACTAACGCGGGCAGTGAAGGATCTGTTCCTGCAACTCTCGCGACTACGCTTGCCCTCCCTGGTGCTGATTCGATGACCGTTGGGGACAGCCCCAAATCACGCAGGTACGCTTCTACGTATGCGGCCGCAGGGGCTTCTGGGTTTGCGTCACCCTCTCCCCGATTTGAAGTATCAAAACGAATCAGGTCACGGGCGATCCGCGCCGTTTCTGAGAGATTCGACGCCTGGTGCAAGTGAGCTTTCATGATTCCACAGTACCGATCGGTGACGCACTGCGCTTCGTTCTTGCAATTCGCTCCAGTCAAGAGTGGTGTCGATTCGTGCGACGGGCCGATCCATGCTAGGTTATTCTCTGTTCGCCGGAATGAACCGGAGAAACATTCGCGCGGGTGGCGGAATGGCAGACGCGCTAGCTTGAGGTGCTAGTGCCCGTATTAGGGCGTGGGGGTTCAAGTCCCCCTCCGCGCACGCGAATGAAACGGGAGCAGGATCAATGATCCTGCTCCCGTTCTCGTCTACCCGCAGGAGTGCGAGGACCACGCTGACAGGGTCACCCTTGGTGGTAGGAGAAGATCGCAGCAACCGCGCGATCAAAGCCTGCGCGATCAATTCCTGCTGATTCTCTCCGCATGCCGTGGCGACTGATACAGAGCACCCGTTCCGGTGAAAGAAAGCTCTCGCGGCCCTGAGAGTCCCAGGGTCCGCTCCCCAGCGGTACAAAGCCGTGATGGTGTTTGGTGCTCAGGTAGCACCCCGCCCACGTGTCCTCCGTGATTCTGGCGATGATGAGCACCGGCCGGTCCTTGCCTCTCCCGTCATATTCGATGAAGGGAACCCAGGTCCACACCACTTCACCTGGGTCCGGTTCTCCATCGCGCTCAGGACGATATTCGGGCCGAAGCGTGCGGATCTCTGCTGCGGTAAGGTCGCGTGTCGCTCCTTCACCCGCCTGGCCCGGGCTGTGCTGGTCGAACTGCTCCAGAGGCGCAGCTGGGACAGACCGCCCAGCGTGAGCCGGCTTCGTTGACACCGGCCGGGTAGACCGTGCGCGCGATCGGGGTTCTGCGGTCTTGAGAAGTTTTCTCAGCACGCGTTTCACGCTTCGGAGCATGGCCCCCTCCATTCACAACGCGAGTTCCGCCTGAGTCAGTGCGTTGAGCCGCGACATGCAGCGAAGATATTTCTTGCGATACCCGCCGTCGAGCATGCCGCCGCCAAAAATGGAGGTGAGCGAAAGCCCCGTTGCCCGTATCGGGATCTGCGCGTCGTAGACGCGGTCGATAAAAGCAACGAACCGGAGCGCGGCGGACTGATCAGTCAACTCATGCACCTGGGTGAGCCCGAGCACATCCACGCCATCAAGCAAGCGAAAATAGCTCGATGGATGCACCGTCGCGAGGTGTGCAATCAACGCTGTGAAGTCATCGTTGGTCATGCGTTCACCCGAGGCGACCACATCAGCAACCGCAAATTGGTACGCTTCCTCGCTCAACGAGATTGCGTCTCCATCGAGATCACGCTGGCGATAATCGACGCCATCAATCCGAATAGTCTCGAAGCGATCTGCCATGGCTTGAATTTCTCGCATAAAATCAACGGCAGCAAAACGACCTTCACCCAACGCATTCGGTGGGGTATTCGATGTCGCAACGATGCGTGATCCGTGTGCGACGAGATCACCGATGAGCCGGGTCATCAGCATGGTGTCGCCGGGATCATCCAACTCGAACTCATCGATACAAATGAGGCGTGCGCCTTTCAACACGCTCAGCGCTCCGGCGTAACCGAGGGCGCCGACGAGCGCCGTGTATTCGATAAAGGTGCCGAAATATTTTCTGCCGGCAGTTGCATGCCAGGTGGCAGCAAGCAAGTGAGTCTTTCCTACGCCGAAGCCTCCGTCAAGATACACGCCAGGACGAGTGACTGTGGGAGTGGGTGCGGTCGCGTGCTTCTTTCGACCAAATCCGAGAAATCCACCGCCACGCGCAATAGGCGCCGGAGGTTCTGCGAACGCTCGAAGCGTGTCGCGCGCCTGCGCTTGCGACGGGTACCGCTCATCTGGACGATACGATTCGAAACTCGCTGTATCGAACTGCCTTGGCGGTACCAGGGTGGCAACGAGTTCAGCACCAGAGACTTCTGGCTTACGATCGATGAGGCGTGCGGTATGAGACTGCTCAGAGTGTGACATCGAATGTCAGTCTAGACGCTCTCGGTCAGTGCGAGATCCTCCAGAAAACGTGCAGTCTCGTGATGCCATCCCGCCGGATCGGCATTCCAGAGTTTGACGTGCTCCCCCCGTGATGGGTGGAGTCGCACCGATCGTTGCCGTGCTTTTGCAAACGCCAACGCCCCCTGCCAGGGAACAAAGGTGTCGCCGGCACTGACATGAATGAGGGTGGGCACTGTGGTGGAATGGGCTAAGACTTCAGGAGTGAGCTCAGAAAGGGGCGTGCCGCGGGTTCCCTCGATAGCCCCGCGAATCACGCCCAGTTGTAGCATCCACCGGGCAACATCACCCATCCATGCGGGAAGTCTCGTGAGCTTCGCTTGCGCCCGCAGCAAGCCAACCCAATCAAGCGCTGGTGAGTCGAGCACGAGTCCCGAAATAAGGTCGGAGTGTGCACTCCGTCCTGCGGCGAGTACCGCAGTTGTTCCACCCATTGACCATCCGACAAGCACCACGTGAGTGGCGCCTTGTGCGCGGGCCCAGCCGATGGCAGCCTCGACATCGCGCCATTCCGCGAGACCGAGCCCGTACCTCCCACGGAGCCCTCGTGGAGCTCCCGGATCATTTCGGTATGCCATAACGAGGCTCGTGTAGCCGGCTTCAGAAAACGGCGCAACACCGCGGAGCGTTTCTTCGGGGAGCGCGCCACGGCCATGCACGTGAATCGCCCACGGTCGGGATTTCGAAGTCTCCTGGGACGAGCGGCGAGTCGCCGGTTCGATTCGCCACCCCCAGCCGACGCCGCCGGGCAGCGGCAGTGACACCTTACGAAATGGGTATCCAAGCTCTCTTGGATCGGTATACCACCAGCCAGTGATGCGGCCTCGCGCGCCGACACGGATCGCGCCACGTTCGACACTGATCACGTCGCGGGCAATCTGTCGCTGAGAACCGATGGTGCGATGCTCGATCACCGGTCCAAGCCTCGCGTGTCCAGCGTGATGCTGGGTCATTCGAGATTCTACGTCGAAGATGAACGAGTAGGAGCCTTCAAGCTCGGTGTCTGGTCCGGTCAACCACACGCGTTGTGCGCCTGTCAGCTCATCTGATTCGATCGCCACGATCTGAACCCCGTGGTCAGGCAACGGCGCAGGAGTGAGCACCTTCCGCGCGAACACCGCTGCCACTCCGCCCGTAGCCGCGGTGAAGGCAATGCCACTGAGCAGGAGGTTCTTTCGCATCACCCTTCGCTTTCCACCCAAGTTTCGTTGGAGCTCACCCTACCGTTGGAACAAATTGAATAGCCAGATCCCGGCGTGGCACCGTCTTTTCGCATCGGCCAAACCGTAGTGTCAGCCCTGTGAGTATTGCGGCGATTGGCGAAGATGCAGTGTTTAACGCTGCAGCTGAAGCACTGCGCTCAGCGAGCTTCCGAAAAGAGTTGCATGTGCGTGAGATAGCGGCACCGGAGCGCATCGCGCCTCGGTCTATCGCGTTTGCAGCGGGGGTCGTGCACGGGCAATCCCATCCAAGCGAAGCCGCGGACTCCCCCTACGGAGCGGGCCGTCTCGTATTGATGCATGATCCTGCGTCAACCGAAGAGTGGGGTTCGGCGTTCCGCATCGTGTGCTTTGCGCAGGCGCCTCTTGAGATGGAAATCGGTATTGATCCCTTTATCTCAGACGTTGCTTGGTCATGGTTGACCGATGCGCTCGAGACTCGCGGCGCAGAATACACGTACGCGTCTGGCACCGCGACGAAGACGCTCTCGACAGGGTTTGGAAGCTTGGCTGAGCAGGGGGATGCTGCGCAGATTGAAATACGGGCCTCATGGACGCCGCTGGGTGAAAATTTTGGGGCACATGCGGAGGCCTGGAGCGAACTCTTATGTCTGCTCGCGGGTTTGCCACACTACGAAGGAATTGCTTCGCTCGGTTCTCACCGAGTGAAGCGCGGGGGGCAGGGTGCATAAACGGTGGTAGAGCAGGGTGAACTGAATACCAACTGGACCCTCGTCACCACACAGGATCAGCTCGCGCGTGCCTCTGACTCACTTGCTGAAGGCTCGGGTCCCGCGGGCGTCGATGCTGAGCGAGCGTCAGGCTTTACCTACGGCTCCGAAGCGTACCTCGTGCAGGTGCATCGCAAAGGCTCTGGCACCTATCTTTTTGATCCCACCACGCTCGATGATTTCACTCCCTTGTACGATGCGCTCAGAGATGAGCAATGGGTACTGCACGCGGCAAGCCAGGATCTCGCCTGCTTAAGAGAGATCGGTCTCGATCCACTGAACATTTTCGATACTGAACTTGCAGCGCGTTTGCTCGGCTTCGAACGTGTGGGACTTGGATCTCTTGTTGAGGAGTTGCTTGGCATTCGCCTCACAAAAGCCCATTCAGCTGCGAACTGGTCGACCCGCCCGCTCCCCGCTGACTGGCTTGAATACGCGGCGCTTGATGTGGTGCTGTTGCCAGATCTGCGAGACATGGTTGAGCAGCAGCTCATTGAACAGAACAAGTTAGACATCGCGTACCAGGAATTCAATGCGGTCCTTGAACGGGAACCGAAGATTCCACCTGCCGAGCCTTGGCGCAAGCTCGCTGGCGGGAACCGACTCCGCTCCCCTCGTCAGCTCGCTCTCGCGCGCGAGCTCTGGATTGCGAGAGATACTCTCGCAAGAGAACGAGACGTGGCTCCGGGAAGACTGCTTCCTGACTCGTCTCTGATCGTTGCCGCAGCGATGAATCCCCGATCTGCACGTGAACTTGCTTCCAACAAAGAGTTCCGAGGTCGAGCCAGCAGGTCAGAACTTGATCGCTGGTGGAAAGCCATCCTCCGCGGCAAGACGGCAGAAACACCAAAACCGCTTGCGCGTGATCCTCATGCCATTCCCCACCACCGCAGTTGGCCGCAGAAGTTTCCAGATGCCGCCGCACGACTTCAGGCTGCACGAGAGGCACTTTCAGCTGAAGCAGAACGCCAACATATGCCGGTGGAGAACTTGCTTTCCCCAGAGATTCTGCGTCGGATTGCGTGGGATCCCCCATCGACCGCGGACCCGCAGGTATATGCGGAACGCATGAGAGCACTCGGCGCACGGCCCTGGCAAACTGTCGCAACCGCACCGATACTGACTTCGCTATTTGTAGAAAACCAATAAATCTATCCGAGTGTGCCGGGACAGTCTGCATGCTGATCCACCCGCTATTCCGAGCACTTCAGTCTTTGTTTCTAGGATGGACATAAATACCACTCACCACTCGAAAGGCAAGGTGGCCGTAATGAGAGAAGTCGTCTTCGTTGACGGGGTACGTACCCCGTTCGGACGCGCCGGCGAAAAGGGCATGTACTGGGGTACCCGCGCAGATGACCTGGCAGTGCGTGCGCTGCAGGGTCTGCTCGAGCGGAATCCCCAACTTCCACTCGATCGGGTTGACGACGTGGGTATTGCCGCCACCACTCAGCAGGGAGATCAGGGTCTCACCCTCGGCCGCTCGGTTGCCATTCTCGCGGGCCTGCCAATGACCGTTCCTGGCTACGCGCTCGACCGTATGTGCGCGGGTGCCATGACCGTCACGGCCATGATGAGTGGCGCGATCGGTTCACACCAGTACGACATCGCCATTGCTGGCGGTGTGGAACACATGGGCCGGCACCCGATCGGTATTGGGGCTGACCCGAACCCTCGGTTCGTCGCCGAGAAGATGGTGAGCCCAGACGCGCTCAACATGGGTATGACTGCGGAGCGCCTGCACGACCGTTTTCCTGAACTGACCAAGGAGCGGGCGGATCGCTTCGGCATGCTGAGTCAGCAAAAAGTACAGGCTGCGTACGACCGGGGTGACATTCAACCCGATCTCATTCCCGTAGCGGTTCGCTCCGCGGAGGGTTGGGGTCTCGCCACTGAGGACGAGGGGCGTCGCCCGGAAACCACGATGGAGGGCCTCGCTGGCCTCAAGACTCCTTTCCGCCCTCACGGCCGCGTGACCGCTGGAACCGCTTCACCGCTCACCGACGGCGCAACCATGGCGTTGCTCACCGGGGGCGACACCGCCCGCGAACTGGGCATGCAGGCAAAGATGCGCCTGGTTGGCTTCGCCTTTGCAGGCGTCGAGCCTGAGGTCATGGGACTTGGCCCTGTGCCGTCAACGGAGAAGGCGCTCAAGCGCGCAGGTCTCACCATTGATGACATTGGCCTCTTCGAACTGAATGAGGCGTTTGCGGTTCAGGTTCTCTCGTTCCTCGATGCCTTTGGCATTGACGATGATGATCCTCGAGTCAACCCGTGGGGCGGGGCGATCGCTCTTGGCCACCCCCTCGCAGCGTCGGGCGTGCGTCTCATGGTGCAGCTCGCCCGTCAATTTGCACAGCGACCAGACGTCCGATACGGCATCACCGCAATGTGTGTTGGTCTTGGCCAGGGCGGCACCATGATCTGGGAGAACCCGCACTTCGACGGCAAGAAGGGGAAGTAACGCACATGACTGACTACACCAAGATTGACTTCTCGGGACTCGTTGCAGCGGCGGAGGGTGAGGTCGTTACGCACTCTTACGTTCGCGACGTTCCGCTTGCCTCCGGTGGAGTGATGGCACTTATCACCCTTGATAATGGCGAGGATCACACCCGGCCGAACACCCTTGGCCCACGCACACTCAGTGAACTCAACGACACGCTCGATGCGCTCACCGCTCGTGCAGCCGCGGGGGAAATCCGCGCGGTGGGTGTGACCGGAAAGCCGTTCATTTTCGCTGCCGGAGCAGACCTCTCAAAAGTTTCGCAACTTGGCAATCGTGAGAATGCCCGACTGATGGCTCAGTTCGGCCACTTTGTGCTGGGGAAATTCAGTTCGCTCGGGGTGCCAAGCTTCGCATTCGTGAATGGTCTTGCCCTCGGTGGAGCCATGGAGATTGCCCTGCACTGTACGTATCGCACGGTCGATGAGAACGCAGCTGCGCTCGCCTTCCCTGAGGTGTTCCTGGGTATTGTTCCTGGCTGGGGTGGGGCGACCCTCGTGCCGAACCTCATTGGCATCGAAAAGGCAATTGATGTCATTATCACCAACCCGCTGAAGAACAATCGGATGCTGAAACCGGCTCAAGCACACAAGCTTGGACTCTTCGATGAGATGTTTGGTTCGGCTGCATTCCTTGAGCACTCAATTCGTTGGGCCGATCAGGTCTTGACTGGCGATCTCACGGTGAAGCGCCCCAACGCTCCAGGCAAAATCGAGCGCATGACAAAGTGGCCGGTAGTGATTAAGGTTGCCCGCGACATGCTCAAGTCGAAGATCGGCACCGCCGCAAAGGCTCCGTACGCCGCTCTCGAGCTGATGAGCGCCGCAAAAGACGGTGATCTTGCTCGCGGCTTCGAACGAGAAGATGAGACACTGACTGAACTCATCTCCGGTGACCAGTTTCACGCATCGATTTACGCATTCGACCTCGTGCAGAAACGGGCGAAACGCCCGGCTGGGGCTCCGGATAAGAGTCTCGCGCAGAAGGTACAGAAGGTCGGCATTATCGGTGCAGGCCTCATGGCGAGCCAATTTGCGCTGCTGTTTGCCCGCAAGCTCCGCGTACCGGTTCTGATCACCGACATTGATCAGGCACGGGTTGACAAGGGACTCAGCTACATTCATGGTGAGATCGATGCCATGCGGGAAAAGGGTCGCCTGTCGCACGACGATGCGAACCAGGTGAAAGCCCTCGTCACTGGCACCACGGACAAGAGCCTCTACGCAGACTGCGATTGGGTGATCGAAGCCGTATTCGAAGAGCTCGGTGTGAAGCAGCAGGTCTTTGCCGAGATTGAACCGATCATCAGTGAGACTGCCGTGATCGCGACGAACACGTCGTCGCTCTCGGTTGAGGCAATTGGCGCCAACCTCGCTCACCCAGAGCGACTCGTCGGCTTCCACTTCTTCAACCCGGTCGCGGTGATGCCGCTGATTGAGGTGGTGAAGGTTCCTACTACCAGTGACGCAACGCTCGCCACCGCGATGGATGTCGCACGGAAGCTTGGCAAGACCGCGGTCATTACCGCTGATCGCCCTGGTTTCGTCGTGAATCGCTTGTTGGCGAAGGTCTTCGGCGAAGCGGCCCGCGCTCTCGACGCGGGAACACCGGTCGCTGTGGTGGAGCAAGCATACGCCCCGATTGGCCTTCCGATGGGCCCCTTCGAGCTCATCGACTTGGTTGGCTGGAAGGTCGCCGCCCACGTACAAGACACCATGGTGGGTGCATTCCCAGACCGCTTCTATGCGTCAGAGAACCTGCACAGGGCCGCCGAGATTGACAGCCCGCTCGTCAAGAGCAAGCAGGGTAAGGTCGAAGACCTTTCCAAGGAAGCCAAGAAGGCGCTCACCCTGGGTAGCGCTCCGGTAGCCCCAGAAGAGATCCTCAGTCGGGTCGAAGAGGGACTTGCCGCAGAAATCAAGCTCATGCTCGATGAGGGTGTCGTCTCGGCAGCCGAAGATGTCGACCTGTGCATGATTCTGGGTGCTGGCTGGCCGTTCCAGTGCGGCGGCGCAACACCGTACCTCGATCGGGTCGGTGCAAGCGAACGAGCATTTGGCGCGAAGTTCCATGACCCGGCCATCGCGGGCCCTGCTCACTAACGACCCAGCATCATTCGGGGCCGGTTTCAGTGCTTACGCATTGGAGTCGGCCCCTTATGCGTCGTGCGGGAGCTGCATCTGCAACGCAGCGAGCGACGCTTCGACCGTTTTCGCTGCGGTGAGACCTGACCTGTCAAGCAGCTCAGCGCGGCTCGCATGCGGTAGAAATCCTTCGGTCACCCCGAGTTCAGTGACCCCAACGGTGAGGTGAGTGTCGCGCAACGCCTGACGAATACGCGTGCCGACTCCCCCCACCCGGATACCGTCCTCGAGGCACACAACCCATCGATGATGCGCAGCCAATTCAACCAGCGAGTCCGGAACGGGAATGACCCAGCGAGGATCAATGACCGTTGAGGTCACGCCATGTGAGTCGAGTTCAGCCGCGGCCTCGAGCGCGACCCGAGCGAGCGAGCCGACCGCGACCAAGAGGACATCCCTCATCGCAGGAGAGGGTGATTTCGGCTCGAGCACAGCACTCTCCGCCAGCACGTCGACACCGTCGCTGGTTCTCCGAAGTGAGGTGATTGGGGTGCCTGCTGGTCCCTTCGGGTAGCGAATCACGGTTGGCGCATCATCGATCGCTACGGCTTCTTCGAGTGCTTCACACAGCGTGTCGGCGTCTCTGGGTGCGGCAATCTTGATGCCGGGAACCAGCTGTAGGGCCGCGAGGTCCCACACGCCGTTGTGGCTCGCTCCGTCGGGGCCCGTAATGCCCGCCCGGTCGAGCACCAGCGTGACGCCCGCGCGGTGGAGTGCCACATCCATGAGCACCTGGTCGTAGGCACGGTTCAAGAAGGTGGCGTACACGGCTACCACCGGATGGAGGCCACCGTAGGCCATGCCAGCCGCGGTAGTCACCGCGTGTTGCTCGGCAATGCCCACGTCATACACTCGCTCGGGCATACGCGCGGCAAACAGGTCAAGCCCGGTTGGCGCGAGCATTGCCGCGGTGATGCCGACGATGTTGGGGCGCTGTTCGGCAAGCTCGACGATCTTGTCACGAAACACTGCGGTAAAGCTCAGGGTTTCCACGCCGCCGCGCGAAGCACCGGTGCCAGGATCGATCTGGCCTATCGCGTGGAACTGATCTGCCACGTCGTTCTCTGCTGGAGCGTACCCTCTTCCCTTCTCCGTGATGACATGCACCAGGGTCGGTCGACCATACGATTTTGCCTGTCGTAGTGCCCGTTCTACGGCTTCGAGATCATGCCCGTCGATGGGACCGACATACTTGATATCGAGGTTTGAGTAGAGATCTTGGTTGCCGCTTGCACGGCTCGCTATTCCTCGCATCGCGCCTCGGGCAGCACGGTATACCGTTCTCCCGGGAGTACCGAAGGCCGAAAAGAGCTTCTCGCTTCCCTCCTGCAGGTCGCGATAGCCAGAAGTTGTTCGAACTGAGTTCAGGAACCGTGCGATTCCCCCGATCGTTGGGGCATAAGATCGGCCATTGTCATTCACGACGATCACCAGATTTCTCGTGTTGTCGTCGGTGATATTGTTGAGCGCTTCCCAGGTCATTCCTCCTGTCAGCGCCCCGTCGCCTACAACCGCCACCACGTGCCGGTCCGCCTGCCCCGTTCGTGCGAATGCCCGAGAAATACCGTCGGCCCAGCTCAGCGAACTTGAGGCGTGAGAGCTCTCAACGATGTCATGCGGGGACTCCGAGCGTTGCGGATACCCGGCGAGCCCCCCTTGCTGGCGAAGCTGACTGAAATCTTTTCTACCGGTCAGCAGTTTATGCACGTAGCTTTGGTGGCCGGTGTCAAACACGATTGGATCGTGCGGCGACTCGAAGACGCGGTGCAGAGCGATCGTGAGTTCAACGACCCCGAGGTTCGGCCCGAGGTGTCCGCCGGTTTGCGACACTTCCGCAATGAGGTACTCGCGAATCTCTGCGGCAAGCTCTTCAAGCTCGTCGACCGTGCAGCCGTCGAGGTCTCGAGGGCCTTCGATTCGTTCTAACATTCCGCCAGTCTACTGATCTGCGCCATCACGAGCCTTCACAACGCACGATGCCCCCTCACCGTCGGTGAGGGGGCATCGTATGAACCGCACTCAGACGAGCGAACGCAGCACGTACTG
>CAZJOZ010000014.1:0-33306 GCA_964547775.1 uncultured Leucobacter sp.
GGGCTAGAGGTCATCACCAAGGATGATCAGAGTCCTGCGTATCAGGTGGAAAATCTTGAACGTATGCGGCCAATCTTTAAGAAGGTCATTACGTACGCGAAGGCGCTTGATTTCAACATGATTCAGGGCGACTACGAAGACGACGGCCAGATCGAGCTCAATTGGGAATACGATTACGCTGATCGCACAGCGCAGCGTATGACGATTTATCGTCAGATCTGCAAGCAGGTCGCTCGCGAGCTGGGCGTCGAAGCGAGCTTTATGGCGAAGCCATACAACGGCAAGATGGGCAACGGCTGCCACCACAATTTGAGCCTGTGGCGAGGTGACGAGAACGTCATCATGGATGGCCGAGTCGAGCTTCACGCGACGCAAACCGCGCGTCACGCCATGGCGGGGATGCTGCTGCACACGCCGGGATCGATGATGGTGATGGGTTCAACCGTGAACTCATACAAGCGATACTGGGACGCAGGACAGTTCGCCCCGTCTGGCGCAGACTGGGGTCTTGACACTCGCGGCGTGGCAATCCGCATCTCAGCGAATGGCCGCATGGAATACCGCCTTCCCGATGCGAGCGTCAACCCGTACCTGTCACACCTGTACTTGCTCGCCGCAATTGAGCATGGGCTTGAAGCCCAGTTGGATCCGGGTGATCCCGGTGAGCCGAGCGACACGATCCGCGACGTGGTCGTGCCCAATACCCTCGGCATGGCGATCGATTCGTTTGAGGCCGATGAATACCTGATGGGTGCAATGCCCGAGGAGCTGACACGCATTCTGCTGCAGCTGAAGAGAGACGAGTGGGCTCGATACTGTGGTCAAATCACGCAGTGGGAGTTCGATCAGTACTGGGAGGCAATTCCGTGAGTCGTATCGTACGTTTGGCCTGCATTGATTCCGCGGCCTTGCCCTTGTTTGACAAGAGCCCAGACGGGGTGCAGCGAGAGGGGTATGAACCTGAAGCCGCCCGACTGGTGTTCTCAAGACTCGGCGCAGACATCGAGTGGGTGATGGTGCCGTGGGACGACATGATTCCAACGGTGCGTCGCGGCGACGCAGACGCAGTGTGGTGCGGGCAGGGCATCACGCCTGAACGGTCCGCTCTTGTCGATTTCACTCGCCCTTATGCCATCTTTAATGAATCGGTGATTGTTCGTGCGGGTGATCCCGCCACGACAGCCGATGATCTCGCTGGCTACAAGATCGGCGCGATCACCGGTTCGACGAACATGAAGCTGGCAGAGACGTTCCCCGGTGTGGAGCTCGTGCACTTCGGTGCGAACGACGACGTCTTTGGGGAAATGATTGAAGCAACCCGCTCCGGAGCGATCGACGGTTTCGTTGACGATGACGTGGTGATGGTGCCACTTGCCGAAGAGGACGCTGACTTCTCACTCGCATTCACTGTGGAGACTCGCAATCGGTGGGGGATCGGCGTTGCACCAGGTAATGAGGAACTGCGTGCTGAAATCGATCAGGCATTGGCCGAGGTTATTGCCGACGGTTCGCTTGAGCAGGTCTGGAAAAAGTGGATGCCGCTGCTTCCGTTCCCGCTGAGCAATGAGTAAGCACATGGGTGCGCCTCGCGTTGCCGTCACGGGGATGTGGTCGAACCAGATCCACGGATTGAGATTTGACGGGAACGCGGTTGCGTCGGCAGTGTTGCGGTCGGTGATTCGTGCGGGGGGCGAACCTCTGACACTCTTCGCGGAGTCAAATGAGTCGCCCATCGACCGCTTGCGCGGTTTTGACGCGTTGCTCGTACCTGGCGGGGCCGATGTCAACCCCGCCAGGTACGGGCAGGAACGTCACGCGACCTCCCAGACTGCAGACTTTGCTGCGCAGGATCAGTTTGAAGCCGACATGATGGCAGCCGCGCGTGAACTGGGTCTCCCCGTCCTCGCGATCTGCCGAGGTTTCCAACTCCTGAACGTGGAACTGGGAGGTACCCTCATCCAGGATGTGCCGAGCGACAGCATCCATCGAAACAGTGTGCACGAGGTGCACGTCACCCCAGAGTCTGCGTTGGCATCCGTACTTGACGCTACCGAGATCAGGGTCTCCTCGTACCACCATCAGGCTGTCGATCAACTCGGTGCGGGACTGAAGGTGTCAGCCGTGGCAGAAGATGGAACAGTGGAAGGCCTTGAACTCTCGGATGGCCAAACTCCATTGATCGCAATACAGTGGCATCCGGAGGACACGGCGGCGGAGGATCCGCGCCAGCACGCACTCTTCCAATGGTTGATTGATCAGGCGCGAAGCTATCGCGAACGAACAAAGGAACATGATCGGTAGTGACACGTACACGTGTGCTCGTTGTTGAACATCAGCAGGACGCAGGAATCGGCCATCTCGGTGATCGACTCCGCGACCACGGGATCGAGCTGGAGATTGTCGGCCCCGATACCGGGAAATCGGTTCCCGACACGCTCGAGAATGTTGACGGGCTCGTGGTGTTGGGAGGGTCAATGGGACCCACAGATGACGAGGTCGCTCCGTGGCTTCCCGCGACCAGGCTGCTCCTGAGTGAGGCAGTGGCTCAGGAACTCCCGACCCTCGGTATCTGCCTTGGTGCACAGCTCCTCGCGACGGCCACCGGCGGGCACGTGCGAACCAACCCGAAAGGTCCAGAAGTGGGCTTGCAATCGGTCACTTTGACCGAAGCGGCCTCGACTGACCCGCTGTTGGGTGGTCTCGAGTCCTCACTTCCGGTGGTCCAGTGGCACTGGTTGGAAGCGGAAACCCTTCCCGAGGACGCACAGGTATTGGCAACGAGTCCGGCGTGTCGCAACCAAGCGTATCGCCTGGGTGAGCGTGCGTGGGGTGTGCAGTTTCATCCGGAAGCACTCGGCCAGGCGGCCCGTGACTGGGCTGCAGAGTCAGAAAAAGAACTGCACGAACTCGGACTTGACCCCCAGCAGGTCATTCAAGACGTAGAGTCGGCCGAGCCGACGTTGCGGAGCACCTGGCAGGTGCTTGGTGACCGTTTCGCTTCCCTCGTGAAAGAGCACAGTCAGCTCGAAGCAGCCTCGTCCCGACGCTGATACCCAGTGGGTGCCTAGTGCTGCAGAGGATGGTCGCCGCCGCCAGGGGTGTCGGCGACCATCACTCGGATACCGTCAGTCACGTGTGGCAAGGGAACGAAATGGAAGCCTGATACCGGCTCGTGAAGCGCCTCGCCCGGGAGGAACTGAGCGGTGTTGCTCACGAGAACGCTGCCATGTCGACTCACGAGAGCGGCTTCTGAGTCGCATGCGAGGAGCGTGGGTAAGAGTGCGCGCTCCAGGTCATCCAGTTGAATGTCGTTACCGACCGCCCCAACTCGCTGGCCAGCAACGACCGCTGGAATGGTCAGGGTAACGATGTACATTTCCACACCGAGATAGTCGATATAGGGTCCGACTGCGGCGCTTCGGCCCTCGACCGACGCGCGAATGAACCATTCATGCTGCTCATAGTCGTAGTATCGATCTCCACCTGGCACGACGCCGAAGGAGTACCGGGCAAATCTGGTCTCGTCCTCACGAACCCACCACTCAAGTTGCCCCGCGTCGGTGCCTAACGCGGAATGCGCGAAGATAAGTCCACACCCGTCAATGACCGGGTGCTCCTGGAGATACCGCGCCGCATGGTCTTTCATCACTCGACGTGCGGTGCTGCTGAGCGAGAGTATGCCCTGACTATTGAGACTCAGCGGCTCGCAGAGCTCGTCACCGAGTGCACGAAGTTGCTCGAATCGATCCTCAAACCAGGACGCGAGCGTATGGACGGTTTCGTCGACAGCCACGGTTCCTCGCGTTATCGTCATTGCTGACTCCATCCATTGGCGGCCCGGCCGACCTGCTCGATTCCTTCGAGTGATTCATCGAGCAGGAGTTTTGCGGCAATAATTCGGCGAACGTTCTTCAGCACATGCGCTTCTGCTCGCTGCCGTGCTTCGTCGCCATGCCCCTGTTCAATTGCCATGACGATCGCGAGGTGGTCATCGAAGGCATCGTGGGGAGTAGCAGCAGTCCACTCGTCGTTCCACAGCAGCGGTGCGATTTCAGACTGGAGCTGTTGTTCCGCGGTGAGAAGACGTTGCGATTGGCTCAGCACGGCAACCTCAATATGAAATCGACTGTCTGCGAGCGAGCGTGCAGCCGATCCCTGTGTTTCTCTCGCGCGGAATGCGAGCTCTGCGAGGCGGGTTCGCAGAGAGGAAGGGGTCCGTTCGGCTGCCAGTCGCGCTGCGCTCCCTGAGATGGCGGCGTGCTCGTCAGCGAAATCTCGGAGTGCCGTGACGCTACTGTGAGCGAGCGCGGTGCGGAGGCCACTCGGCGAAGGAAAGGGAGCCTTAACCACGAAGGTCCCGCCGTTGCGGCCTCGCCGTGTTTCTACGATGCCTTGCGCTCGGAGACTCGCGAGTGCCTTTCGAAGGGTTGCGACAGCGACGCCGAATTGGCTGGCGAGTTCGACTTCTGCGGGGAGGCGTTCGCCCACCGCAAGCATCCCCAGAGTGATCGCTGAGGAAATTCGCTCGACAATGCCGCCGACCTGCTGCCCGGGAACGTCATCCCCGAGCTGCTGATCGGCGGCATTGGTTAACAGTCGAGCGCGCATGGTGGCCTACGATGCGTCAAAGGCCAGTGCTTGTCGCAGCAACTCTTCCTGCTCGATGGCGTGGACCTTGGCCGACCCGGTCGATGGGGCGGCCGAGGATTTTCTGGTCACCGCGCGTATCGAGCCTGAGGTGACTTTCTCTGCAAGCTCGAGGGAAATGAATGGCCACGCACCCTGATTCTCTGGTTCATCCTGCACCCAGACGAGTTCGGCACCTGGGTACCCCTCGAGCACCGTTCGCAGTTCGGTCTGCGGAATGGGGTAGTACTGCTCGATGCGAACCAGTGCCACTCGAGGATCAGGGTTCTTCTCGAGCGCTGCTCGCAGATCGTAGAAGACCTTCCCTGAGGTGAGAATGACCCGGGTGACCTGGTCACGCTGTGCTCGATCGTCGTCAATTACCGTTTGGAACGTGCCCGAGGTGAAGTCCTCAATTGCCGAGGTGGCTCCGCGCAGGCGCAGCATCGACTTTGGTGAGAACACAATGAGTGGCTTCCGGGGGCGCTGGTACGCTTGGCGCCGCAGCAGGTGGAAGTAGTTTGCCGGCGTTGAGGGGCGAGTGACAATCATATTGTCCTCGGCACACAGTTGCAGGAATCGCTCGATCCGGGCAGACGAGTGGTCTGGACCCTGGCCCTCGTAGCCGTGGGGGAGCAACATGACGACGGAAGACTGCTGTCCCCACTTCTGCTCGGCAGCGGCGATGTATTCATCGACGACGCTCTGGGCGCCATTCACAAAGTCGCCGAACTGCGCCTCCCAGACCACCAGAGCGTCCTCGCGCTGCAGCGAATAGCCGTACTCGTAGGCGAGTGCGGCGTATTCGGAGAGGAACGAGTCATAGATCCAGAAGCGGGCCTGATCTTCGCTCAGGTTGAGCAGCGGCAACCACTCTTGCCCATTGGCCCGGTCATGGAACACCGCATGACGCTGGGCAAACGTGCCACGGCGTGCATCTTGACCGGCAAACCGGACAGCGGTGCCTTCCATGAGCAGGGAACCGAGTGCGATGAGCTCGCCGAAGCCCCAGTCGATGCCACCCTGCTGGCTCATTTCGACACGCTTCTTCAGCAGTTGCTGCAGTTTGGCGTGCACGGTGAATCCCTCAGGTGGGGTGGCGTGTGCTTGGCCGATTCGCTCAATCACCGACCGATCAACAGCCGTTTGCACCGTGGATACGACCGGAATGGGGGCGGTTGCCGGTTCGCTGAGACCGCTTTGATCGATCACTGGGATCGAACCGGTCTGCGCGGCATGGGTCTCTAGGAAGGCTTGCTCGAGTCGACTCTGGAAGTCAGCCTTCGTGCGCTCGTATTCTTCCTCAGTGAGGTCACCGCGACCGACGAGTGCCTCAGTGAACAGGCGACGCGTCGAACGCTTTGCCTCGATCAGGTCGTACATCAGCGGCTGCGTCATCGATGGATCATCGCCTTCATTGTGACCGCGACGGCGGTAGCAGACGAGATCGATGATGACATCGCGGTGGAACTTTTGACGGTACTCGTAAGCGAGCTGTGCCACCCGAACGACTGATTCAGGGTCGTCGCCGTTCACATGGAAGATCGGCGCCTGCACCACTTTACCGACGTCTGATGAGTAGACGGCGCTTCGCGAATCTTGCGGGAGCGTGGTGAACCCGACCTGGTTATTAATAATGATGTGGATTGTGCCACCGGTTCGGTACCCGCGCAGCTGCGACATCTGCAGTGTTTCATAAACCACGCCCTGGCCTGCCATCGCGGCATCACCGTGAATCAGGATGGGCAACGTCGTGAACGAGCCGATGGGCTTCAAATCTTGCTTTGCTCGTACGATGCCCTCCAGCACACCATTCACGGTCTCCAGGTGTGAGGGGTTCGCGGCAAGGTGGATCGGTACCTTAGTTCCGTTCGGCGCGGTAAAGACGCCGGAGGTGCCCAAGTGGTACTTCACGTCGCCCGACCCTGAAGCCGAAGCGGTGCCCTCAAACTCGCGGAAGATCTGACCGTAGGTCTTCCCCGCGATATTTGACAGCACGTTGAGTCGGCCTCGGTGAGCCATGCCGATATCAACGCTGTCGACACCGTCTTCAGCGGCATCGATCAGCATGGCATCGAGCAGCGGAATCACCGATTCGCCGCCCTCGAGACTAAAACGCTTTTGCCCCACGTACTTGGTCTGCAGGAAGGTTTCGAAGGCCTCAGCTTCATTGAGCTTCTCGAGGATACGCATCTGCGCTTCACGCCCAGGCTTTTCGTACACCACCTCGACCTTCTCGCGAATCCACAGGCGCTGCGCGGGATCCTGGATATGCATGTACTCAATGCCGATCTTGCGGCAGTACGAGTCTCGAAGCACCCCGAGAATGTCGCGCAGCAACATTGTGCGTTTTCCGCCAATGCCGCCGGTAACGAACTCGCGGTCCAGGTCCCAGAAGGTGAGCCCGTGACTCTCGATCTCGAGGTCTGGGTGGGTGCGCTGCTGATATTCGAGCGGATCAATATCGGCCATGAGGTGCCCGCGCACTCGGTACGCGTTGATCAGCTCCTGCACTCGAGCAGACTTGTCAACCTGCCCTGAGACGTCGACGTGAATGTCGGACGCCCACTGCACCGGCTTATAGGGGATACGGAGCGCGGCGAAGATTTCTTCGTAGAAGTCGTGTCCACCGATCAGGCGCTCATGCACCTTCTTCAGGAACTCGCCGCTGCCCGCGCCTTGAATCACACGATGGTCATAGGTGCTTGTGAGGGTAATCGTCTTTGAGATGCCCAGGTTCGCGAGCACCTCTGGTGATGCACCCTGGAATTCTGCCGGGTACTCCAGCGCACCCACTCCAATGATTGATCCCTGACCCTTCATGAGGCGGGGGACGGAGTGCACCGTGCCAATGCCACCAGGGTTGGTCAACGAGATTGTGGTGCCTTGGAAATCAGCAGCGCCAAGCTTGCCCTCACGTGCTCGCTTCACGAGATCTTCGTAGGACGCAAGGTACTCGTTAAAGTCGAGCGTTTCTGCGCGTTTGATTGAGGGAACCAAGAGCGAGCGAGTGCCATCGGCCTTCGGCACATCAATCGCGATACCGAGCCCGATGTGCGCGGGTACCACCACAGAAGGCTTACCGTCTACCTCGGCATAGCTGACGTTCTGACTGGGGAACTCCTTGAGTGCCTGAATCAGAGCCCACCCAATGAGGTGGGTGAATGACACCTTGCCGCCGCGACTGCGTCGCATGTGGTTATTAATGACGATTCGATTGTCAATCATCAACTTCGCGGGCACGGTGCGCACACTGGTCGCGGTGGGGACCGTCAGGCTCTCATCCATGTTCTTGGAGAGGGTCCGCGCCATACCGCGAAGGGGAGTGACCTGGTCTTCGCCGTCGGCCTCTGTCGCCGTTGGAATGGGCGTGGTGCGGGGTGCCTCTGCAGGAATCGGCGCCTGGCGTGGCGCGGTGTTGGTGGTGCGAGCCGTCGCTGGCGACGCCGCAGTCTCAGGCACTGATGAGGTAGGCGGAATCGTTGTCGCTTTCGGGAGCGTTCCCGTGTCGGTCGTCACCGCTGGCGCCGTCGCCTTCCCGTCGGAGGTCGCTGTTTGGTCAGGAGGAGTCGCGACGGCCTGTGATTTGGCATACCGTTCGAGGGTGGGCCACCACGCTTCATCGACGGAGTGCTTGTCGACGAGGTACTGTTTGTACATTTCGTCTACGAGCCACGCGTTTGCACCGAACTCATCTGCGGAGCCTTCGTTACCGGAGGCGTGTATCCGCTCAGTCAAGGCGAATCCTCTCATTGTGACCGGGTCACGGTCTACCGTGACCATTGCGCAGCCGTTGCGCGCACTGCCCTCTAGCCTACGCCTTTTGTGGATGCACTTGGTGCATGCACGCGGCAAGCGAAACTCAATTGTTTTCGTTCACCCGCACAGTCGGTGAGCTACGAGGTGCTCGATTCGATTCTTGCGCCGCACACTCTGCCATTCCTTCGGTTCACACTGGTAGAGTTGCGTCAATTATGGATGGACCCAGTCGAAGACCGTCGGAGCCCCCGAGTACCAGCCGCGCTATGGCGCGGCAATGTGAAATGGGTGGCTCGTGAACGAATGGTGGTTGCTCGCTATCGGTGTGATTCTCACCTTTGGCACGGGCGTGTTTGTGGCTGCGGAGTTTTCCCTCGTCGCACTTGATCGTCAAGATCTCGAGAGAAGACGCGATGGCGGTGAGCGGGGCCTTGACGGAGTCATTCGCGGCCTGCGAATTACCTCGACTCACCTCTCGAGTGCGCAGCTCGGAATTACGCTGACGACGCTACTGGCGGGGTTCACGCTTGAGCCGGCAATTAGCGTGTTCCTCGAACCCCTCTTGACCGCACTGAACGTCCCGGCATCCCTGCACCGCATCATCAGCGCGCCGATCGCTGTAGCGCTGGCGACGTTCCTGTCGATGATCGTCGGCGAGCTGGTTCCGAAGAACTTTGCGCTTGCTCGACCGCTGCAAACCGCGAAAGCGGTGATGCCGCTCCAAACGGCGTTTACGACGCTGTGTAAGCCAGCGATCTTGGCGCTGAACGGCAGCGCCAACGGGATGCTTCGGCTCATTGGTATTGAACCAAAGGAGGAGCTCTCGGGCGCACGGACAGCAGAGGAGCTGAGTTCGCTGGTGCGACATTCCGCGAGCGCCGGCCTGCTGGAAGCTGACACCGCAACGCTGCTTGATCGCACCCTCAGATTCTCTGAGCACACCGCGGCAGATGTGATGACGCCTCGGACCAGGATCGAGAGTATTCACCGGCTTGAGTCTGCGCAGGCACTCATCGAGTTGGCTGGAACCACCGGCTACTCACGGTTCCCAGTCATCGACGAGGACCGCGATGACGTGGTCGGCATTGTGCATGTGAAGCAGGCGGTGGCAGTGCCTCGTGCGAAGCGGGCAGACGTGCCCGTTGCCGCGCTGTTGGAAGAGCCGGTGCGGGTTCCTGAAACCATGCATCTTGACCAACTGCTGGAAGAGCTCCGGTCACGGGGCTACCAGATGGCTCTTGTGGTCGATGAATACGGTGGCACCGCGGGGCTGGTCACGCTCGAGGATCTTGTCGAAGAGATTGTTGGCGAGGTGGCAGATGAGCACGACCGCGCGCGCGCTGGAATTGTCGGCACCGCGTCTGAAATGACGTTTCCCGCCGATTTACGACCTGACGAGCTGCGCGACCAAACGGGGATTCCCATCGCCGATAGCGAAGATTACGATACCGCGGCAGGCTTTGTGCTTCGCGAGCTTGGACGCATTCCAGAGCTCGGTGATGAGGTGACGATGTTCGACGGAGCGGTGCTGCGTGTGGAACGCATGGATGGTCGCCGCATCGCACGCTTACGCTACATTGGGCCTCCCGTCGCGACTGATGACGGCGAGAGCACATCCTCAGGGATCGAACCGGTGAAGCCGCTGCGTCCCGCGCCCTCCGACATTGACACTCGAGCCTCAGGAAGGCGGGGTGATCGCGGATGAGCGACTGGATGGGCATTGTCTGGCTGGTGTTGCTGCTCATGGCGAACGCGTTTTTCGTCGGTGCTGAGTTTGCGGTGATTTCGGCGCGTCGATCGCAGATTGAGCCGCTGGCAGAGGCCGGTTCGAAGCGCGCGAAGACGGCACTCTGGGCGATGGAACACGCCACTCTCATGCTGGCGACGAGTCAGCTCGGCATCACCGTGTGTTCTCTGCTGATCCTCAACGTGTCTGAACCTGCGATTCATCATCTTCTTGAGGGCCCGCTGGCGTTCACGGGTATGTCGACGCAGGTCGTCACGGTGGTTGCCTTCGTCTTGACCCTCGTCATCGTGTCCTATCTTCACGTGGTCTTTGGTGAGATGATGCCGAAAAACGCGGCGTTCTCCCTTCCAGATCAGGCGGTGCTCCTCCTCGCTCCGCCGCTCGTGTGGATTTCGAAGGTCTTCCGGCACGTGATTGCCGGCATGAACGCCATCGCGAACGGCGTGCTCCGTCTGTTCCGCGTAGAACCGAAGAACGAAACAACCAGCACCTACACACTCGAAGAGGTGGCAGGCATTGTCAGCCATTCGACGCGGGAGGGTTTGCTCGAAGATCGCAGCGGTGCGCTGACGGCTGCGTTTGAGTTCACTGAAAAGCAGGCTCACGACATCCTGGTGCCAACCGACCGTCTCATCACGATGCCGGAAGGGTCTACGCCGCTTGATATCGAACATGCGGTGACCAAGCACGGCTTTTCGCGGTACCCGATACGGGGCGCTTCGGGAGACCTCATTGGCTATGTGCACATTAAGGACCTGCTGCGCATCAGTGAGCATCGCATCGCTGAACCGATTCCTCAGAAGCGGGTGAGGGAGATGCTCACTATTCTGAGTGAGACCGATCTCGAGGATGTGCTGGCGCGAATGCAGGAGCGCGGGGTGCACCTCGCCAGGGTGATCGATCGGGCAGGCGAGGAGCACGGAGTGGTGTTCCTTGAAGACGTGATTGAAGAACTCGTCGGTGAGATTAACGATGCGACGAAGCGTCAGCGGTACGACGGGTCGTAGCGGCGCCTTCTCCGACGGGTGCCCATATCGCCGGATCCCGGCGCATGGACACTTCGCCGGTTGATTCCGCGGTCGTCATGCCAGTCAGAAACGCGCCGGTGCCGTCACGCTCCCGATGATGTGCCTGCCGGCGTCGTCTCGAGGAGGCGACGGAGCTCCGGACCCACTAACTGGTGTTCAATGAGAAACGCATCATGACCAAACGGGCTGTCGATGCGCGTGGCACGATCACCGTCGAGGCTGCCTGGGGTGTGGAGCGCAATGTGATCCTGGCCGTCGAGAGTGAAGAGACGGTCGCTCGGAATGCCGAGGATCAGCGTTGGCACGGTGATGGTTGACAGCGCCGCACGAACCCCGCCGCGTCCGCGACCAACATCGTGGGAATTCATTGCTTGCACCAAAATGAGGTAGCTATTCGCGTCGAAACGTCGGGTGAACTTGTTCCCGTGAAAATCGAGGTAGCTTTCCACCGCGAATCTCCCGCCACCGCCGAGCGGGCTCACCGCCGACTGCCACGCCCTGCCAAAACGCTCGTCCAGCTCCGTATTACTGCGGTAGTTGAGCAGGGCGAGTCGTCGAGCCGTCGCAAGACCGTGATGCGGGCCAACTCCGTCAGGCGCGTCATAGTAGTTTCCGCCGCGCCATGCAGGGTCAGAACGAATGGCCTCTAACTGCACGAGGTTGAGGCCAATTTGGTCAGCGGTCGTGACCGGCGGGGCGGCGATCACGGCAAGACGGTGTGACCGTTCGGGGTACATGATTTGCCATTCCAAGGCGTGCATGCCGCCCATGGAGCCACCGATGACCGTGTGGAATCGGTCGATGCCGAGCGAATCGACGAACGCAGCGGTTGCACGCACCTGGTCACGAATGGTGAGGAACGGAAACCTGCCGCCCCACTCATGGCCTTCAGGGTCGAGGCTCGCGGGGCCCGTAGATCCCTGACATCCACCGAGAACGTTCGGCGCAATAATACAGAATCGGTCGGTGTCGAGCGGTTTACCCGGCCCAACGATTTCTTCCCACCAACCATCGGTTGGGTGGCCAGGCCCCGCGGGGCCAACCAGGTGGCTGTCACCAGTGAGCGCATGAAATACGAGGATCGCGTTGTCTTTCGCCTCGTTCAGCTCCCCAAACCGCTCGTAGGCGATGCGAACATGCGGAATTTCGGCACCCGCCTCTGTGGTGACGGTGCCGATTCGGACAAACTCGCGGCCGCCGACTGGATCGCCATCTCGCCAGGCCCCGCTGATGGGGGGACGACCGATTAACGCTCGCAGCTGAGCATCAGTGATGAAATCCGTCGGAAACGAGTCTTCCGGTGTCTGCCAATCCATAGTTGTCTATTCTGCCCGGGTTCTGTCACGCAGGTCTGAATGTTACGAAGTGGAACAACCGTCAGGGGCCGCCCTTCGCCGAAATGGCGAGAAAAGCGGCCCCTGACGGTCGACGGGTGAGAAGTGTTACGCGTTGGCGCGAGCTTGAGCGACAACCTCACGGGCGGCAGCGAAGCCGCGCTCCAGGTCTGCGGTGATGTCGTCGATGTGCTCAAGGCCGACCGACAACCGCACCAGTCCGGGGGTCACACCCGCGGTGAGCTGCTGCTCGGGCGTCAGCTGTGAGTGGGTCGTTGAGGCGGGATGAATCACCAGTGAGCGAACATCGCCGATGTTTGCTACGTGGCTGAAGAGCTCGAGCGCATTGACAAATGCTTTGCCCGCGTCGACGCCACCCTTGAGCTCAAAGCTGAGCACCGCGCCCACACCCTTCGGCGCAACCTTGTTCGCAGTGGCATACCAGGGGCTCGACGGGAGGCCTGAGTACCACACGGTTGCCACATCACTGTGGCTATCGAGCCATTCGGCAACCGCCTGCGCATTCTGCACGTGGCGCTCAATGCGGAGGGAGAGCGTTTCAATGCCCTGCAACAGCAGCCAGGCGCTGTTTGGAGCGATGGCCGAGCCGAAATCGCGGAGCAACTGCACGCGCGCCTTGATGATGTAGGCGAGCTGGTCTCCGACAGCCTGCGTGTACACGACGCCATTGTACGAATCGTCCGGCGTGTTCAAACCGGGGAACCGATCTGCGTGCTGTGACCAGGGGAAGGTGCCGCCGTCGACGATCACGCCACCGAGGGTCGTGCCGTGACCGCCCAGGAACTTCGTTGCCGAATGCAAGACAATATCGGCTCCATGCTCGAATGGGCGCACGAGGTACGGGCTCGCGACCGTGTTATCGATGATGAGCGGAAGGCCATTCTCATGTGCAACATCAGCGACTGAGCGAATATCGAGCACGTTTGAACGGGGGTTTGCGACCGACTCCGCGAAGAACAGCTTGGTGTTTGGGCGCACCGCACGCTGCCATGCGGCCGGGTCATCCTGATCCTCGACGAAGGTCACCTCGATGCCCAGTTTTGCGAGCGAGTACTTGAACAGGTTGTATGTGCCGCCGTAGATGGAAGACGAAGACACGATGTGGTCGCCTGAGTTTGCGATGTTGAGAACGGCGAACGTCGATGCCGCCTGACCGCTTGCGAGCAGGAGTGCCGCGGCGCCGCCTTCGAGTGCTGCGATGCGCTCTTCGGCAACGGCCTGGGTCGGGTTGGTGATGCGGGTGTAGATGGGGCCGAGCTCGGCGAGCGCGAAGCGGTTCGCTGCCTGCTCGGTGTTATCAAACACGAAAGCCGTCGTTTGGTGAATGGGCAGAGCGCGTGATCCCGTGACCGGGTCAGGCTGCTGACCCGCGTGAATCTGCTTTGTTTCAAAGTTCCACTGCTGTTCTGACATGGTGATGCTCCTGGGTGAAGTTGGTGAAGTGGCAATACTGTGAGCGTACGGAGCGAACTCTGACGCGGCAAGTTGCGGTGACACGGAGCGTCACATTTACCCCGAATAAGATGAACACACGATGCGTCTGACACTCGAATCACTGGCCCGGCAAGGTGCGATCGCTCCAGATTGGGCGGAAGCGCTCGCCGCCGATCTCCAGCAGCGGTCGAGGCCGTCACTCGGAAAAGACGCGGGATCACTGCCCGATACTGAACCGTCACCCGATTCATTGCGCCCGGAGCCCCAGCCCGCCGTCAATGAAGCACTGCGCCGTGTCAGTGCGCTGGTCGAAGCCGAACGGTCAGCAGGCCATCAGGTGCTTCCTGACTGGAGCAGAGTGTTTGCCGCGTTCGAACGTCCGCTCGCAACCGTACGAGTGTTGCTCGTTGGTCAGGACCCGTATCCAACCCCGGGCCATGCTGTTGGGCTTTCCTTCGCGACGGCGCCTGAGGTGCGGCCCCTCCCGCGAAGCATGAAGAATATCTTTCGCGAGTTACATGATGACCTTGGCATTGCGCCCTCTCCGCACGGTGACCTCACCGCGTGGGCAGATCAGGGGGTTTTGCTGCTGAATCGGGTGTTGACGGTGCGGGCGGGTGCAGCTGGCTCGCACCGCGGATCAGGGTGGGAAGCGTTCACCGAAGCGGCGATTCGTGCTCTGGCTGCGAGGGGTGGGCCGCTCGTAGCCGTGTTATGGGGTAATGATGCGCGGCGGCTGGCACCGCTGCTCGCCGGCATACCGACGGTCGAGAGCGCGCACCCATCACCGCTGTCGGCGAGCCGTGGATTTTTCGGGTCGAGGCCATTCAGCCGGGTCAATGATGCGCTCACCGCGCAGGGTGCGGCGCCGATCAACTGGCGTCTTCCTGTGCACGGTGATGGCACAGGTGTCGGTAGCGCGGGGGAGAACCGTGACACGCTGTTTTGATGGCTCCTTTGTGGAACGGTGGAGAAATGCTGCGGCACGGTCAGTGGGCTGCCCATTGCAGAGGAAACGACACAGCCGGTCAACCCTGCAGTGAGGCGCTCCAGGGTTGACCGGCGTAGCTGGTCTGGTGTGTCGTGGCTTGTCTACAGGGTGTTCCCGAGTTTGAAGCCCTTTTCCTCGTCGCCCTCGCGGGTGTAGGAGAATCCGTCGGCACCGATCGTGACTGCCATCTCGCTCGCATCAGTCCGAGCAATAACGGGCTGCGGGTTTCCGTCAAGATCCAGCACGAGTGAGGCTTCGGTGTACCACGATGGTACGACCGGGTTGCCCCACCAGTCACGACGCTGGTTGTCGTGCACATCCCAGGTGACGACCGGGTTGTCTGGGTCACCGGTGTAGTAGTCCTGAGTGTAGATCTCGACGCGGTGGCCGTCAGGGTCGCGAAGGTAGAGGTAGAACGCGTTTGAAACGCCGTGGCGACCTGGGCCACGCTCGATGTGGTCGCTTAAACGAAGCGCCCCCAACTTGTCGCAGATGGCCAGGATGTTGTGCTTCTCGTGGGTTGCGAATGCGACGTGATGCATGCGGGGACCGTCGCCACCGGTTGCTGCGGTGTCGTGCACGGTGGGCTTGCGTCGCAGCCAAGCCGCATACACGGTTCCCTCGTTGTCCTGAATGTCTTCCGTCACGCGGAATCCGAGGTCTTGATAGTGCCGTACCGCGCGGGGCACGTCAGGGGTGACCTGATTGAAGTGATCGAGACGCACGAGTTCACCGGGAACATGCAGGTCATAACGCCAGGCGAGACGCTCAACATGCTCGGTCTGGTAGAAGAACTCATAGGGGAAACCGAGCGGATCGACGACGCGCACCGAATCGCCGATGCCCTTCACGAAGCCGTTCGGATTGCGGCGCACGTCACAGCCGAGCTCTGTATAGAACGCTACGGCCTTGTCGAGATCTTCGGGAGTGCGCACGCGATACGAGAATGCGGCAACCGCGGCGACCGGGCCCTTCCGCAACACGAGGTTGTGGTGAATGAACTCTTCGGTTGAACGCAGGTAGATTGCGTCGTCGTCTTCCTCGGTGACGTAGAGGCCGAGCACATCGACGTAGAAGGTGCGCGATGCTTCGAGGTCGGTGACGACGAGTTCCATGTATGCGCAACGGAGGATGTCGGGTGCTTCCGCTGAGGGGGTGGCAACCGGGTTGTCGGCGACGATTGGGGCTTCCTTGGTGACCCAGAAGCCCGCAGCGGTCTTGTCACTCTCATTGAGTTTTGCCATGGTGATGCTTTCTAATCGAGGGATGTGAATTACTTACCTGCTCCGAAGCGTGGTGAGTGCGCTTCGTTGAGGGTGATCTGAATGGACTGTGCGGTCGTGTAGAAGTCGATTGAACGGTAGCCGCCCTCTCGTCCGAGGCCTGATGCTTTCACGCCGCCGAAGGGGGTGCGAAGGTCACGCACGTTGTTCGAGTTGAGCCACACCATGCCGGACTCGATGCCGTGCGCAAAGTTATGGGCTCGCTTCAGGTTGGAGGTCCATACGTACGCCGCCAGGCCGTATTTCGTGTTGTTGGCAAGCTGGAGCGCTTCTTCGTCGGTGTCGAAGGGGGTGATCGCCACGACCGGGCCGAAGATTTCCTCTTGGAAGATGCGTGCCTCGGGCTTCACATCTGCGAACACGGTAGGTGCGACGTAGTTCCCCTCGGGGAAGCCCTCGGGACGACCACCGCCGGCCACGAGGCGGCCTTCGGTCTTGCCGATTTCGACGTAGCTCATGACCTTTTCAAAGTGGCTCGGGTGTACGAGCGCGCCCACCTCGGTGGCTGGGTCGCTCGGGAGGCCGACCACAATGTTCTTTGCGCGCTCGGCGTAACGAGCCACGAAGTCGTCGTAGATGGACCGTTCAACCAGCACCCGGCTGCCCGCGGTGCAGCGTTCGCCGTTCAGGCTAAACACGCTGAACACGGTTGCATCAAGCGCCTCCTCGAGATCAGCGTCGGCAAAGACCACCGATGGGCTTTTGCCGCCAAGCTCAAGCGAAAGGCCCTTGAGGAACGGGGCAGCGTTGGTGGAGATCATTGCGCCGGTGGAGCTATCGCCGGTGAAAGAGATGAGCGGCACATCAGGGTGCGTGACGAGCGCGTCACCGGCTACACCTCCGGAACCGAGAATGAGGTTAAACACTCCCTCGGGCAGGCCGGCCTCGCGGAAAATTTCGGGCCACAGCGCCGCTGAGAGTGGTGTATAGCTCGCCGGCTTCAGTACCACCGTGTTGCCTGTGGCAAGTGCGGGAGCGAGCTTCCATGACTCCTGCATGAACGGGACGTTCCATGGCGTGATGAGTCCCGCAACACCGATGGGCTTCCGGTTGACGTAGTTGATTTGACGTCCCGGTACCTTGGTGACGTTGTCGTGCTGCGCAACAATGAGGTCAGCGAAGAAGCGGAAATTCTCTGCAGCTCGGCGGGCTTGGCCTTTTGCCTGGGTAATCGGTAGCCCCGAGTCCCAGCTTTCGATGAGGGCGAGCTGTTCGTCGCGCGATTCGACGATGTCAGCAACCCGGTGCAGAATGCGTGAGCGCTCGCGGGGCAGCATGGTGGGCCACGGGCCTTCGTCGAAGGCCCGTTTCGCAGCGGCGACCGCGAGATCAACGTCGGCTTTGCTCGCTGATGCGGCCGTGATGTACACCTCGTTGGTCACCGGCTCAAGCACATCAAAGGTGGCGCCATCCTGTGCATCAACGAATGCTCCATCGATGAAGAGCTGGATTTTTTCGGGGAGTCCCTCTGGCTTGTGATGAGTCATGATTGCTTACTTTCTCGTTGAAACGGTTGGGAGATGCGTGGTGGGTGGGGCGGAGCGTGCGGAGCGCACTCTGGGTGATTAGGCCGCAGGGTGCTGTTCCGTCCGCTGTTTGGTCTCGTGTTGTTGGGTGAGTACTGCGTTGAGCGTGGCGAGCCGGTGGTCTCTCGCAGCCATTTCGACTTCGTGCGCCGGCGCTCGGTCGCGCAACAACCGCAGGAGATGGTCGTGTTCGTCGACGGACTCGTGCGCTCGACCCGGTACGAAGCTGAAGGAGGAATTTCGGAGGACACGCATGCGGTTCCAACCGCGATGCACCAGATCAAGAATGTGCGGGTTTGGGCAGCTCTCGAACAGCACGCTGTGGAACTCGAGGTTGAGTTCAGTGAATCGCTGCGGGTCAAAGTGAGAGAGTGTGTGGCGCATACGCTCATTGATGGCCGCGGCACGGGAGAGCTGGTCATCGGTAATGTCGGGCATGGCGAGCGACGTGGCATAGCCTTCAACCAGGGCGAGGGTCTGCATGGTGTGCAGGTACTCGGTTTCCTGGATAAGTGCGACCTGGGCCCCGACATTCAACTCGAAGGTCACGAGACCTTCGGCCTCGAGTCGACGTATTGCCTCGCGCACCGGCACAACCGACATGCCGAGCTCGTTCGCAATGGGGGCAAGGACGAGACGGTACCCCGGCACGTAGACGCCGCCATCAATTCGTTCACGGATCAGTCGATACGCTTGCTCGCTCTTTGACAGTGCCGCCATGTTACGCCTGCTCTGCCTGTTCCGCTTCGTAGCGGGCTCGCCACTCGGCATTCATGGGAAAGAGACCGTCAACGGCTTCGCCCTTCAGGACCTGATCGGCAATCCACGCGTCCTCTACTTCTTGCGCGGCGGCCTCCCGTGCGACCTCTTCGAGTAAGAATGGCGGAATCACGATGACGCCGTCGCGGTCGCCCATGATGATGTCGCCGGGCTGTACCGCAGCGCCGCCGCAGGCGATGGTGACATCGGTCTCCCATGGGACGTGGCGGCGGCCAAGCACACTCGGGTGTGCGCCCTGTGAGAAGACGGGGATCTTGAATTCTTGTACTGCTGCGAAGTCACGCACTCCACCATCGGTCACAATGCCCGCGGCCCCGCGTACCTGCGCACGGAGGGCGAGCACGTCGCCAACGGTGCCAGTGCTGTTGATGCCTCGTGCCTCCACCACGAGCACTTCGCCGGGCTCGACCGTGTCAAACGCGCGTTTCTGTGCGTTGAATCCACCGCCGTGTGCCTTGAAGAGGTCAGGTCGAAAAGGAATGAACCGCAGAGTCTTCGCGGTGCCAAGGATGCGGTCTTGCTCGTGGTTCGGAGTGACACCGTCGATGAAGATGTCGACGTAGCCGCGCTTGCGCAGGGCAGCTGAGACGGTCGCAACGGCAACGCCATCGAGCAGCCCTCGGATCTCGTCAGTCAGCGGTGAGCGCGCTTCTTCTTTCTCTGCTGCTGCGTCGAGTGGTTGTGCCCGCCCGGCCGCAACCGCTTCGGCGTGCTGCTCTTCGCTACCCCACGCTTCGATTCGTTGGTGATCTGACACCTCGGGCTGATTACCGAAACTTCCAAAGGCGTGGGTGCCTTGTGTGACCGTCGTGATGAGGCGTCCAGTGGTCGGGGATCCTGGTGCGCGAGGCGCGTCCACTTCCACTTCTACCACGTCACCCGGGATCACGACGGAGCTGCCTGCGGGGGTGCCCGTCAGAATGACATCGCCGGTGTGGAGGGTCATATGTTGGGACAGGTCGGCAACGAGCTGACCGAATGGAAACTTCAGGGTATCGCTGGTGTCTTCCTGGACGAGGGCGCCGTTGACCCAGGTGCGAACGCGCCATTGATCCTGGCCGATGCCGTCGGTGCTGAGAGCGGCGGGGCCGATGGGGGTGTATCCATCGCCGCCCTTGTTGCGCACGTTTGACCCCTTATCTGCGGCGCGCAGGTCGTAGAGGCCGAAATCATTCGCGGCAGTGACGAATGCGACGTGGTCCCACCCGTCTTCAGGGGACACCCAGCGGGCTGGCTTGCCGATGACGAGAGCAATTTCCCCTTCGAATGCGAGCAACTCAGTACCCGCGGGGCGTTCCACGGTGCCGCCGGTCGCAGCTAATGAACTCTGCGGCTTGAGAAAGTAGGAGGGGAATGCGGGGGTGCGGCCACGCTGTGCGATGCGTGAAGCGTAGTTGAGGTGTACGGCAACGATCTTGCCTGGGATCTCGATACCAAGTGTCACATCGACCTCGTTCTTCGTTTGGTGGCCTGCTTTGGCCACAACCGGTGATATTTCTTATCGTATACGATCTACCGCTGTTCGGTAAGGCGCATCCGCATTGTTGCCATTGAATGAGAAAACATTTCGGTCTTCACTTCGTGTGGTTAGGCTGGAGATGGCCAGCATTCGTTGGTAAAGAAACGTCGGAATCGGTGTCTTCTTTCTTGGCCGCTCCGACCAAAAGGCGAGGAGTTCTGCCATGAAAGCCGTTCGGTTCACTAATTGGAAGACCTTTCCGAAGCTCGAGGAGGTCGCTCGGCCCACACCCGGACCAGGCGAGGTGCTCCTCAAAATTGCCGGTGCCGGCGCTTGCCACTCTGACATCGCGATTTTTGAGCAGTTTGACGAGAGCATGGGCGATCAACTCGCCCCGAGCTATACGCTCGGTCATGAAAACGCCGGGTGGATTGAGGAACTCGGCGAGGGAGTCACTGGGCTCACCGTTGGGGACGCGTACTTGGCATACGGCCCGATTGGTTGCGGCCAGTGCCCCGCGTGTTCGCGAGGTCAAGACACCTACTGTTACAACGCCGCCACTCAGCCATACCTTGCAAATGGGCTAGGCCGAGACGGTGGTATGGCCGAGTACATGACCGTTCCCGCCCGGAACCTGGTGCCGCTGGGGGATGCCGACCCGGTGGGCGCGGCACCGCTTGCAGATGCCGGTCTCACGCCATATCACGCGATCAAGCTGTCGCTCCCAAAACTGCAGGGCGGAGGGAAGTCGGCCTTCGTCATTGGGCTCGGCGGCCTCGGGCAGCTTGCGGTGCAGATTCTCACCGCAATCACTGGCGCGACCGTATTTGCCACCGACATGAAGGCAGAAGCGATGGCCGAGGCGGAAAAGTCTGGCGCGATCGCGATCCCCGGTGGCGAAGGACAGGTCGAGAAGATCAAAGAACTCACCGGTGGCCAAGGTGTTGACGCGGTCTTTGACTTCGTGGGAATTACCCCAACGATCCAGGTGGCACAGCAGGTGGTTCGGCGACAGGGGCGTATTACCGTTGTGGGAGTTGCCGGCCAACCGACAAGCTGGGACTTCTACTCAAATCCCTATGAAGCAGAACTCACCAACACCTACTGGGGCACCATCGAAGAGCTGTACGAGGTTGTTGCGCTGTACCAGGCAGGAAAGATTCGGCCCGCGGTGACGACATATTCCATGGATCGAGCGCTTGAGGCGTACCAGGATCTGCTCGACGGAAAAGTCAGCGGCAGGGCAGTGGTGACACCGCACGCCTAGTAGCTTGCACGAGGTGCGGCCCCCTCGGGGGTCGCACCATCGTGGGGCGCAAATTGCGCAACCAATGCTTCGCTGTGACGTGCCAACAAGGCGACATCAGCGCCAATGGCAACGAACGCAGCCCCAGCCTCGATGTAGCGTTGAGCGTCAGTTGGTACAAACGCGTTCACGCCAACCGGCTTGCCCGCGGCAGTACCCGCGTCGATCGAGCGAAGTACCGCGTCAACCACCTCAGGATGTGATTGCTGCCCGAGGTATCCCATCGAAGCAGCGAGGTCTGACGGCCCGACGAACAGCGCATCGACACCCTCAGTTGCCGCGATTCCATGCACCTCAGAGACCGCGGCAGCCGATTCAATCTGAACGGTGAGGCTGATGGTCTCGCGTGCTCGCCCAAGGTAGCCATCGACACGATTCCAGCGTGCCGAACGAGCAAGCGCAGACCCCACTCCACGCACACCTGTGGTTGGATATTCCACCGCGCGCGCAAGCTCCGCCGCGTGATCCGCGGAATCTACCATCGGGATCAAGAGGTTCTGCGCGCCGAGGTCGAGATACTGCTTGATAAGTACGGTATCGCCGCACGGTGGTCGCACAACCGGTGATACGGGATACGCAGACATCGCATACAGTTGCGCGAGCACCGATTCCAGGCCATTCGGGGAGTGTTCAGCGTCGAGGAGGACCCAGTCGCAGCCGCTTCCGGCCATGATTTCCGCGGTGACCGGACTGCCGGCACATGCCCACAGGCCAATGAGCGCCCGATCCGCCTGGTGTAAGCGGTCTGCGAAGGTGGGAGGAAGCGTTACAGGAACCGACATGTGACCGAGCCTAGTCCGCTGTATTCAGCGTGTACGGTATCGCCGCGCTCAACCCACATCGGCTTCGTGAATGAGCCGGCAAGAATGATTTCACCAGCCTCGAGGCTTTGCCCGTGCTGCGCCAGCTTGTTTGCGAGCCAGGCAACGCCCATCGCAGGGTGCCCCAGGATCGCTCCGGCCACACCAGAATCTTCAATGACTTCATTGCGGTAGAGCAGGGAGGAGACCCAGCGGAGATCGATCTCGTCGACCTTGACTGGTCGTCCGCCCACCACCATGGCCCCCATCGCAGCATTGTCACTAATGGTGTCGACAATCGTGCGGCCTTCAAGTTCGAGGTGGGAGTTGAGGACCTCGAGCGCCGGAACCACGTAGGAGGTCGCATCGAGAACGTCGAAGATCGTGGTGTTCGGGCCACTGAGTGGCTTTGAGAGGACAAAGGCAAGCTCCACCTCGATGCGTACGTTCGAAAAGCGGTCAAACTCGAGTACCGACCCAGATTCGAACACCATGTCGTCGTGAATCACCCCATAATCCGGTTCGGAGATTCCCGTCGCGAGTTGCATGACCTTCGAGGTCAAGCCAATCTTGTGGCCAACCAGCCGCGCGCCCTGCGCGATTCGTCGATCACTCCAGATTTTTTGGATTGCATAGGAATCCTCAATCACCATCTCGGGATAGCGCGCGGTCAGGCGGGGGAGTACCGCGCGGTCACGGTCCGCCTGCACCAGTTCGTCTGCGATGGCTTCTCTCGTTGCGTGATCAAGCACAGGGCCTCCAATTCGGCGGTCAGGTTGATGTAAATCGTATACGATCACCGCTTTGGGGGCCATGCGGCGGAAAAATAGGGGTGATTCCCAGTTGCCGTCGACAAGAAAGCTCCCCTGGAATATATGCAGCGGGTAGAATCGTATGATGCAAACTTCAGATGCCGACTCAGGCGATAACCGCGCGGCAGACCATTCCGTTGCAGAGACGACACCCCTGTCTCTTGACGATCTTCTTTCCGATTCTGATGCGCGAGGCGCAGCAGAAGACTCCCCAGCAGCACCTGCTGACTCACCCCAAGACCCCGTAACTCACCGTGCTGGCTTCGAAGCGCTTGGGCTCGATGATCGAGTGCTCAAAGCAATCACCAGTGTCGGCTACGAAACTCCCTCCGCGATTCAAGAGGCGACGATTCCCGTGTTGCTGCAGGGGCGAGACGTTGTCGGGCTCGCTCAGACCGGCACCGGAAAGACCGCAGCATTTGCGTTGCCTATCCTGAGTCGTATCGAGCCGGGTCTGGGAGTGCCGCAGGCGCTCGTGCTCGCTCCCACACGTGAACTTGCGCTGCAGGTGTGCGAAGCGTTCGAAAGCTACGCCGTGAACCTGCCTGCGGTAAATCTGCTGCCGGTCTACGGCGGTCAAGCCTACGGTCAGCAACTCAGTGCGCTGCGGCGCGGGGTTGATATCGTCGTCGGCACACCGGGTCGCATTATGGACCATCTCAATCGTGGTTCCCTCGACCTCACCCAAATCAAGTACCTGGTGCTCGATGAAGCCGACGAGATGCTCAAGATGGGCTTTGCGGAAGACGTTGAGACGATCCTCGCAGATACCCCAGAAGACAAACAAGTAGCGCTCTTCTCTGCGACGATGCCAGCGCAGATTCGGCGCATCTCCCAGCAGTACCTCAACGACCCGCATGAGGTGAAGATCGCTGCGAAAACGCAGACCAGTGCGAATATCACGCAGCGCTACATCGTGGTGTCGTACATGCAAAAGCTTGATGCGCTCACCAGAGTGCTGGAAGTTGAGGATTTTGATGGCGTGATCGTCTTCACCCGTACTCGCGGTGATAGCGAGACAGTGGCAGAGAAATTGCGCGCACGCGGCTACTCGGCTTCGGCGATCAACGGCGATATTCCCCAGAACGTGCGTGAGCGTACGGTGCAGGCATTGAAAGACGGCAAGCTTGACATTCTCGTCGCAACTGACGTTGCTGCTCGTGGTCTTGACGTTGAGCGCATCAGTCACGTCATTAACTACGACCTGCCCATCGATACGGAAAGCTACGTGCACCGCATCGGTCGCACGGGTCGTGCCGGTCGCACCGGTGATGCCATTAGTTTTGTGACGCCTCGCGAGCGGCGCATGCTGAAGGCCATTGAAAAAGCGACCAAGCAGCCACTCACGCAGATGCCACTTCCCGGCGTCGCCGAAGTGAATGCCACCCGTTTGTCTCGCTTTGACGACGCGATCACGGCGGCACTTGCCGATACGGCGCGCATCGAAGAATTCAGAGACATCATTTCGCACTACGTGCGTCATCATGATGTGGCAGAAACTGAAGTCGCTGCAGCGTTGGCTGTCGTGGCGCAGGGCGATACGCCATTGCTGCTTGATGAATCCGACGACGAAAAGTTTGCGCGGGATCGCGCACAGGCGGCGCGATTCCTCGATGACTCCGGCAGCGATGGCCGCGGGCGTGCCGGCCGAGATCGCGCAGATCGCGAAGATCGCGGCCCCCGGACTCGGCGCGACGACCTTGTGATGTACCGCATTGATGTGGGGCATCGCAACCGGGTCAATCCGGGCCAGATCCTTGGTGCGCTCGCGAATGAAGGCGGCCTGTCACGTGATGACTTTGGTCGCATTCAGATCCGCGAAGATTTCACCTTAATCGAACTGCCGAAGCACCTGTCACGGGAGACGCTCACCGCTCTCGAACGAACGAAAGTCGCCGGGCGGGACATCAATTTGAAGGTTGACCGTGGTCCGTCACCTCGTGGCAAGGGCTGGGAACGTGACGATCGTGGCTCGCGTGGCGGTGATCGAAACCGCGGATCCGAGCGAGGCTATCGTGATCGTGACGATCGCGGCTCGCGCGGTCGAGACTCGTATGGTGACCGTGCTGGTCGCAGTGACCGTGCTGACCGCTCAGACCGAGGTCGTGATTGGAACGATCGAGGCGGGCGCAATGACCGTTCAGATCGTGGCGGACGTGACTGGAACAGTCGCGATGATCGCGGCGGGCGCAGTGATCGAGGCCGCGACTTCGGATCTGGTCGGGCAGACGGGAAGCGCAAGCCCCGCTGGTAGATCAACGGCGGGGTCAGTGCCGAGGAGGGGCAAATGAGTCGTTCCTGTGACTACGACGTGGTCGTCATTGGTTCGGGCTTCGGTGGGTCGGTGGCCGCGCTCAGACTCGCGCACAAGGGGTACCGGGTGCACGTGTATGAGGCAGGCCGCCGCTTCGAAGACGACGATTTTGCCAAGACAAACTGGAACCTTCCACGGTACCTGTGGGCGCCGGCGCTGGGATGCACGGGCGTGCAACGTATCCACCGGTTACCGCACGTCATGATCCTGGCCGGTGCTGGCGTCGGCGGCGGCTCGCTGAACTACGCGAATACCCTGTATGCACCGGGGCCACAGTTCTTTGCTGACCGCCAGTGGCCAAGGCTTACCCGTCATGATTCAGGGGGAGACGCCACTGATTGGCAGGCGGAACTCGCGCCGCACTATGCCATGGCAAAGCGTATGCTTGGCGTGGTCGAGCAGTATCCGGCAGCGGGCCCGGTGGAGTCGATGATGCGTCAGGCGGCGAGGGATCTCGGCGTGGGGGAGACGTTCCGACTCGCACCAACGGGTGTGTTTTACGGCGAGCCAGGCAAGACCGTCCCGGATCCTTTTTTCGCCGGTGAAGGGCCAGCCCGCACCGGCTGCACGTTCTGTGGCAACTGCATGGTGGGGTGCCGGGTCGGCGCAAAGAATACGTTGGTGAAGAATTACCTTGCGCTCGCAGAACGCCGGGGTGTCACGATTGAGCCGCTGCGCACGGTCACCGAGGTGGTGCCGCGTCGCGGTGGTGGGTATTGGGTGACCACTGAACGCAGTGGTGCATGGGTGAAGCGTGAACGTCGCCGCGTCAGTGCCGAACAGGTGGTGTGTGCGGCAGGTACCTGGGGTACGCAGCAGCTCCTCCACCGGATGAAGCATGCGGGAGCGCTGCCGAGGATTTCACCGCGCTTGGGGCATCTCACCCGCACGAACTCGGAAGCACTGGATGGAGCAGTCGCGGTCTCGGTGCCAGAGCCAATGGGGCTTGCGAGCGGAGTCGCTATTACCACCTCATTCCATCTTGATGACCGCACACATGTGGAGAATGTTCGGTATGGCCCCGGATCGAATCTGATGGGAATGCTTGCCACGGCGCTCGTCCCAGGAGACCGATCGTTGCCTGTGCGTCTTGCGTCGCTCATTGCGCAGGCGCTCCGCGCGCCGGTGCGCGCGCTCCGATTGGCCTCGCTGAGGCGATGGAGCGAACGCGGCGTGATCGCACTGGTTATGCAGACTGCAGACAATTCCCTCACGCTTTCTCTCAGGCGTCGGCTCGGCGGTCTGCTGCCACCGAGGCTGACAAGTGCCCAAGGAGAAGGCGAACCGAACCCGAGCTATCTCCCAGGGGCGCATCGAGCGGTGAAAGCAATTGCCGCGCAGTTGCAGCAGGCATCAGGTGTGCAAGCCGAACCACGCGGTTCCTGGCCCGAAGTCTTCGGCATTCCCCTCACCGCGCATTTTCTTGGGGGAGCCGTGGTGTCAGCATCGCCGACAACGGGGGTGATCGACGCGTATCACCGAGTGTGGGGTTACCCCGATCTTCATGTGGTTGATGGAGCCGCGGTGCCTGCAAACCCGGGGGTGAATCCTTCGCTCACTATCACCGCAATGGCCGAGCGTGCGTTCTCTGCTTGGCCCACCAAGGGGGAGCCGGATCAACGACTCAGCCAACAGGAGTTGCTCGCTCAGGGGGCGTGATGACGACATGCGGACTTTCCTTCGCTCCTTGGCTGCGCACGTCGCTCATGTGACGAATCGGAAACATTGACGTATAGTGATCAAGTTCACTTATCAAGACGCTTGTTCAGTATTTGAACACATTGTATTTCTGACAAGGGAGTCCAACCTCTTATGACGAGCAACACCGCAACGGCCACTTCGCCCCGCGAGCTGCGCAGGGTTGCAGCGGCAACCGTCATCGGCACCACGATCGAGTGGTACGATTTTTTCCTTTACGCGAGTGCGGCAGGGCTCGTCTTCGGAAAGCTGTTCTTTGAGCCCGCTGGTCCTCAGGCCGGCACGATTATCGCCTTCGCGACTGTTGGAGTGAGCTTCCTCTTCCGACCGCTCGGCGCATTCCTCGCAGGGCATTTCGGTGACCGCATTGGGCGAAAAGCAATGTTGGTGATCACACTGATCTTGATGGGGGTGGCGACCACGCTGATTGGCGTGCTGCCCACATACGAACAGGTCGGTGTGCTTGCCCCAATCATGCTGATGGTCTTGAGAGTCCTCCAGGGACTCTCAACCGGCGGCGAGTGGGGTGGCGCGGTGCTGATGGCCGTCGAACATGCTCCCGAGGATCAGCGCGGCCGTATGGGCGCATTTCCTCAGATTGGTGTGCCGATCGGCCTGTTGCTCGCTTCTGGCATCCTCGCGCTGATGACGGGCGTCATTTCGCCCGGTGACGCGTTCCTCGAGTGGGGCTGGCGCGTGCCGTTCTTGCTCAGTGTGGTGCTGATTGTTGTGGGCATTGTGGTGCGTCGAACGGTTGAAGAGAGCCCCGTATTCGAAGAGATTGCCGAGCGAAAAGAACGCACGAAGATTCCCGTTGTTGAGCTGTTCCGAAAGCACTGGCTGTTGGTCGTGCTCGCCGCACTGACCTTCGCGGGGAACAACGCGGCTGGCTACATGACCACCGGCGGGTACATCCAGAACTACGCGACGACTCCGATTGAAGATGGTGGGCTCGTCGGTATGGAACGTACGCCGGTGCTGCTCGCCGTTGCCGCGGCCTCTGTCGTCTGGCTCGCGATGACCTACATTGCCGGCACGGTGTCGGACCGTATCGGTCGAAAGAACACGTACATCATCGGATGGCTCGCGTTCCTGGCCGTGATCTTCTTCTTGTTCCCCATGGTCAATACGGGGAATCCGTGGATCCTGTTTGTCGGCCTGTCGCTGTTTGCGATCGGAAACGGCTTCACCTACGGGCAGCAAGCGGCCTACTTTGCGGAACTGTTCCCCGCCTCGATCCGCTATTCAGGCGTGTCGATTACGTATGCCATCGGCGCCATTCTCGGCGGAGCCTTCGCGCCCATGATTTCGGCATGGTTGGTAGCGCAGACCGGCACGGCCACGACGGTCGCCGTCTATATTGCCGTGGTGATGGTCGTCGCCTTCATCGCGACGCTCTTGTTGCGTGATCGAACCGGCATTCCGCTGGGTCATGAGCACGAGGATGAGCAGCAGCGGAACCACTTTGTGTGGGAGAAAGCCGCGTAAGTCCTCGCTCCGATGTCAGCGATTCGGCCCCGACTGTTCAGACGAGCAGTCGGGGCCGAATCGCTTGTGGCATCTTCGCTGTCGCTACACGTCAAGTCCATTTACCCGCTGAATTTCAACCTGGTACGGCGCAGTAACTGAGCGTGAAATGCGGCAGTCAAGCACGATGGTGCCTCTCGCGCCGGCGTCACGCCAAGAAGCGAGCGCGTCGAGGTCTGACAGGGTCTCGACGCGCACGCCCGTTGCGCCGAGTGCCGTTGCGAGGCCCGCGAAATTGACATCGGGAATCATCATCGCGGTTTGGTCGATTCCCATGAGACCGTACAGGTGCACCTCAGCGCCATACGCGCCATCGTTCCAGACGACAATGACACAACTGTTCGTTGTGCGAACCGCGGTCTCAAGGTCAGCAAGGGCCATCAGGCCGCCGCCGTCACCAGTGGTGACGACGACGGTGCTGTCAGGAGCGGCCGCTGCAACGCCGGCGACGGTCGCAAGGCCGAGACCGATGGTTTGGTACGCGGTGCCGACCATGATCATGCGTTCGGGTGACGCGACCGGCCAGAACATATTTGCCCAGCCGATGAAGTGCCCGCCGTCGCTGGTAACGTGTCGATCATCGGGGAGCAGCTCAGCGATGCGGGCCGCCACCGCGCGAGGATCAAGCCTGCCATCGTCGCACAGGCCCTCGGGATGATCGGTGCCTCGATCGTGCAGGCGCAGCGCACCACCCGGCTCAAGCCCAGACACCTGTTCTCGCCAGGGCGAGTGCGGGCGGTGCGATCCAAGGCCGGTCAGCAGAGAGTCGAGCACTTCGCGGGCGTCACCGCGAAGGAGAAGCTGTTCGATGTTGTGCATGCTCTTTGGCGGCTCGACCTGGTCACGGTCCACACGAATGATCTTGGTGCCTGGCCCGAACAACTCCCCAAATCGCATGGTGAACTGATTGAGGCTTGCACCGACGACGACCACTGCGTCGGCCTCGGCGATGGTGCGCATCGCCTCGTGCTGGCCGAAGCCACCAGTGAGCCCGAGATCGAATCTGGTGTCGCGGAAGATGCCGCGCGCGAGCGCGGTAGATGCCGTGAGTGCGCCGAGCCGCTCAGCGAGTTGGGCGAGTTCGTCTTCTGCGCCGGACACCCATGCTCCGTGACCGGCGAGAACGAGCGGCCGTTCGGCGGTGGTCAGGATCTGCACCGCTGCTGCGAGCTCGATTGAGGTTGCCGTGGTCATGGGGCGTACATGGTTTCGCTCGCGTCGCGCTGGTGTCGTGGCAGACGTGCCACTTGGCAGGGTTGCCTCAACCAGTGACTGGATGGTGGCTGGGTCGTTTAGGTCGATCCCTTGGTCTGCAGTGAGGTCAGCGCTATTGGGAAGCGGAAGCGGCAGCGCAGCGTAGTCGTATGGAATCGAGAGGACGACGGGCCGCCTCAGCCGCTCCGCGGAGGCAACGGCTCGTTCGACGGTTTCATCGATGTGTTGGGGGTCAAGCGCGTAGGTGCGAACTCCGACCGCCGCCGCTGCCATTTCTTGATCGACGTCCCAGGGCCGTCGCCCCGTGGTGGGCTCGTCGCCGACGACAAGCAGCAGCGGGGTTCTCGCCTGGGCCGCCTCGGCGAGGGCGGTGAGGGTGTTCGTGAAGCCTGCTCCGTAGGTGGTTGTGGCGATTGCCAGCTCACCAGTGATGCGCGCGTACGCATCAGCCGATGCAACGGTTGCCGCCTCGTGACGAACTTCGGTGAGTGCGATGCCGTGGTGAGGGAAGGCATCAATAAGGTGTGCGTTCCCATTGCCCATGAGGCCAAACGCCTGGGTGGCATGGTGGGAAAGCGCGGATGCGAGCGCGTGCGCGAAGGTGGTCATGCTGATCCTTAGCCTGAGAAATATACGAGTTGAAGTTCCGTATGTGTCTCGCCAATTCGGCAGCAACGCCCCTTTTTCGAGCGTCTTGCCCGTCAGAGGAGTGGTTCTCTCGACGAGCTGGACTCGTCTATTTTACCAGTTGGCGTGCGACATGCGAGCAGCGGCGGCTCGCAATTCAGCGGCAACATCGTCAAGGTTTGCAGGCACCCCGATCGTCACGACGGACAGCGATGCGGGCGGTTCGCCGTCGATGCGCAGCGGAACGGCTATTGCGGTGAGTCCCTGAATAACCTCATCTTGACTGATGGAATACCCCCGCTTAAATGTGTCCCGCGCAGCATCGCTGAGCGGGGCGCCCTGAAACACGGAACGATGCTCATCTGGGGTCAGTGAGGCCTCTACCGCATGGCTGGGTGCGCCTTGATCGAGTGGGTGGCGCGCGCCGGGCCGCTGCGCAACATTCGCGTGCCCTCGACTCGGTTCGGCGCTGAGTACCGTGATGACCTCATCGGCGTCAAGTACGGCGATGAAGGTGGTCATGTTGAGCGTGTTTGCCAGCGTGTGTAGTTCCGGTTGAGCGAGCTGCGTGAGCGCCGGTGCGGCGCCGCGACCGAGGGCGGCGAGTCTTGGGCCGAGCCGAATGAGACCGGCATCGTTGCGCATGACGAACCGGTGTTCTTCGAGTGTGCGAAGAATGCGGTAGGCGTTGGATCGGTGCACACCGAGCCGCTGCGCAAGCTGGGAAATCGACAGTGCCTCGCCGGCATCAGCGAGCACCTCCAGCGCGCGCAACCCTCGGTCGAGGGTTTGTGATCCGACCATGGAGCCGGTCTCTGTGCCAGCTGGACCTGTGGTGCTCATAGCTCTCTATTCTGGCCGATGAAGATGCGGCGGGAAGTTTGTTGCGTGACTTTCTGCAAAACTTCCCATAGACTTGAAGCTTCAAGTAATTTCGGGGTTGGAGGCTGCGTGCAGGCACAGGATGAAGCTCGATGGCTGAGCGATGCCGAACGCGAAATGTGGGTACGGCTCGTCGCAACGACGCTGCTCCTTCCCAGTGAAGTCGAATCGCAACTCAAGCGCGATGCCGGGCTCAATTTCTTTGAGTATCACGTGCTTGCCATGCTCTCTGAAGCAGACGAACGTACGCGATTGATGAGTGACCTCGCGCGGTGGGCGAATTCCTCACTTTCCCGACTGTCGCACGTCGTCACGCGCCTCGAGAAACAGGGTTGGGTTCGACGTGAAGTATGCCCTGACGATCGGCGTGCGACGAACGCCGTGCTGACAGATGAAGGCTATGCGCACCTCAAGGCCCATGCACCTGCGCACGTCGAGGTTGTCCGTCGTCTCGTGTTCGACGGGCTCACACCAGAGCAGGTCTCGGTGATGTCCGCCGCGCTGGGAAGCATTCTTGAGGCGGTGGATCCGGGTCATACGCAGATCCCGGTGGGCGCACTGAGCACACCGGACTAACTCAGGGTGATGTGCGGCCCTCTGACGCGTTGCGTTGGTGGCGGGCGATCAGTGACACCACCTCGTCATGAACGAGACCGTTCGTTGCGAGGGAACTCCCGCCCCACACGGTGTCGTTCCCTTCGATATCGGTGAAGCGGCCACCGGCTTCACGCACAATCGGCGCGAGCGCCGCGAGGTCATACGGTTTGACATCAAACTCGGCAACGACGTCGATGAGACCCTCAGCAAGGAGCATGTAGGACCACATGTCACCGTATGCTCGGTCGCGCCACACAGACTCAGCGAGTGCGAGAAGTGAACCGAGATACCCCGCATCACGCCACTGCGCGATGCTCTGAAAACTGATACTGGCATCGGCGAGCGCACGCACTCCTGATACCTTCACCCGTCGGGCGGGGGAGTCTCCACTGACCGCCCAGGCTCCTTCACCCGTTTCGGCGAACCACCGCGCGCCGAATGCGGGCGCGCTCACGACCCCGACCGTAACCTCCCCGTCGACCTCAAGCGCAATGAGTGTTCCCCAGTTTGGGACGCCACGCAAGAAGTTCGAGGTGCCATCAATGGGATCGAGGATCCAACGTCGATCCCCGACATCAGCACGCCCTGATTCTTCGCCGAAGAAACCGTCGCCTGGTCGTTCCGTTTCGATACGAGTGCGGATGGCGCGCTCGACGGCGATGTCCGCATCGGTGACAAAGCTGCGGTCAGGTTTCGTGCTCACGTCGAGGTCCGCCGCGCGAAAGCGCGGAAGAGAAATGCTGTCTGCAAGATCAGCGAGTGTCAATGCAAACGCGAGGTCAGGAGAGATATTGGGCCGCTCAGTCATGGTGCATCCTCGAAAGACAGAAGTCACTCTCCGACCAACGGCGAACGACATGAGCCGCGGGCGTGTGCGCAAGGCGCGTAGCGGGCACGTCCCATGCTTCGACCGATCCGATAGGAGGGGTGGCACATTGCCATCGGCTTCAACCCTAGTTCACGGCAGAGTGTTTCTTGAATGCGTCCGCAGGGATACGTTGCGGCAGGGGGGCGCGGCGATACGAAGGATCGTGCCGGTTCTGACGCTCGGATCGAAGGTGTCTTCCCTGTGTTGCTGGTAGTGGGCGAACTCGTGGGCAATGAGATATTTCGTGTCGTCATTCGAGGGGAGTTCGGTTGACAGGTAGAGTGCGTCTGGCGTTGCCGTAGAAAAACAGCCGCCATACGCGTTGGTGCTGTCACGAAGGCCGCAGTTGAGATGGCCATTGGCTGCTTACGGGCCATTGTCTTCTCATTTGCCTCGTGGTGCGCAGTGGGGTGCCCGCGGGAGAAAACCTGGGTGCAGCATCGACATTGGCATCGGTGCGAAACGACGGTGTTCTTGGCAGGTGAGTCCGATCCTAGTCACAGGTCACCCGCACCGCTCGACCTTGCGTCGAAGCATGGCGAATCTGAATGGTCTGATCTGGCACGACCGATCGAATGAAAAACCCGCAGGTTTTCGCGAAGTTGCGGGTATGTGGTACACCCCCCGGGACTCGAACCCGGAACCCACTGATTAAGAGTCAGTTGCTCTGCC
>CAZJOZ010000015.1:0-29170 GCA_964547775.1 uncultured Leucobacter sp.
GACACTGGAACCTAAATCCAGCGCGTCTGCCAATTCCGCCACTCGCGCCAACCCCTCAAGCTTACTGGGCTCAGGGGCCGTGAGTTACCACCCTTCGGTGAGGACTCGATCGAGTTGGGCCACCACAAAGTCCGCGCTCTGTTCCGTCAGGCACAGCGGAGGCTTCACCTTCAAGACGTTTGACCGTTCAGAAGTCGTCAGCACGATCACCCCAAGTTCGCGGAGCCGCTCACAGATCGCATCTGCCTCTTCGGTTGCCGGCTCCATCGTCTCGTGATCGCGCACGAGCTCCACTCCCAGGTAGAGCCCTTCGCCATGAATGGGTCCAATCAGCGCATGTTTCTCAGCAAGAGCCGTGAAGCCCGCGACCAGGCGCTCCCCCACCCGCTTCGCGTTCGCTTGTAGCCCTTCATCCTCCATTGCGTCGAGCACAGCCATACCGACACGGCAGCTCAGGGGGTTGCCACCGGTGGAGGCAAAGAATTGTCCTTGGCTTGCCAAACCATCGGCGATCTCCTTCGAGGTGATCACGCCGCCGATCGGGAACCCATTGCCCATAGGTTTCGCAATGGTGATGATGTCAGGGATCACGCCTGACTGTTCGAAGCCCCAGAAGGTCGAACCCATACGCCCGAAACCAACTTGCACCTCGTCGGCAATGCACAGGCCGCCTGCCTCACGAATCATGCGGTACACCTCAGCAAGGTACCCCTCCGGCAGCAGCACTCCTCCGGCGTTGCCGAGCACGGATTCGCAAATGAACCCGGCAACGTCACGGCCCTCTGCAGCAAGCTTGGAAAGGTCGGCGCTGAGGTCGGCAGCATAACGCTGACCGACGCTTCGGTCGTCGGCGTCGCCCCGGTAGGTACCGCGGAACCGATTGGGCACGTCAGCAATGTGCACCCAGTCTGGCCGATTGCTGAGCGCGTAGGGGTTGTCGAAGGCGCTGGTCGTCACCCCGTCACTCGCCATCGTCCAGCCGTGATAGGCCTCTCGCAAGGCGACGACTGTCTTGCGGCCGGTAGCAGCCTGGGCAAGGCGCAGCGCAAGATCCACCGCTTCCGATCCGCTGTTCACGAGCAATACGGTGTCGAGGCCACTGCCTTCCGGCAGCTTCGCAAGCAAGCGCTCGCTGTACTCTGCCAGTTCACGGTAGAGGAACCGTGAGTTGGTGTTCAGCACGCGGATCTGACGATTCACCGCGTCAGCGACTCCCGGATGCCCGTGCCCAAGACCGGCAACGTTGTTGACCATGTCAACGTATGAGCGCCCGGTGGTATCGATCAGGTGGTGTCGCCAACCGCGCTCAATCTGCATCGGTCGTTCGTAGTATCGCTCCTGAGCGCTGGCAAAGATCTGCTCGCGCCGCTGCTGTTCTTCAGCCGATTCGTCCCATTGCACGAGTGATGGGATGCCGAGCAGGGTCGCAGGATCGTGGCTGAGTCGCAACCACGCGGGCACCAATTCGGGTGCAACGAACCGTGGCGCCCGACCGATGCGCGGGTGATCCAGACCGTGCTCCCATGCGTCTTCTCGTCGCAAGCCGATTACCAGCCGCCGCGGTGACAGCGCATCAGATTCGGCGGATGTCACCAACGGGGCATCAGCCACGGAGCCGATGACCTCTCCGGCAACAACCTGCTGCCCCTCCGAGACGGTCGGCGTCACACCGCTGATAACCACGTGCCACCCGTCTTGCACCCGGAGCACGATTTCGTCGGCGGTGCCTGACACCACCGCCGCTGTGATCGGTGCGGTCACTCGCTGTTGCGCGTCACCGGCAAGCCGCACTTCCGCATCAATCGGCCACGTGTCAGCTCCGTCTGCCGAATCTATAGCCGTGCGGGTCAAACGGTACACGCCATACGGCAGCACGGCAGCCACGGCGCCGGCACCGAAGGCTTCCTCGATCATGTGCGATTCAGCGTCTCGCGCGAGCCATGCCCCTGCGGCGAGCGCATCGCTTTCCACTCCGGGATCCAGCACGTGGACCTCACCCGTCAGGTCTGGCAGCAAGGATCGAAGTGGTTCACCCGGCACAGCTTCTGGAGTGGGCAGCGGTGACAGGCGATCGCCTTCTGCGATGCCCTCATACCCGAGTCGTTCCAACACCAGTTCGGTCGCTTCGGCGATCGAAACTCGGGTAGCTGCATCAAAGATTGCTTGCTCCCCCGCGGTGCGCTCCCGCGCGTATTCGTTGTCACCGTCAATTTCCAGCTGACGATGGCCGCTCGCGACGAGCAATGAAGCGCGGAGCACCATGAGGGGCCACACAGCTCGCGCTTCGGCAATGCTGAGTGCCGCGTCACGGTGGAACGCATCAATGGCTTCGAGAACACGGAGCGGCCTCAGAGGCTCATGGTGCAGCAGCGAGCTGATGGTCACCGCAAGCTCGGCAACACGCCAGCCCAGAGAGAGATCTCCCAGGTCAAGCACCGTATGCGGATGCAGTCGTGAATCTGCACCGCGCCTGCCCATCACGTTATCGTCGGTCAGGTCACCGTGAATGGCCTGCACCGGAAGCGCAGCTGCCACGGGCTCAATTGCTCGCCATGCGGCGTCAGCAGAGTCAAGGATCCGCTGCCGCAGCGCAGGGTCCGTGATCGAAGGTGCAAGCATTTGGGTCTGCTGGTGCGCCACGCGCATGTCCCACATGTGTTCGCGATCGAGCCCAGAGTGTGAAAGGGAGCGGAGGGCGTTCACTGACGCTGCAGCAAGCGAGCCGAACTCCTGGATGACGATGGGTGCCAAATAGCCCGCGTCGACGAGGGACTCACCCTCAGCAAACTCGTTGAGCCGTACTGCGAATCCGTTCCATCGCTGCGTGAGGTTGCCATCGAGACCTGGCAGCACGGAAGCAACGGGCACTCCAGCGGCACGGTACGCGTCAAGGGCCGCATGCTGGCCGTCGCGCGCATCATCAGTGAAGACCTCGTTATCAATGCGAAGTACTCGCTTCATACCGTCGGCAGCGGTGAGGAGGTAGTTTCGATCCTGGTTGCTACCGAGTTCTGTTGCAGACACTTCGAGCCCGTAGCATTCGCTGGCGATCAGACATGCGTCAGCCGCGCTGACCTCCGGTCGAACCAGTCCCTGTTGCATTTGTGATGACCTTTCGTCAGTGGCGCGCCGCTGCTCATGAGGAGCGCCGTTGGCGGTGGGAGAAGTTGGGGCTGCACCGGCTGGGCGCGCTATTCGTGCTCTCTCACGAAACACGGCTGAACGAGCCTCATAGTCGGCAAACTCATCAAAGCTTGGTGCTGCGGGAGAGAGCAGAATCACGCCGCCCGGCGGAGTGTGTGCCTCTGCGTGGGAGAGTGCAGCTGCAAAGTGAGGCGCGTGCGTCACTGGAACACCAGCGTCCCGCAGGAGTCCCGCGAGTCGCGCCCCCGCAGGGCCGGTCGTCACGACACGGAGCGATGGTGCGGTGGCCGATACCCCTGAGGAGGCGTGAAAGCGTTCCGTGAGTGTCTCGACGAGCAGTCCGTAGTCGAGGGTGCGTTCGGCCCCACCCGCAATCAGAGTGATGTCTCGACCCGCGAAAGCCGTGAGCGCTGCAATGACCGCTTCGGGTGCGGTTGCGAGACCGTCGTCGATCCACGTGCGGCCATCGGTCGAGGGAACGGTTTCGAGCCGGTGTGAAAGCGGGGCAAATGTGCGAAGCGAATTCAGCAGCGCGGCACGATCACCGTTCGGTTCAAAGATGGTTGCTGCTGCGAGCGCAACGGCAGCGTTCGCGAGATTGTGCATGCCGTGCAGCGGTAATTCACTCAGCTCGACATGGCCGACGCCTCGCCACTCCAGGCTGGCACCGGTGAGGTCGATCCCGAGCGATGCCGGAGTGATGATGTGCGCGTCGGCATGAGCATGGGCCTTCACCGCTGCTTGCAGCGTGTCATCGTGGTCGGGAATCACGACACTGGCCGGGCCGGTTGCAATGAGACGGAGTTTGTCGTGAACATAGCGTTCGTAGGTACCGTGCCAGGGCAGGTGTTCCGGGTACAGCGAGGTAATCACGGCGACGCGAGGCGGCGAGGACAGCTCGGCCGCTTGATAGCTCGAGATTTCCGTCACCGCTGCCTCGATCGAAGGGTCGAGCGGGAGTGATACGGGAATGCCGATGTTTCCAGCGAGGGAGCTGCGTATTCCGGCGCTGCTCAGCACATGATGAATCAGGGAGGCGGTGGTGCTCTTCCCTTTCGTTCCCGTCACGCCGATGACGCGGTCGCGATTCTCGGTCAGCCACAGGTCCACCAGTGAAGTGATCGGCACCCCTGCACGCACGAGTGTTTGGTATTCAGGCGAAGTGTGTGGAATTCCCGGGGATTTCACCACTGCGTCTGCGCTGAGCAGCCGTTCCATCGCGGCCTCACCGGTGTGTACGGGCGCGGGAAGGTCCGTTGGGGCTGCTGCTGAACCGGTGAGTGCGAACTCGGTGGAGATACCGTAGGCTGCAAGATCGGTGTGTGCGGTAAGACCTTCGCGCCCGGCGCCCCAGATGACGACCGCTTTGCCGGCGAGATCATTACACCTCACGAACCACATCCTCGAGGTTTCGGGGCAGGAAATGGGGATCATTCCGCCATGCGAACACCTGCTCCTGCTGGTGTGGTGGCACGGTCAACGCGGCGAATCGTGGATCCTGAAAGATCTCATGGCCAGTCCACTCAGGGTGCTGCTGCAAAAGGGACAACGCCACGCGGCACTCATCGGGTTCCCCCACGCATTCGAAGGGCTTCGCGATTCCTTGGGCCCCCATGAGCTCAAAGAACCCATCGCGCTGTCGCAAGTCAGAAAGGAGGTCATTGGATTCGAAAATGGTGAGCAGTTGAGCACGACTCATGAAAGGGGCAAGCATGAGAAACACAAATCGGCACTTTGGACAGTCACCGCACCAGCGCTTCGGAGTATCGTTCTGCAGCCGGAAGGCACGGTTGCAGCTCGTCACCGCACCGTGAAATTCGCGCAGTTCAGCGAAGCGGCGCGCAATGCGAATCTCAGTCAACGGACGGAGCACTGAAAAGTATGCGGGTGAGCCCTGAGGCAGGCTCTGTCGCAGCAGTGCCTCAAACTCGCTGCTCTTTGACCACTGGTGATTAATCGTGCGGCCGTTCCAGTGCAGATTGCCGTATGAGGCACTCGCTTCATTACTCAGCACGACAGCGTCGTGCCCGGTGACGATCGCAGTGAGCACAGCGATAAGTGAATTGATTGCGGTGACTGGCACGTGACCATTCGGCGCACCAGCACGGTTCAACTCAAAGAGTTTCGAGTCGAGCGTACGGGTGGCTTCTGTGAGTGGTTTGCCCGCGACCTCGGCGGTGTCATGCATAGGTCGTTTCGCGTTGACTGCAAACAAGCCGTAATCAAGACCCGCGCGCTGCATGACGTCTATCGACACAATTGAGTCTTTCCCTCCGCCTACCGCGACGAGGGGTCGCAACACGAACGGGCCGGTCTCCTGAACATCAACCGTGGGCTGCAGGCATGCCCACTGTGCCACGGACGGCTCAATCGTCGGTGCTTCAATTTGGGTGTCTAGCACCTCGGGAAGGGCGTTCACGTACGCAAACTCACCAAGCCCATTCGAAATCAATTCGGAGAGGAACCTCCGCTGCTGTTCGGTGAGCCCTTCTGGGACCACGTAGGTGGCCGGCGCAAAGGCCTTGAAGTAGCTGAGGGAGACGGCTAGTGAGAGCAGCTTCACCGTGTCCGCAATGGCACCCGTGTGATCGCTGGGAAGCGATGCCGGCAACGTGATCACTTCGGTGAACGTCATAAACTGCTCGTCACCGATGTACGCTGCGGAACGAATGTTGAGGGTATCGCCGTCGACGAGGGCTGGTTCGCATCTGAAGTGCGTGACCCGCGAAGCGTCGTGAAGCGGCGCGTTCTCCATGGTGGCCAGTTTACACCGCAGCCCTGATGGTGTCCTACTCACGAAGGCAGGCACCTCTGTGGAAGAGCCCACCTTCACCCACGAATGGCTCCCTGCGTGAATGACTCATCTGGTGAGTTGCGAAACAATGATCGGCGCGAGAGCAGTAAACGCACGGGTGCGATGCGACACTGCGTTTTTCTCCGCGCTCGAGAGCTCCGCCGCCGAACGTGGTTCGCCTTCAGGTTGAAACACGGGATCGTACCCAAACCCTGCGGTGCCGCGTGATTCTCGTAAGAGATGGCCACGCCACTCCCCGAGCTGCACGAACTCCTCCCCACTGGGCAGAACAAGCACCGCCGCACACACAAAGGTCGCCGCGCGATGCTCATCAGCAATGTCACTGAGCTGTGCAAGCAGCAGTTCACGGTTCGCCTGATCGCCTCGTTTCGGACCGGCCCAGCGCGCAGAAAAGATCCCTGGCGCGCCGTTCAATACAGAGACGGTGATCCCTGAGTCATCTGCGATCGCGGGCAGCCCGGTGTGCGCGGAGGCAGCGCGTGCCTTAATCAGAGCGTTGTCGGCGAAGCTCAGCCCATCCTCGACCGGCTCGGGGCCGTCATAACCGATCAGTGAAATATCGCCGAGCATTGGAGCGAGAATGGCGCGGAGTTCTTCAAGTTTGTGCGCGTTGTGACTCGCCAGCACCACCTGTTGCGGCATGATTACGCCCCCGCAGGTTGAGCAGCCAGCACCTCTCGCTGCAGTGATGTGAGTTCAGCAGCCGAAGTGAGCGCGAGGTCGAGCAGGGCGTTCAGCTCGTCTCGGTGAAACGGCGCACTCTCGGCCGTACCTTGAATCTCAACAAATGTTCCCGAGCCGGTGACGACCACGTTCATGTCGGTTTCCGCACGAGAATCCTCAACATATGGGAGATCAGTGACGGGCACCCCATCGACAATACCCACCGAGACGGCCGCGACACTGCCGGTCAAAGGTGATGCGTTCTTCGCAATATGACCCTGGCGTCTCGCCCACTCAATCGCATCGACTAGTGCAACGTAAGCGCCCGTAATCGACGCTGTTCGCGTGCCGCCATCTGCTTGGAGCACGTCACAATCAATCACAATCGTATTTTCTCCGAGACTTTTCGTATCAATAATGGCCCGCAGAGAACGACCAATGAGTCTCGATATTTCGTGCGTGCGACCGCCGATTTTTCCCTTGACTGATTCACGCTGGGAGCGTTCATTGGTGGCTCGCGGAAGCATGGCGTACTCCGCAGTGACCCAACCAGTGCCCTGTCCGCGCAGCCACGGCGGCACCCCGGGAGTGAAAGATGCGGAGCACAGCACTTTCGTTTTCCCCACCGTGATGAGCGCACTCCCTTCGGCCTGCTCGTTCCAGCCACGCTCGATCGAGACGGGTCGCATCTGCTGAGGCGTTCTGCCGTCAACTCGTGAAAAAGTGGTCATTTGGTTCCTCGCAAGTTCTGCGGCAGCCACGGTATCACCAGGTGTGGCGCCTTTGGACGTGCCGCTGGCGCGGCGGGCCGCGATGCTCCTCGACGGCCACTCGAACCTGTCTAGCCTAGCGCTCGCCTGCGCGCCTGATCCAGGTACGACGATGTAAGTCCGAGAGTCCCGTCGCGTCAATCGCCGCATAGTGGGCTCGTGACCCATACCCTTTATTCGTCAACCAGGCATACTGTGGCTCGGCATCGTGGGCCATGCGCATCAGTTCGTCGCGCACAACCTTTGCTCTGACCGATGCGGCAGCAACACTCGCACACGTTCGATCCGCCTGGGTCATCGTTACCACCCGAAGTGGCTGGCGCAGGGATGGTGACAACCAGTCATGCGACCCATCGACGATGATGAGCGCCTCCGACACTCGTACCCTCATCTCATGCAATTGCAGCAAGGCCCGCCGGCCGGCTTCTCCCAGTGCCCAAGAAATACCGTGGGCGTCGATCTCCTGCGGGCTCGCAAAGCCGACCGCCCCGGCGCCCCATTCGGCGACCAGTGGCGCCAGTGCTTCTCGTTTCTTCTCGCTCAGGAGCTTCGAATCTCTGAGGCCAAGCGGAAATGCGTCGGTGCCGCTCATCACCACGTGCGCGCCGACTGCGACAGGCCCTGCGATGGCACCCCGCCCTACTTCGTCCATACCAATGACCAGCCCAATCCCAGCGTCGAACCAGCTTCGCTCAACGTCCAGGGTGGGGTCTTTTGCGTTGGTCTGCGCTGCCTGTGTGGCCTGCGCCGCCTGCGCCGCCTGCGTGGCCTGTTGCAAGGAGAGATCAATCACTGTGAGCTTGGGCCTTCGCTTCCTCGACTCCGACAAACGTGTCGGGATAGTTATCAAGCCAGGCAAATTGTGACAGCGGCCAGTGCACGACGAAGGCACGGCCGACGATCTCATCGACCGATACGAACCCCCGACCCGGCTCATCTTGATGGTAGCGAGAATCGATGCTTGCGTAGCGGTTGTCCCCCATCACCCAGACAGATCCCTCTGGCACGATCACATCAAACTCGAGGTCAGAAGCCGCGGTCTCGCCCTCCGGAATCACTATGTACGGCTCATCGAGCGGCACCCCGTTTACGGTGACTCTGCCTGAACTATCGCAGCAAGCGACCCGATCACCCCCGACCCCGATGACACGTTTTACCACATAGTCGGTGCTGGTATCGGCAGCAAGCCCGAGGGTCTGCATCAGTGCTCCCAGTCCGCTCGGAGCAGCGGTCCGTGCGCTTGCAGGCAGACTGAGCCAACCCCCCGGATCCTCAAAGACCACGACGTCACCACGCTGAAGCCCTACCATGCCTGGCACCAGCTGATTGACCAAGATCTGATCATTTACCTCGAGCGTGTGTTCCATTGACCCTGAGGGGATATAGAAGCTACGTACCAGGAACGTTTTCAGAAGAAACGACACCGTAAAGGCGACGAGGAGAATGACGAGCAGATCCCCCAGGAGTCGGAGCAGGCTACGCGCAAAGCCTCGTCTGGGCTCGGGGCGATCTGACATGGGGCTCCGTTAGGTCGATGTACGTTCACTATGCACCCTACCGGTGCACCCTGACGAAAAAATACAGGCTCCCACCCGGATGCGGGGGGAGCCTGTCGGAAAGCGCCGGCTTAGATTTCGCGCTTCTCGCGGATCTTCGCCTTCTTACCGGTGAGTCCGCGCAGGTAGTACAGTTTCGCCCGGCGAACGTCGCCACGGCTGACCACCTCGATCTTCTCGATCGCGGGGGTGTGCAATGGGAACTTACGCTCGACACCAACTTGGAAGCTGATCTTCCGAACAGTGAATGTTTCGCGAACACCTTCGCCGTGACGTGCGATCACGACACCTTGGAACACCTGCACACGTGAGCGGTTGCCCTCAACGATGTTAACGTGCACCTTGACGGTGTCACCTGCACGGAATTCAGGAATGTCGCTCTTGAGCGATGCGGCATCGACGTGGTCGAGCTTCTGCATGATTATCTCTCTCTGCGCCCGCCGCAAGTCGGAACACATGAATCGGTAATGAAAAGAATGCGGTGCTCACGGTCTGTGCGAACCCTCGCGGCAGTATCGCACCGTGGCACAAGCGTCTATTATGCCACACCCTGGCTGCTCCTGTCACTCTGACAGCAGGTCTGGTCGTGTGCGTCGTGTCCGCTCGAGTGACTGTTCGTGACGCCACCGCGCGATCGCGGCATGATTGCCGCTCAGCAGCACCGGCGGCACCGCGCGCCCACGCCATTCGGCTGGCTTCGTGTAACTGGGGTACTCAAGGAGACCTTGTTCGTGTGATTCCTCAACGAGACTCTCGGGGTTACCTACGACTCCCGGGAGCAACCGCCCAATCGCTTCCATCATGACGAGCACCGCAACCTCGCCACCGTTCAGAACATAGTCCCCGATACTCACGAGTTGAACGCGTCCACGGGCAGCGTATTCGTCAAACACTCGTTGATCAATACCCTCGTATCGCCCACACCCGAAAATGAGGTGCTCTTCGGTTGCAAGTTCGCGTGCCATCGTCTGTGTAAACACCACACCCGCCGGTGACGGAAAAATCATGAGGGGTTCCCGAAGTTCTGAGTGCTCCCCTCGTTCCCCTTGATCCAATTGCTCCGAAGGGTCATTTCGAGTTATCGTCTCGCCGGACTCCGAGGTCGAGGGCAACGCGGTAGGTGCGACGGTATCTCCAAGGATCCGATCAAGCATCTCTCCCCACGGTTCCGGCTTCATCACCATTCCAGCGCCGCCGCCTGCGGGAGTGTCGTCGACGGTGCGGTGACGGTCGTGCGTGGCGTCACGAAGATCATGCACTCGAATATCAAGCAAGCCCCGCGCCTTCGCTTTGCCAAGCAAAGACAGCTCAAACGAATCGAAATAACGAGGAAAGATCGTAACGATATCAACGCGCATGGATCATGCGTCCTCAGCCGGGAGGTCTTCGAAGAGCCCGTGCGGCGGAGTGACCGTCACCACCCCTGCTTCGAGATCAACAGTGGGAACGATGGCTTCGACCAGTGGTACCAAGACCGTGCCGGACTCAGTGTGCACCACGAGCAGATCTTGAGCGGGCAGGTGCTGCACCTCCGTCACTTTGCCGACGGGTTGGCCGTCTCGGTGCACCTCAAGACCGACTAACTGGTGGTCATACCACGCGTTTTCTTCCACATGACCGCGAACCGTTTCTTCATCGATCCACAGGATCGCTCGCACGATGCTCTCGGCAAGCGTACGGTCGGAAATCTCGTCAAAGAAGGCTACCGGCACGCCGTTAAACCAGCGGAGCTCACGAACGGTGATGGTGCGTCCAAACCACGGTGAGTCTTCTGGCACTTGCAGATGAAAGATGGCACCAGGGACAAATCGAGCGTCGGGGTTGTCGGTGTACATCTCGACCTTCATGCCGCCCTTCAAGCCATGAGGCTTCGTGAGGCGACCAACGCGTAAGCTCCCCGCCCCCTGAGCGGGGCGGGGAGCTTTGGCACGCTGCGATGAAGCGGACACTAGGCGTCAACCTCGTCTGAGTCGGTGTCAATAACGTCGATACGAACCCGTCGTCCGTCACTGAGGGCGCTCACCACCGTACGCAACGACTGGGCCGTCCGGCCGTTGCGGCCGATCACACGCCCAAGATCACGCGGATTCACTCGCACCTCGAGAAGTTCCCCGCGGGAGGTGTCTCGACTCTCGACTTGCACCTCGTCTGGCAAGGTTGCAATGCCACGAACGAGGTGCTCAAGCACCTCGGCGAGCGAGCCGGCCATGCCTAGCCCTCGGCCTCGGGAGCAGCCTCTTCAGCAGCTTCAGGAGCAGCCTCTTCAGCAGCCTCTGCGGGGGCCTCCTCAGCCTTTGCTTCTGCCTTCTCGGCCTTCGGGCGGAGGACAGGCTTCTTCTTGGTGTCAGCCTCGAAGACCGGCTTTGGTTCGGGAGCAAGCACCTTGGACTCGGTGTCGCCCTCACCCTTGAACTGAGCCCAGTCGCCGGTGAGCTTCAGAATTGCTGCAACCTGCTCGGTCGGCTGCGCGCCGACACCGAGCCAGTACTGCGCACGCTCACCATTCACCTCAATAAGCGATGGGTTCTGGGTGGGGTCGTACTTGCCGATCTCTTCGATCACGCGGCCATCGCGCTTGGTGCGCGAATCTGCAACGACGATGCGGTAGTAGGGCGCCCGGATCTTGCCGAGGCGCTTGAGGCGAATCTTTACAGCCATGCTGCTCCTTGTGTTGTAGAGAGAAGTCGCACCTGAGGGGTGCTGTCGCTTGCTCGAACGCCCGAAATCTCGCGCGAAGAACCTGTGGGACGCGCATCACACGCGAACACTCCATTCTCGCACGCAACATATCAAAATGCAATTTATGCCGCGATCAGGAGTTTTGCTAGCGATGAGAGAAATTCCCTGCAAGTCGCACCTCGAGGTTCTGGAAGAGGCGTTCGGCAACATCACCCAGCCTGAGTCCGTCATGTTCAAATTCATTCGTCACCCAGGCGTTCAGGTTTGCCACCCGCTCGGCTGTGTCAAGCGAGAGCTGCGCGTCCACGTACATGTCATCGAAATACACCGCCGCTTCAACTGGCACAGGGTTCCGGGCGAGCTGTTCGAGGTCGTACAGCTCAATTGGCATCGCCTGCGACGCCAATTGCTCGACCGCTGCATGAAAACCACGCAGCGGTCCAATCTCTTCGAACATCCACGGAAACACCGTCTCACCGGTAAACAGGAGCGGACGGCGATGTTCATCAAATTGGGGTCGACCATCACGCTCACGTTGCGCCGCCCAGTTACTTGGCCCCGCACCATAAATTGATTCTTGGAGTGCGATGAACAGTGGGTTTGTTGCAAACGAGGTCGCGGCCTCGACCTCAGCAAGAAAGGTTGCCGACAACTTCGTTTCATCCCGGTCAGCAAAGGCTTCGTCGAAGAGCCAGTGCACCCGGTCATAGCCAGGCTTCATTCCAAAATCCAGGCCGAGTGTCTGCAGCCGTCGCACCGTCAGGCGGTCGCCTCCCGGAAGGGAAACCTCTTCGGCTTCGAGCAAATCAGCTACCCTCGCAATGCGGGGCACCAGATGCGGGAAACGAGCCTGGAACTCACGATTCTTTGCCTCGATGCGAGGAAACGTTCGCGCATACACCTCAGCAGGATCAGGCTCAATCGCGGGAAGACCGCCTGTGATGGCCGACGCCACGATTGCTTCTGGCGCAACCGACAGGTAGTGCAGAGTCAGGAATCCACCGTAACTTTGACCAAGCGTCACCCATGGCCTGCCAGCGAAGCAATGCTGCCTGAGCGCTTCGAAGTCGCGAACGATTGCATCAGCCCGGTGCAGTGCGAGAAGGTGAGCGCCCTCGCCTGGTGACAGTTCCGCCAGGTCATGTCCCGCCAACGGTGTGGATCTCCCCGTGCCACGCTGATCAGGCAGAATCACTCGAAATCGTTTGATTGCGCTTGCAAGAAACCCGTCATTCCCAAGTGGACGGGGTGACTTTCCTCCGGGACCACCTTGCAAAAACACCATGAGCGGCAGATCATCGTCCCGCCGCGTTGCGTCAACGACCTCCCGGGCGAAAACCCGGATGGCACGACTCTCTGGGTCGCTCCAGTCAAGCGGAACGTCTACCCAATGATCTCGAGCGGTAAGGTGCGCTCCTATGGGGTACCAGTGAGTCACCGCTTCTCCCTCGATTGTGGTGGCGCGTGAAGCACTCAGCTACTTGCGGCCGCGGCCGAGCATTTGCTGAAGCTGAGCCAAATCTGCCGCATCCGGAGTGGCAGCCGGCGAAGCTTCCTGGCCCAGGCCGAATCCCGACCCAGTCGCCGTCTGTGTACCAGCGGCACCCGCGCTCTGGGCAGCTCGCTTTGCGGGGTTTCCCGACCGCTTGGCGCCCTTCGCCTTGCCCTTCGGTTGCTGTTTCTTCTTTCCGATGTACCCACCGCCCATTCCAGGCATTGGACCCATTCCTGGAATCTGAGGGATTCCCCCTTTGGCTACGGTTTTCATCATTTTCGCGGCTTGTTCGAAGCGCTGCACCAGCGAGTTCACCTCGGTTACCGTGGTGCCGGAACCCTTCGCAATGCGAAGCCGCCGTGAACCATTGAGCAGCTTCGGGTTCTGTCGCTCCGCTTTGGTCATTGACTGAATGATCGCCTCAGTACGGATGATCTCGCGCTCATCAAAGTGTTCGAGCTGCTCCTTCATCTTGCCCATGCCCGGCAACATGCCCATCATCTTCTTGATCGAGCCGGCTCCGCGAAGCTGTTGCATCTGTTTGAGGAAGTCGTCGAGCGTGAACTGTTCACTGGCTATCTTCTCGGCGACCTTCATCGCCTCTTCCTCATCGAATGCCTGTTGAGCCTGTTCGATGAGCGTCAGGATATCGCCGAGGTCAAGAATTCGACTTGCCATCCGGTCGGGATAGAAAGGCTCGAAATCTCCGAGTCCTTCGCCGGTTGACGCGAAGAGAATGGGCTTGCCAGTGACGCCGCGGATCGACAGTGCCGCACCGCCACGGGCATCACCGTCAAGCTTCGTCAGCACCACGCCGGTGAAATCAACGCCCTCTTGGAAGGCTTGCGCGGTTGCCACGGCGTCCTGACCAATCATCGCGTCAAGAACGAACAGCACTTCGTCGGGATTGATTGCCTTGCGAATGTCCGAGGCTTGTTTCATGAGCTCGGCGTCAACACCGAGGCGACCGGCCGTGTCGACAATCACGAAATCATGGAGTTTCGACTGCGCTTCAGCGATACCGGCTTTCGCTACCTTCACCGGATCACCGACGCCGTTCCCAGGCTCAGGGGCGAAAATCGCGGCCCCTGCCTGCTCGGCCACCACACCAAGCTGCGTCACCGCATTTGGACGTTGCAGGTCACAAGCAACCAACAATGGGGTGTGCCCCTGATCCTTGAGCCACTTTGCTAGCTTGCCTGCAAGCGTCGTCTTACCCGCACCCTGTAAACCGGCGAGCATGATCACGGTCGGAGGTTGCTTTGCAAAATGAAGACGGCGTTGCTCGCCGCCGAGCACCTCCACCAGTTCTTCGTTCACGATCTGCACGACCTGCTGCGCAGGGTTCAACGCTTGATTTACCTCGTCACCGAGCGCACGCTCGCGCACTTTCGCGGTGAAGTCCTTCACCACCTCGAGTGCAACGTCGGCCTCAAGCAGTGCCCGTCGGATCTCTCGTACGGTGCCGTCAATATCTGCCGCAGAGAGTTTGCCCTTCGAACGGAGATTCTTGAAGGTGTCAGTGAGCCGCTGCGAGAGGGTTCCGAAAGTAGCCATAGTGGTTCGATTCTAGCCGCCCCACCCTGGCAGAGGGCGCTACCCGACGAGCTGTTGTGCGAACACGTGGGGGGTGAAGCCGGTGAGGTCAGCAATTCCCTCACCCTGTCCAATCAGTTTGATTGGCAACCCGGTGCTTTGCTGCACCGCGAGCACGAACCCTCCCTTTGCCGAACCATCCAGCTTTGTCAGCACGAGCCCGGTCACGCCTGCATGCTCAATGAATGCCTCAGCCTGCGCCAGCCCGTTCTGACCGGTGGTCGCGTCAAGCACCAGGAGGACCTCGGCAATCGGCGCCTGTTTTTCGATGACGCGCCGAACCTTTGCGAGCTCATCCATGAGACCACTCTTCGTCTGCAGTCTCCCCGCCGTGTCGACGAGCACAATGTCGTGTCCTTCAGACTTTGCCCGGTCGACAGCCTGAAAAGCAACCGACGCAGGATCTTGTCCCTGCGTTTGAGGCTTCACAATGTCAGCGCCAGCACGCTCTGCCCAGGTGGCCAGCTGTTCCACCGCTGCCGCCCGAAACGTATCAGCTGCGCCGACCAGAACGGTCTTGTCGAAGGTTCGCAAATAGTTCGCGAGTTTGCCGATCGTTGTCGTCTTGCCCACACCGTTGACGCCAACCACCAGAACCACGGCAGGTCGTTCTGAAAGGTGAAGGGTCGGGTCAAACGCAGCGAGTCGTTCCGCAATCAAGTCGCGCAGAAGGTGACGCATGTCCTTCACCTCGGTGATGCGCTGACGATCCACCTCCTGTCGAAGTTCCTCGAGAATCTCGTCACTCAGCGACGGGCCAAAATCAGCACCAATAAGCGCGGCTTCGAGATCGTCCCAAGTGTCGTCAGAAATCTTTTCGACACCACCAAAAACATTGCGGAACACGCTTGAAAGCGACCAGGACCGTTGCGACATAGTTCCAGTGTATGGCTCGCAGGTGCACGCATACCGCGTGCGCCGGTCACTCCACTCCCCACCACGCGCCCGCAACGGTCGAGTCTCACGACAGAAATGTACCTGTTTGATCACGAAGCTGGGGCAAAACCACCCAATTGACCCGACAAGTGCTTCAGACTCCGCTACGATTCAAAGGATCCAAGCGCCACGCAAAGATGCACGGGCGCGCCACCAATGGAGGTACCGTGACCCGTAAAACGGCACTATCGGTCAGCGCCAGACGCCCACTCGGCATGGCGCTACTACTCGGAATATTGTTGGCACTTGTCAGCGGGCTGTTCTCCGCACAACCTGCGTTCGCCGCAGACTGTGCTCCGGACGCAAACACCGCCTGCGTTCAAGGCGTCATGAAGACCAGCGACGGAGAGCCAGCCGAAGGCGTCACGCTCACACTTACTGGTGGTGGGGAATCACAGGAGACACAGACCGCGAGTGACGGTCGGTGGTCCTTCGCAGTGACCAGTTCGGGAACCTACACGGTGAGTGTCGATCCAGCGTCCCTGCCCGAGGGCCAATACCTAAAGCTGGTCGAGAGTCGAGAGATCTCCGTGCAGGTCGGGAGCGTGGGAGGCGGCCTCTTCCCGCTTACTGACGACCCGAACGCCACGACCGCTCCCCCCGAGGCGAGCGATGCAGCAAGTGGTAACGATACCGACGAACAAGCGAGCAATACTTCCGGGAATGCTCAGGCGAGTTCCTCTGCATTTTCCTGGCCAAGATTCTGGCAGCAGTTTGCCTCCGGCCTCCGCATGGGTTTGTTGATCGCACTTGCCTCTCTTGGTCTCTCCCTGATTTTCGGCACGACAGGGCTCAGCAATTTCGCACACGGTGAAATGGTGTCGATGGGTGGTCTCCTTGCCGCAGCCGCGATGACGCTCACCGGTAATCTGTGGCTTGCTGGAGCGATTGCCGTGCTCGTCATGGCTCTCTTTGGGTGGGCGCAAGACAAGGTGCTGTGGAAGCCGCTGCGGAAACGCAAGCTCAGCCTGATGCAACTCATGATCGTCTCAATCGGTCTCTCAATCACGATGCAGTACCTGTTCCAGTTCATCTGGGGGTCAGGGATCGTGCGAATCGACACGAAGAACCCGGCCACCGCCACGGTCTTCGGAATCACCATGACGGTCCAGTCGTATGTGGCGATGGGCGTTTCACTAGCCGCGATCATTCTCGTCGGCCTTGCGCTGATGTATACGAGGTTCGGTCGTGCGACACGAGCGATCAGCGACAATCCTGCTCTTGCAAAAGCATCAGGCATCGACGTGGACCGAGTGATCAATGTGGTCTGGATTGTTGGCGGTGGGCTTGCCGGCCTCGCAGGAGTCTTCCTCGGGCTCGTGTTCAACGGCATCAACTGGTTTACCGGGGGCCAACTCCTCCTGCTCTTCTTCGCCGCGGTTACCCTTGGCGGACTCGGCACCGCCTTCGGAGCGTTCGTCGGCTCAATGATCATCGGCATGATGGTCGAACTCACCAATATCTGGCTCCCTGGCGACCTCAAGTTCGCTACGGCGCTGCTCATCCTCATTCTGATCCTGCTGATCAGACCGCAGGGCATTTTCGGCCGTAAAGAGCGGATCGGTTAGGAGCACATCATGGATTTCTGGATCGGACTACTCACCAGCATTCTGCAGACGGCTATCTCGCCGACCACTGCAGCGTTTGTGCTTGCCGCTATCGGACTCAACGTTCATTTTGGGTTTACGGGCCTGATGAATATGGGGCAGGCGGGCTTCATGCTCGTCGGTGCCTACGGCTTTGGCGTCTCAGTGTCATTCTTTGGCCTCGGCTTCTGGCCGGCGATCCTCGTCGCGATTCTTTGCGCGGTGATTTTCGCTCTTATCCTCGGTATCCCAACACTGAAGCTGCGTGGCGACTACCTCGCCATTGTGACGATCGCCGCAGCTGAAATTCTGCGCATGATCGTTCGCATGGCGACTCTGCAGGACATCACCGGCGGCCCCACGGGGCTACACGGCTCAAACTACCGCCACGTCTTCAGCGAACTGTCGTTCCTCCCTGAGGGGCGCACCACCATACTCGGTCTCACCTACAACAACACTGGCACTGACGACTGGTGGACCCGCATCGTCGCGTGGGCCCTCGTGGCGCTGTTCATTCTGGTCACCTGGGCGCTCATGAGAAGCCCCTGGGGGCGTGTGCTGAAAGGTATTCGTGAAGACGAAGATGCCGTGCGCAGCCTCGGCAAGAACTCATTCTCATACAAGATGCAAGCACTGATTCTCGGTGGCGTGATGGGTGCGTTCGGCGGTATTGTGATGGCCCTGCCATCAGCGATGCAGCCCGATTCCATGGGTCGACCCGCGACATTCAACCTGTGGATGATTATGCTCCTCGGTGGCGCGGCGACGATCTTTGGCCCGCTCCTGGGTACCATCATTTTCTTCTCGGTGCGTCTCGTTCTAACCGGTGTTGCAGGTCAGTTCATTCCGAACTCAATTCTGAATGTGCAACAAACCGAACAGTTGGCCTGGGTACTGATTGGCATCTCTCTCATGCTGCTCGTCATCTTCAGACCGCAGGGCATCCTCGGAAATAAGAAGGAGTTGTCGTTCAATGTCTAACGAACAGCAGTACCCCTATGACCGTGAGGCGTTGCGGGCAACCCTTCGCACACTGAATCAGGTTCCGGGAGTTTCAAAGCCCGACCCCATCCTGACCGTTGACAATATTGAGCGTCGGTTCGGCGGTATGGTTGCCGTTGATGTGAAACATCTTGAGGTGCAACGCGGCGCAATCACCGCGCTCATCGGCCCGAACGGCGCGGGCAAGACGACCTTCTTCAACCTCATCACCGGTTTCGATCAGCCAAGCAACGCGCAGAAACTGATCGGTGGCGGCGATGCAAGTTGGTCCTTCAACGGCAAAACCCTCAACCGCACCGGCGCCTCGCAAGCCGCCCGCGCAGGTATGGTTCGCACCTTTCAGCTCACTAAGGCTCTCAGCCGGATGACGGTGATGGAGAACATGCTGATCGGCGCGAATAACCAACCGGGCGAGAACCTCTTTGTTGGTCTGATCAAGCCGCTGTGGGCTGCCAGAGAACGTGAAAACGTTGAGCGGGCCCAGGAACTCCTCGAGCGGTTCAAGCTCGATGCCAAAAAAGACGACATGGCTGGTGACCTGTCAGGCGGGCAAAAGAAGCTGTTGGAGATGGCGCGTGCATTGATGTCGAACCCTGCCATGATCATGCTCGATGAGCCGATGGCCGGCGTCAACCCGGCATTGACACAGAGCCTGCTCGATCACATTCAAGCTCTGCGCGACGAGGGCACGACCGTGCTCTTTGTCGAACACGATATGCATATGGTGCGCCACATCAGTGACTGGGTCGTGGTGATGGCGCAGGGTGAAATCATCGCCGAAGGATTGCCTGAAACAGTGATGACGAGCGAAGCAGTCGTGGACGCCTATCTCGGCGCCCACCACGACAAGGATCTCGGTGATGATGACCAAATCAGCACCGGGTTCATTCGTGCGATCGCCACCGAAATCGAAGAAGAGCTTGAGGAGGAGGACGCACGATGAGTGATGCGAAACTCGTGGTCAAGGCAGATAACCTCACCGCAGGCTATCTGCCGGGCATTAATATTTTGAACGGGTGCACCCTCGAAGCATATAAGGGTGAATTGATCGGCATCATTGGCCCAAACGGTGCCGGTAAATCCACCCTGCTCAAAGCCCTCTTCGGCCTCGTGAATATCCGTGACGGTGTGGTAACGCTCGACGGCGAAGATGTCACCAATATGCAGACGAATCAGCTCGTGCGCAAGGGCGTGGGGTTCGTCCCTCAGACCAACAACGTGTTCCCCTCTTTGACGATCGAAGAGAACCTGCAGATGGGAATGTTCCTGAAGCCAAAGGAGTTCTCGCGCCGCGTGAACGAAATGTGGGACCTCTTCCCCATGCTCGCTGAACGCCGACGGCAGCGTGCCGGTTCGCTGTCAGGCGGTGAACGACAGTCAGTTGCGATGGCACGGGCGCTCATGATGGATCCAAAAGTGCTCTTGCTCGATGAGCCCAGCGCTGGTCTGTCTCCGGTCCGGCAAGACGAGACGTTCATTCGTACCCGCCAGATCAACAAGACCGGAGTCACGATCATCATGGTGGAGCAGAATGCTCGACGCTGTCTGCAGATCTGTGACCGAGCATACGTGCTTGATCAGGGGAAAAATGCCTATGAGGGCCCTGGGCGCGAGCTTGCGAACGACCCGAAGGTCATCGAGCTCTACCTCGGTACGCTCGCGGCAGACGTCGAAGCCGCGAAGACTGCGGAGGCGTCACCCGAGTAGTCCCACCAACGCACAACGAAGAGGGCCGGTTTCCAAAGAAACCGGCCCTCACTCGTGTGACGTTCGAGAGGCGTTTAGACCTCGCCCTCAACAGCCGAGACGAACTGCGGCGTGTTGGTTTCGTCGTACTTGTAGATACCGATCCATGCGGTTGACGGATCGTTGTCGCTGTTCAGCGGGCCAGTGCCAGCCTTGCCAACGTAGCGAATGTCGCTACCCTCGTCGAGCAGTGCCTTGCAGTCAGCGAAGGTATTGCACTCTTCGCCACCGTTTGCACCGGTCACTGCGGCGAGCTGAGCCTGAATCGCAGCCGAATCGGTTGCGCCAGCCTTCTCGGCAGCGAGTGCCACGATGTTCACCAGGTCATATGCCTCAGGACCGTAGGTGTAGCTCTCGAGCTTGCCGCTGAACTCCACCTCGTAGATTCCGTCGAGCTGCTTCTTGAACTCGTCGTTCGCCTGGGCGCCAGGGATCGATCCCTGCATGCCCGTGACGCTGCCAAGATCAACGACGTCGGCGAAGCTATTTGCATTGCCGTCGACGAGGTACACCGTTGCGGGGTCGATACCCTGAATGAGCATTTCGGGCAGCAGTGCGTTGATCTGGTCGAAGGTCACGACGACCACGGCATCTGCGCCGGAGTTCACCACTGCAGAAACCTCAGCCGAGAAGGTGCCCTGATCAACAGGGAACTCGTTGCCTTCGCCCTTGCCACCGTACACGGTAGTTGCGCCACCAGCTTCAGTGACTTCCTGAATGGTGTCACGCAGGCCAGTGCCGTAGTCGTCGTTGAAGGTGAGGTATGCAATGCTGCTCTTACCATCCGCAAGGATCTGGTTCGCGAGCGCGCTACCCTGCACCGAGTCCGGCGGAGCAGTGCGGAAGTAGTTCGGGCTCACGCCACTCAATGCAGTAGCGGTGTTCGAAGGAGACCCCATGAGAATACCTTCGCCGGTGATCTTGTCGACCACGTGCATCGTGCGTGAAGAGCTCATCGCGCCGAGCACGAAGGATGCGCCACTGGCGATAACCTCATCCGCGCCCTTCTCAACCACAGTGATGTCACTGCCGTCGCCCTCGTTCGCATCGACAACGATCTCAACAGGCTGACCGAGCACACCGCCGGCGGAGTTGATCTCTTCGAGAGCCTGGGCAATACCGGCCTGCACCGGAGGCATCAGGAAGCCGAGTGAACCGGTGTGAGGCAGAAGCGTTGCAATCTTCAGACCTTCACCGTTCGAGGCCTCTTCGCCCGAATCGGTGTCTGCACCGCCTGACGAACAGCTGGAAAGTACCAGAGCAGCAGTTGCGGCAAGCGCAAGTGCACCCGTGGCACGCTTGGAAATCATCTTCATGGATGACACCTTTCTGTGTGGGTCGGGCCGCAACGTTGCGGCACTTTCTAGAGAATATCTAGCAAAGGCGGCGATATGGCACTGGATTACAAATTTGACACCCAGTTGTTAGCGTCTCGTGACCTAGCCAGAATCAGCGGATTCCCGTTTCATAGGCGAAAATGACGGCATGCACTCGGTCTCGCAGATTGAGCTTGGTGAGTACTCGCCCGACGTGCGTTTTCACCGTCGACTCAGAGAGGAAGAGCCGGCCACCAATTTCTGCGTTGGAAAGGCCCTCTGCCATGAGTTCGAGCACCTCGCGTTCGCGATCGGTCAGTACTGAGAGGTCAACGGACTGCCTGGCTGTGGCATCGCCTCCCACCTCACTTGTGGAAGCATGCTGCCGCACCCCGCCACCAGCTGGGGCTTTTTCTCCGATCTGATGAGCCTGTTCGGACAACGGCATCGTACGAAGCTGTGCGATCAGTCGACGCGTCACGGTCGGCGCCATCACAACATCACCATCAGCGACAGCGCGCACCGCAGCGATGAGCTCCGCCGCGCGCGCATCTTTCAGGAGAAATCCGCTCGCCCCCGCCTGCACGGCCTGAGCAGCGTATTCATCAAGATCGAATGTGGTGAGCACAAGCACCTTCGTTTCGGGATGCTGCTGCACAATCTCTCGTGTTGCCTCGATTCCGTTGAGTCGTGGCATGCGCACATCCATCAGTACGACATGTGGAGCACGGTGCATTTGCGCGAGACGTGCAATGCGATCAATTGCTTCACGCCCATCTTCTGCTTCACCAACCACCTCGATGACGGGGTCACCGGGAGCCGTGCCAAGGATGAGAGAAAACCCAGTGCGGATGAGGGCCTGGTCATCAACAAGGAACACACGAAGAGGCGAAGTCATCGAAGTCACTTTCTTTCTTGCCTGCGCTGATCAGTGGGAAGAAGGTGTCGGTCAGTAGGCAGAGAGGCACGCACCTTCCATCCGGGGCCCAGTGGCCCTGCCTCCAGCCACCCACCAAAGATCCGGGCTCGTTCGGCTGCTCCCGCAAGCCCATTCCCGCTTCCCGCCAGCTGCGAGCGCCCCTCTCGCTCCCCCACACCTGCTGCGGGTCCCTCGTCAATGACGGTGAGCAGCGTTGCAGTCTCGTCATGGATCAGCGTCACCGAAACCTTCGCTCCTGATCCCGCGTACCTGAGGGTATTGGTGAGTGCTTCCTGGGTAATGCGGTATACCGCAAGCTGGTGTGACGCATCACCCTGAGCGGTGCCCTGTTCGGTGACCGTGAGTCGCAGGCCTGCATCTCGAAACCCCGCAACCAGCTCTCCCAGCCGAGTGAGGTCTGGCTGCGGCTCGGCATTCGTTCCACGCTGGTCACCGCTGGAAGTCGCAGTGTATTGCGCGATGCCGTCTCGCGGTGATGAACGGGTCGTTGAGGAGACGTCACTGCGAGTTTGCGAGGCGCCACGTTCCCCTTCTCCTGGTTCTGCCCGATTGAGAATTCCGAGGAGTCGGCGCATCTCATGCAACGACTGGCGCCCCGTTTCCGCCGCGCGCTCCATCGCCGTTTTGGCGGCCGCGGGCTGGCGGTCAATACTTACCGAAGCTGCCTCGGTGAGCGTGACCACGACCGATAACGAGTGAGCGATGATGTCGTGCATTTCACGTGCAATGCGAGCTCGCTCTTCTGCCGCAGCGAGCTGAGCGCGTTGCTCGCGCTCCGTCACGAGTTGATGTGCCCGATCGATCAGTGCTTGGACGTATCGCTTCCGGTTCCCGATATTGATACCGATCAGCACAATCGTTAACAGCCACAGCGCGTTCAGAATGGCGGCAGAAATTCGGTCAGCGTCACGCCAGCTCCCCTCAATCAGTTGAAGCCCAGACGGCCCGATCAGCCCCATGACGTTTCCGAAGTAGACATCGACTGCCCCAAGCAGTGTCGCGCAGCCGTAGGCGATCCATGCCTCCCGCACCCCGCGATACAGGGGCACCGCATACAGCAGGAACACAAGCGCAATGGAATTTGGGACCATGACGAACCCGACGTTGATCCAGAGCACCAGGCCAACAAGGATGACGCCGGCGAGTGGATATTTGCGCCGAAACCGGAGTGCGACCGCCACCAGCGCCACACACCCGAGCACCACCAGCACCCAAGGGGTGAGCAGCGTGACCCCTCCCACCCCGAGCTCGTTGGCGGCTTCAGGGTCAACCTCTTCGATGAATTGCACGCTGGCAGTCGCCACAATCTCTACGAACATCATGAGGACACAGCCGAACAGATACGTCCCCACGATGATCCAGTCGACCGCGCGCGGATGTTCGCTCATCCAACGCCGAAACACCCCCGGCGGGCGTGGCAACGCCAGCTCGCCGGGGGTGATCTGAGGGGTCGGTGGGGTCACTTCGCATCTCTCACGTTCAGCAGGATAGCCGCAGGGATAAGCATCGCTGCAGCCCAGGCAGCAAGGCCACCCAATGCCGCCCAGTATCCCACGCCCTGGGACTCCGGAGGGAGAACCTGACTTGACGAGAGTTCATATCCCAACTCAGAGGGCATCCACTGTGCCACCGCTGGCACCCATTCCCAGCCGGTCATTGTGAGCATCTGTAGCACAATTGGCGCAATGAACAGCAGGGCAACCACCGTGGCAATTGCGCCTGCACTGGAGCGAAGCAGCGCGCCAATACCGAAGGCGATCAGGGTTGCGAGCATCAGGTACAGCGACGCGCCAAGTAATGATACGAGCACCGATGCGTTCGCGAGGGCGGAGAACGCGCCGTGGCCGAAGAGAAGCGCTGCAATAAAGCCGCCGCCAAAGGTGCTCAGTGCACCAACAGCCAAAGCGATAACTGCCACGACCATGGCCTTCGCTACAAATACCATGGTGCGCCGTGGCACCGCGGTCAATGTCGAAAGGATCAGCCCGCTCGAGTATTCACTGGATATGGCGAGCACCCCAAGTACGCCCATGACCAGCACGGTGATGCTACCCCCGAAAGTGGCGGACTGCACGATCAGCGTGGGGAGGCTCTCCTCGGTGAGATACGCGGGATCAGCCATCGCTATGGCGAGGAGCCCTGCACCGGCCCAACTCACGAGCAGCATCGTCACCATTGACCAACGGATTGATCGCAGTGACAGCAACTTGATCCACTCGCTTCGTACGACCCCATCGAAGGAGAGCGTCGTCGTGAGGGCGCTTGGGCGACCGTTTCCTGCCCCTGTCGATGACGAAGGGTGGGCTGAAGGCGAGTGTGGAGTGATGAGTGACGTTGACATGGTAAATCCTTAGGCTGCGGCGTATTCAACCTCGCCACGGGTGAGCGCGAGGTAGGCATCTTCGAGGGAATGGGTATCGGTGAGGAGTGAATGGAGCACAATGCGGTGTTCGGCCGCAAGTTCCCCCACACGCTCGGCGGGCATCCCGAGCACTTCGAGTTCGTTCTGTTCGCTGTGTTGGGTACTCCGAGCACCGTGCTGACGGAGGATCTCCCCTAACCTGATCGCGTCTGGTGAAGCGACGCGAACCACACCCTGACCGTCTGCGGTGCCTGCGGAGAGGAGCTCACTCATTGGTGCATCGGCGATGACGGCGCCGCGCCCGAGCACAATCACGTGGTCCGCGGTTTGCGCCATTTCGCTCATGAGGTGGCTCGACAGCAAAACCGTTCCCCCTTCAGCCGCGAAGTTTCGAACGAAGGTGCGCACCCACATCACCCCGTCCGGGTCAAGGCCGTTCACCGGTTCATCAAGGACGAGTACCTGCGGGTCTCCGAGCACGGCCGCAGCGATGCCGAGGCGCTGCCCCATGCCGAGCGAGAATCCTCCAATGCGCTTCTGGGCGACGGCCTCCAAACCGGTCAGTTCTAAGACTCGGTTCACGCGTGTGTCAGGAATCCCATGCGTCGCCGCAATCGCACGAAGATGGCTTCTTGCGGTGCGACCCGGATGCACCCCTTTGGCATCGAGCAATGCACCGACCACGCTCAGCGGGTTTTGGTGCTCAGCGTACGGTTTCCCCAATACGGTAATCGTGCCTGAGGTGGGCCGATCAAGACCAACCAGCAAACGCATGGTGGTCGACTTGCCTGCCCCGTTCGGCCCGAGAAAACCTGTGACCTGACCTGGTTGCAGCACAAAGCTCACATTGGCGACCGCGGTCTTTCTCCCGTATTGCTTAGTGAGATTGCTTGCCTCGATCATCGTGGTCCTTCCTCCGAGTCGCTCTGACCCGGTATGCACCACGCTACGGAGAAGCTGCTTCACTGGCATCAGCCTCAGGTGCCATGCGGATCACCCGGAGGGATGATCTTGAGAATCTCCTCGACGCTCTGTGCGGGGCGGGTCAGTCATCCTCGCGACCGATACGCTGACCCACGACAGCCGAGATGCCATCCTGGCGCATGGACACACCATAGAGCGCGTCGGCGATTTCCATGGTGCGCTTCTGGTGGGTGATCACGATCAGCTGTGAGTGTTCTCGCAGCCCTTCAAACACCTGCAGCAATCGCCCCAGATTGGCGTCATCGAGGGCTGCTTCGACTTCGTCCATGATGTAGAAGGGGCTGGGTCGGGCCTGGAAGATCGCGATCAGCCATGCAACTGCGGCGAGGGATCGTTCGCCACCAGAGAGCAAGGAGAGCCGCTCAACCTTCTTTCCTGCCGGTTTCACCGTCATTTCAATACCGGTATTGAGCATGTCGTCAGGGTTGGTGAGTTCGATATGTCCTGCTCCACCAGGAAACAGCACGGGGAAGACCTCGGCGAACGCCGCCTGGGTGTCAGCGAAAGCGTCAGCGAAGATTCCCTGCATCTTGTCATCGAGGTCGCCGATGATGGTGAGAAGATCTTGCCTCGTACGGGTCAGGTCTTGCAGTTGTTCCACGAGAAAGGCGTGACGCTGCTCGAGCGCCGCAAACTCTTCCAGTGCCAGCGGATTAATGCGCCCTAGCTCGTGAAGACGCTTTTCGGCTCGCGCTAATCGCCGTTCCTGGTCGGCGCGCACAAATGGGATACCTGCTGGCGCGGGTTCTTCCTCCTCGAACCGTGGTGAGCTGTCGCTGACTTCGGGGCGGGGCATATCATCCGAGCGAGGGACCAAGACCTCCGGGCCATACTCGGCGATGAGCACATCCTCAACCAGCCCTAATTCATTGCCTGCGCGTTCGAGCAACGTGGAAAGTTGCAGCTTCCGCTCATAACTCTTCAGTTCAGCGCCGTGGACGCGATCGGTCAGCGTCTGCAGGCGAGACCTGAGTTCTGACTCTTCGGCGCGAAGCAGCGTGAGTTCTTGACTGTGCTTTGCTCGAGCCTGTTCCGCCGCCTGCTGGACAACGCGAGCCTCCGCCAGCGAACGGTCACATGAGTCGAGGATCGCCGGGAGCACACTCGCAACCCGTTCCGCCTGCGCAACCTGTCGCGCTCGCATCACTGCCCGCCGAGCAGCCTCCTGCGCAGCCTGCTCCTCCGCTTCGAACTGTTCGACCAGCATGCGGTGTGTCGCGGCGGCAGCTCTCGCTCGTTCTCGGGCGGTCTCGAGAGCGAGTCGCAGCTCAACTTCTTTTGCCCGTGCGGCTTCGAGTTCGGTGAAGTGGGTGTCTCTCTGCGTTGCGTCGAGTATGGGGCGAGGTCTCGCTTCAGCTTCAGCACAGGCCCGGGAGGCTCGCTCAACTTCGTTGGCTGCCTCACGTTCTCCGCCAGAAACGTCGTTCAGTGCCTGTTGCGCTCGTTGGAGTTCGGCGGCGCTCGCTTCAGCGCGCACCGTGAGTCGATTTCGTTGCTCGGACACCTCCGCGATTCGGGCGTCGGCGCTTCGCAGGTCAGCAAACGCTCGCTCCGCATCGATCTTTGCTCGGGATGCGACGGCACGGAGCTCACCGAGCACGGTTTCACACTCGTCGAGTTCGCGCGAGAGCTCTTCCCTGCGCTGCTGGGCTTGCTCAAGCTCTGCAGTGAGCTCAATTCTCGACGGCGAGAGAGCCGATCCACCGGTCAGGGTGTGTTGTGTGAGCACTTCACCGGACATCGTAACGATGGTGAAGGTCTCAGCCGGCCACTGAGCGCGAAGCTCCTTCGCCCCAGCCACCGCCTGCTCAACCGTTTCCGCGAGATAGCTGCGTGCGAGCAATCCTCGCACTCCCAAGGGGGCTTCACGCAGAACGTCGCCTGCTCTCGTGAGCCCAGCCACTCGAGGTGCTTCAGGCGGCACCCCATCATCCCCACTCGCGATGACCGCTCTGAGCCGACCAAGGTCACGTTCGCGAGCGGCAATAACGACGTCACTTGCGGCGCTCACCGAGTCTGTGAGGAGCGCGTCGGCGAAGACACCAAGCGCTGCTCCGACTGCTGCCTCGTAGCCAGCTTCCACCCGCACGTGGTCGCTGACCCTCCCGCTCACACCTGACGGGGCTTCTGCGAGCAATGCATCCGACGCGTCTCGCTGGTCGAGTGATCGGGCAAGGGCACTAATTCGTGCATCAAGCCCCGCGCGTTCCTGTTCAAGCTGGTGCAGGCGGTCACGACATTCGTCGCGCTGCTGTTCTGCACGTGACTGCTCATCTTGAGCGGCGCGGTACACATCATCGAGGCCAGCTTCTGGCATGTCCTGGTGCGCAAGCTGCGCTTCGAAATCACGCAGCGCCGCAGCGGCTTCCGCAGCCCGCTCCTCGGCCTGGCGGACGGCACGTTGGCGACGATCAAGTTCTTCGGCAACCGCGTGCTGACGCTGCTTTGCTGCTTCTACCTGCCCGCGAAGCTTTGATAGCTCGAGATCGTGCTTCGACACCAGCGCACTTTGTTCGGCGATCTGCTCATCAATTGCGTCGAGCGCTTGCTGGGCCCGCCTGGTGAGATCACCGGCTTGTTGCCAGGCCACTTCTGCTGCCGGAATCAGTGATTCCAACCGGTGTTGCTCTGCGGCAGCCTCATCAACTGCGGCCTGTGACGTGCGGTGCGTGTGCTCGGGCGCCTCTGCCTGGGTCGCGAGAAAGGTGAGCCGCTGCTGTGCTTGCGAAAGCAGCCCCCGAAGCCGACTCTGCGATGACTCCAGCGCAATCGTGATACGGCGCGCAGCGTCAAGTTCGTCGCTTTGTTGCTCCTGCTCAAGTCGTGCAATTCGCAGGTGTTTTTGCTCAAGTTGTTCTTGCAGCACGATTCGCTCGCTATGACGCTCAGCCTCATCCTTCGCGAGCTCATCAAGTTCCGCACGCAGCCGAGCAACGTCGTCAGCAAGCAGCCGCGCCTTCGCGTCACGCACTTCGGCGGCGATGCTCTGCGCTTGCTTTGCCACCTCGGCCTGACGGCCGAGCGGCTTCAGCTGGCGGCGAATCTCACCCGCGAGGTCGTTCAACCTCGTAAGGTTCGTTTCCATCGCCTCAAGCTTGCGCAGCGTGCGCTCCTTACGACGACGGTGTTTCAGAATGCCGGCGGCCTCTTCAATGAACCCTCTCCGGTCTTCGGGGGTGGCGCGAAGCACCGCGTCAAGCTGCCCTTGGCCGACGATGACGTGCATTTCACGGCCGAGCCCTGAATCGCTCAGCAGTTCCTGCACGTCAAGCAAGCGACACGCCTCGCCGTTAATCGCGTACTCACTCGACCCGTTGCGAAACAGGGTGCGGCTGATTGTCACTTCGCTGTACTCAATCGGCAACGCGCCGTCACTGTTATCGATGGTCAGCTTCACTTCGGCGCGGCCGAGCGGACCGCGCGTGCTGGTGCCCGCGAAGATGACGTCTTCCATCTTCCCGCCGCGAAGGGTTTTGGCGCCCTGCTCCCCCATCACCCAGGCAAGCGCGTCGACAACGTTCGACTTGCCCGAGCCGTTGGGGCCGACAATCGCGGTGACCCCGGGTTCGAACTGAAAGGT
>CAZJOZ010000015.1:29270-32599 GCA_964547775.1 uncultured Leucobacter sp.
CCGTTCCACACCTGAATGATCCCCCACATGACCGCAGCAATTGGCACTGCGAGCACCGCACCCAAGATGCCAGCGAGCACCGTGCCGACCGTCAAGGCAAGCAGAATGACGAGGGCGTGAAGTTTCAACGCGCGGCCCATGAGCACAGGCTGCAAGAAGTTCCCCTCAAGCTGATTAACCAACACGACGACACCGATGACTAACACTGCACTCAACGGGCCATTCGCAACCAATGCCACGAGCGCTCCAAGAGCACCCGCCACGGTGGCGCCGACGAGGGGAATGAAGGAGAGGAGGAACACCAGCACGGATAGCGGCAGCGCAAGTGGCACCTGCAATATCGCGAGCCCGATCCCGATCCCTACTGCGTCTACGAGCGCGACGCTCGCGGTGCCCCGCACGTATGAGCCGAGGGTGCCCACCGTCTTGTCCCCGATGCGCTCAGCTCGCTCGCGTGCTTCTCCTTCGAAGGGGCGTAGCATGAAGCGCCAAATCGTTGGGCCGTCTTTTAAGAAGAAGAACAGCACCACGATCATCAGCACGAGCCCCGTAACAAAACTTGCGACGGCACCAACTCCCGCGAGGGCCCCTGCTCCGAAATTCGCTGAGGTCATCCAGTCGAGGAGTTGTTCTCGCCATTCAATGAGCTGATTCGTATCGATGGAAAATGGCAAGGTCTGCACCCATGCCAGCAACTGATCGAACCCGTCCGTTGCCTTGGCGCTGAGCTCATCCCATTCGTCACGCACCGCCCAGCTGACGAGCCAGCCAACACCGGTGAGAATCAGCACAATGCTGAGCAACTCAATCGTTGCCGCGAGCGCCGCGGGCACCCCACGCGCACGCAACCACTTCGTGACCGGCCAGAACGTGCTTGCAAAGATCAGCGCCAACACGATTGGAATGAAGACGGTGCTGAGTTCGCGAAGTCCCCAGATCGCGGCACCGACGAGCACCAGGACAATGATGATCTGCAGTGCACGTGTGGCGAGAGTGCCAAAGCGATCACTCCACAGTGACGCGGCAGACCCGAGCTGGGTAGTGCCTGGCTCAGTCACGGGCTGACTCGTTCGCTCCTGATGCTCAAGGGCGTGAGAGGGACGTTGCAAGGGCAACTCCCGTCGCCGACTCCAGAACAACCCCATCGTCACTCTCCTCAGGTGAGCCTATCGGTCAATCTCATGGTATGGGAGCCTCAGCGGATGAGCAGCACATTTATCGCGCGAGCACCTACTGATTCACCGCATGCGTGGCAATGTACTCGCGCAGCGCCTGGGCTTCGTTCTGCATCTCGGTTACGTGTTGCGGGAGATCGAGGAGCCCTGCAAGATGTTCGGGCAGTGGTGCGGCCTCTCCGATCGCTTCGCTGACGATTTCGGGGAACTTTGCCGGCTTCGCAGTCTCGAGCACGAGCATCGGGACTCCCGGCTCCGCGTACTCTCTGGCTACCTTGACACCGTCTGCCGTGTGGGGGTCAAGAATGATGCCCCTGTCTTCGTACACGGAAGCGATCGTGGCGACTCGGTCGGCGTGGGTACTCGTGCCACTTGAGAGTCCGAACTCCGCGGTGAACCGCAGCAATTCGCTCGACAGATCAAGTTCACCGGTCTCTTCAAGAGCACGCCAGGCATCAGCGAGTCGCTCGCCATCGCGACCGAGCAGGTCGTAAATGAATCGCTCGAGGTTTGATGCCTTCGAAATATCCATTGAGGGGCTGGAGGTCGCGTACGTGTCAGCTGCGCCACGCGGACGATACACCCCGGTACGGAAGAACTCATCGAGGACATTGTTCTCGTTTGCGGCAAGCACCAAGCGGTCGATCGGCAGACCCATTACCCGCGCATAGTGACCCGAGAGAATATTGCCGAAATTTCCCGAAGGCACGGTGAAGGAAACCCGGTGGGCGGCGCGCTCTGTTTCACTCAACTGATCTGAGGAACGCAGCCACGCCCAGAAGTAGTACACGATCTGCGCGCTAATACGGCCAAGGTTGATGGAGTTCACGGTGCCGAGATGGTGTGCACGCTTGAAGTCCAGATCTCCTGACAGCTCTTTGAGAAGGTTTTGACAATCGTCAAACACTCCATCCACCGCAATATTGTGAATATTGTCATCGGTGAGGGAATACATCTGGGCTCGTTGAAAATCACTCATGCGTCCCTGCGGTGACAGCATAAAGACCGCAATACCCTGCTTTCCACGCAGCGCATATTCAGCAGCAGAGCCGGTATCGCCTGACGTGGCGCCGACAATGTTCAGCACGCTGCCCTGTTCCCGCAGCGCATACTCCAGTGACTGCCCCAGATACTGCATTGCCATATCTTTAAACGCCAGCGTCGGGCCCTCACTCAGGCCGACCAGCGTCAGGGTGTCATCGATGGGGGTAAGCGGCACAACCTCTGCGGAGACAAAGTTCTCGGCGCTATATGCCGCGTGGCACATGCGTACGAGTTCTGTTCTCGGAATGTCGGTGGCAAACAGGCTGAGCACTTCGACCGCCAAGTCTGGGTAACTCAGTCCGCGCCATGCCTCAATCTGCGTGGGGCTCAATGCTGGCATTTGCTCGGGCACCGCGAGCCCACCGTCGGGCGCGAGACCCTCCAGCAAGACTTCACGGTACGTGGCTGGCTGCATGCCGCCACGGGTTGAGACGTACTTCACCGAGGGCTCCTTCACAGTTGTGCGAACCGTTCTATTCTCTCAGTTCCGTATGCCCGGTGCGGAACCGAGCACCGTCACCGATCAAAAATCTGCGATGACGAGCTTTTTCATCTGAAGCATTCGTTCGAACGCCCCAGGTCTCAGCATGAGTTCACCCATGTTTGCGGGAACAATTTGCCAGCTCACCCCAAACCGGTCAACCAGCCAACCACATTGCTCGGCCTCCGGCACTGCTGAAAGCGCATTCCATAGCGCATCGATCTGCTCCTGGCCGTCACAGCGGACCTCAAGGGAGAGCCCGGGCGTGAACGACTCCTCCTGAGGGGCAGCCGCATCCATGGCAACGAACCACTGCTCTCCGATACGAAAATCACTGAACTGCACCGAACCGGCTGCTGCAGAACCGTGGGGCTCTGGGTACAGCACACGAGTTCCCGGTGCCGCGCCGCCGGGGAACCCACGAAATGTGTAGAGATAGTGATCCACCGCTTCGCCTGCGCGATCCTGTGCCGCTTCCCCGAACAACAACGCCGGCAAGATGAACGGACGAGGTTCACCCGCCGGATCTGTCAGAATAAGTTGCCAACTCACCCCAAAGCGATCTTCAACCCAACCGTACAAGGGGCTGAAGGGGTACTCACCGAGCGGCATCAACACCCTGCCACCGT
>CAZJOZ010000016.1:0-28340 GCA_964547775.1 uncultured Leucobacter sp.
CGCAAGCTGGATGTAGACAGCGGTGAGAATGGTGAAGATGTAGGCCTGTAGGAACGAGACCAGAATCTCGAACAGGGTGAACGCGAAGCCAACGGCGAAGGTGCCGACGCCGAAGAGCTTGAACAGCCCCTCTCCCTCGAGGAGGAAGAAGTTCGTTGCGCTGAAGAACAGCACGAGCAGCAGGTGGCCGACGAGGAGGTTCATCAGCAGACGCAGGGTCAGCGTGACTGGGCGAAGAATGAACGTCGAGAAGAACTCGATCGGAGTCACGATGATGTAGAGCGGCCACGGCACGCCCGCTGGGAAGAGCGAGTTCTTGAAGAAGTTCTTCGGGCTCTTCTTGATACCGGCATAGATGAAGGTGACGTATGACACGACTGCGAGGGTCAAGGGCAAGCCGATGACCGCCGACACACCGATATTAAAGCCGGGGATGATGCCCGTGATGTTGAAGGCAAGAATCGTGAAGAAAATCGAGACCAGGATCGGCAGGAAGCGTCGACCGTCGGTCTTCCCAAGCAGATCTTCCGCAATGTTTACGCGAACGAAGTCCAGCGCCATCTCGGTGATCGACTGACCACGAGTGGGGATCACCCGCATGTTCCGAGTGCCGAGCCAGAACAGCAGCAGCAGCACGAACGTCATGATCACACGAATGATCATGATGCGGTTCATCGCGAAGGGAGTGCCCTCAAAGAGCACGACCTCCGGGAAGAAGTCCAAGATCGACGGCGGATGGAACCCGCCCCCCTCGGCAGTCAGAATCACCGGGGCCACGAGTTGCACAGCGTTAGAAAACAGCGCCATTCTCCTGTATCAGGTGCAGCGGAGCTGCACGGCGACGAACGAATTATCGTGCCCCAGTGCGCACGGCAGCAACACGCGCTGCTCGGCAGGGAACGGTATTGATCCTAGCAAGAAGTTTGCGAGCCGCGAAACTCGAGCGAAGAATTTATGGTGCATTTGCGATGATCGGAATGCGACTCTTCATCATGATGAGGGCGTCGATGACCAGCGAGACCAGTACTCCCGCAATGAGAGAGAAGAAGAGAATCTTTGGGTCAAGCCACGGTTGATCTTTCAACAGCAGCGCCGCAACAATGAACAGCACAAATTTGAGGAGCCAGCCGCCCACCACAATTGCGAAAAACAACACGAGATAGATGTCACTCGCAATGAAGCGATTCGCGAACGCGATACTCCCCACCGTGAGTCCTAAGAAGAGGCCGGCAATTACGGATCCGAGCACTCCTCCGATCAACCCTGCGGACCCTCCGAGCCACCAACCGATTGCGCCGCATACCACGAGTAACACCAGGGTTGACAGCGCACTCCAGCGCAGGGCTCGAAGCAACACGGGCTGCGAGGTCGGCATCGCTACTTCCTGAGGGGCCTGCTGCTCAGAGGGTGCAGCGGTCTCGGAGGGGGTGTCAGGTATGCCAGCGACTGGGTGTGCCGTGGCGTCGGCCTCGTTCTGATTGCCCGTCTCTTCAACCACGGCATGTCCTCTCTTGGTCATGTACGCGAGGATGATCACGTACCGTGTCAGGCCCGCTCACCACGGGCACGACCCGACGAAACGCTATCAAACCTGAGAGAACTCTTGCTGAGTCTTTCGCGCCAACCACCGTCGCACTTTCACCACCGGGGTCATCGTCACCAGGAGCGCGAGCACACCCCCGCTCACGGCGACAATCGTCGGCCAGAAGTAGCTCTGAGTGGTAAATACCAGCAGGCAGGCGAGCGACAGCATTGCGGTCCACAGGTAGAAAATGGTCACGGCTTGCACGGGTGAGTGCCCCATGTCGAGCAGACGGTGGTGCAGATGCTTGCGATCCGCCTCGAAGGGACTTTTCCCCGCGCGCAGTCGGCGCAGCACCGCAAGAGTAAAGTCTGCCAAAGGCACGACGAGCACTGCGACGGGCAGAATGATCGGAATAAAGCTGGCAAGCACGAGCTTTTGATCGAGCTGTGCGGGATTGAGTTGACCGGTGACAGAAATGGTTGACACTGCCATGAGCAGCCCGATGAGCAGCGCTCCGGTGTCTCCCATGAACATGCGGGCTCGATGCCAGTTGAAGGGCAGAAAACCCAGGGAAATACCGACGACAATGGTGGCGATGAGGGCCGCGAACGTGATGGACGCGTCGCTGCCGGTCTGCGCACTCAACAGTTGGGTGTACAGAAAGAAGGCGGCGTTGGCGATGATGGCAACGCCAGCCACGAGCCCGTCGAGACCATCGACAAAGTTCACTGCGTTCATCACCAGTGTGATCAGAAAGACCGTGAGCACAAAATTAATGGTGGGTGAACCGACGATGAGGGTATCGCCGATGGGGAGCGACACGATCTGGATGCCATTCCACGCAAGCAAACCCGCCGCGGCAAGCTGAGCACCGAGCTTCACCATCCAGTCAAGGTCAAGCAGGTCGTCTAAAACGCCGACCACTGCAATCACGAGGCACGCACCAAGCAGCGCCCACACCTGCGCCCGCTCCGCAAACGCCACACTAAATTGTTCGTTGACGCTGGCCACCCACAGCGCCACGAACAGCCCGATGCACATGGCAACGCCGCCCAGCCTCGGGGTCGGCGTCTGATGCACGTCGCGTTCTCGCACCGCGGGGGCGAGCTGAAGCCGCCGGCTCAGCCGTAGAACGCCGAAGGAAGAGATCGCGGTCACTCCAGCAGCCACGACAGCAATGAGCGCGAAGGCAACCATGTCAGTCTTCGAGTACGGCGTCAGGCGCGATATCCGCCAACGCCTTCACCAGTTCGTCGCGGTGCACTCCACCGCTTCTCAAGATTCGCATCGAGCCACCTTCCGCAGACAGTCGAGTCGCGTCAATGATGGTCGATGGGGTGCCGTCACCGGGAGTTTTCCCAGCGTCGAGATACACCGCCACCGCATCGTCAAGCATGCGCTGCGCGTCGGCAACCTCACGAGCAGCAGGCTCTCCAGTCTTATTCGCGCTGGAAACGGCAAGCGGACCCGTCTCACGAAGGAGCTCAAGCGTGAGCGGCTGGTTCGGCATACGCAAGGCGACGGTGCCACCGGTGTCCCCGAGATCCCAGCTGAGGCTGGGGTTCGCCATGACGATCATGGTGAGGGCGCCAGGCCAGAATCGTTCGGCGAGCCCACGAACGGCGTCGTTTGGGTCTGAAGCCAGCGCCCCAAGCGTAGCAAGGTCAGGAATCAGCACCGGTGGTGGGGACTGACGACCGCGACCTTTCGCTTCGAGCAAGCGCGTCACCGCTTCGGGGCTAAACGCATCAGCCCCAATGCCATAGACCGTATCGGTGGGGAGGACCACCAGCTCTTCCCGTCCGATTGCCTGACGCGCAGCTCGTGCTGCGGCAAGGAGCTGTGAGCTGTCAGTGCAATCGAATACCTCGGCCATAACCCCCCATCTTACTCGCGCACACCTTCACCCGGCGTGCCGCTCGGGTCACGGCTCACCGCACGGCGGTGGTGACTCGATCTCGCATGGTGAGGTCCTGATGGGTCGCGGGGGCACGCCATCCATCGTCAGTAAGAATTCGTCGAATTGCCGCGCCCTGGTGTTCGGCGTGCTCGAGAACGAGCACGCCACCGGATTGCACGAGGTCAATCGCGACGCTGCTGATCACGCGAATCACATCGAGACCGTCATCGCCACCAAAGAGCGCCAGCTCAGGATCATGATCACGCACCTCAGGGGTCCGAGGCACCATCCCTAACGGAATATATGGCGGGTTTGACACAAGCACGTGCACCCGACCCATCAGGGGCGTAAGGAGCGTGTGCGCGTCGGCAACGTCGCCCTGGATGAGGTGGACTCGACCCTGGCCGTAACGCTCGACATTTCTCACCGCCCAGGCATACGCTTCGCTGCTCTTCTCAATCGCCCAGACCTCGGCGGTCGGTAGTTCATGAGCGAGCGAAAGCGCAATTGCCCCGCTTCCCGTGCACAAATCAACCGCTTTGGGAGCGGGATCGGCCACTGCCGCAAGCGCGTCAAGTGCGAACTGCGTCACAATCTCGGTTTCTGGTCGCGGCACAAACACTCCGGGGCCTACTTCGAGCTCAAGTTGCCGGAAGGCCGATTTTCCAATGAGGTGTTGCAGGGGGATCCTCGCAGCTCGAGCTTCAGCGAGTTCCCGTACCTTCTCGAGTTGCGCCTCGGTCAACGTACCGCCCATCATGGCAAGGACTTGGACTCGCCCTCGAGATTCACCGAGTACATGGGCGAGGAGGAGCTCCGCATCGGGAGAGGGCTCGATTCCCGCTTCACTCAGCAGGTGATCGATCTCTCCAAGCACCGCAGAAATGGTGCGCTGGTGTTCGCCGGCTGCATGGTGCGTTTGGTGTGTCACGCGTCCACTCTGACACACTTCGGGCCCCCTGCTCTGCGTCTCTCACAACGATGCGTGTTGCAGACACCGCATTATGACAAAACGTGACACGAATGCATAAGCATTTGTGAAACATAAAATAACTTTGCGATATAGTTCTACACGGTCAACGTATTGAATGAAGGGACCCCGCCCACCATGGCACGCACCTACAGCAACATCACCGAGGCATTCGGCAACACCCCCTTGGTACGACTGAATCGAGTCGCTGGGAATGGAGCCGAGGTCTACGCAAAATTGGAGTTCTACAACCCCGCCGGCTCAGTCAAGGACCGTATCGGCATTGCAATCATTGATGCGGCAGAGGCTTCAGGTGCACTCAAGCCTGGCGGCACCATCGTCGAGGGCACCAGTGGAAACACCGGCATTGCCCTCGCGTTTGTGGGCGCCGCACGTGGCTACCGCGTGATTCTCACCATGCCGGAGACAATGAGCATCGAGCGCCGGAAACTCCTCCGGGCCTACGGTGCAGAAATTGTGCTGACTGAGGGGCCGCTCGGCATGAAGGGCGCCGTGGCAAAGGCAGAAGAAATCGCCGCAAACACCCCGGGTGCAGTGCTCGCACAGCAGTTCGCCAACCCGGCAAACCCTGCGATCCACCGCAGCACGACCGGACCAGAAATTTGGAACGACACTGATGGCAAGGTCGACATTTTTGTGGCCGGTATCGGCACCGGCGGCACCATTACCGGTGCTGGAGCTTTCCTCAAGGAACAGAACCCCGAGGTGAAGGTCGTTGCAGTCGAGCCTCTCGATTCCCCACTGCTGACCGAGGGCACTGCCGGCCCCCACAAGATTCAGGGGCTTGGCGCGAACTTCGTGCCGGAGATTCTCGACCGCGAGGTCTACGACGAGGTCGTTGATGTGGCACTCCCAGATGCCATCGAGAAGGCTCGCGCACTGGGCACCGACGAGGGCATCCTTGCTGGTATTTCCGGCGGCGCTGCGGTGTGGGCCGCCACGCAAGTTGCGGAACGCCCGGAAAACGCCGGTAAGAAGATCGTGGTCGTCATTCCTGACTTCGGTGAGCGCTACTTCTCCACGGTGCTCTACGAAGACCTGGACGTATAAGAATCTCGGTACGCTCATAGCGTGAGTATTTTCACCCGCATTCGCGAAGACGTCGCCGCGGCCCGGTCACATGACCCGGCCGCGCGCGGCGTTTTCGAGGTGTTTTTTGTGTACTCTGGCCTGCACGCCGTGTGGTGGCATCGCGTCTCCCACGCGCTGTGGCGACGTGGCCTACGTTTTCTGCCCCGGGCACTCTCGCAGGCCACCCGGTTCTTTACCGGCATCGAAATTCATCCCGGCGCCCAGATCGGCAGGCGCCTCTTCATCGATCACGGTATGGGAGTGGTCATAGGTGAAACCGCAGAGATTGGTGACGATGTGCTGATCTATCACGGGGTCACACTCGGTGGCACCGGCCACGATCAAGGCAAACGTCACCCCACAGTCGGTGACCGTGTCATTCTCGGTGCGGGCGCGAAACTCCTTGGCAACATCGAGATTGGCCACGACAGCGCGGTGGGCGCAAACGCCGTGGTAGTGCGTTCGGCAGGGCCGTGGACCACTCTCACCGGCATACCCGCGGAAGGGCGTCCGCGCAAGGGTGCCCCGAAGGCTGAAACTCCTGACACCGCTGGCTTCTACGTCATCTGACTGGAGTTGTCGCGCACAGTCTCCGTTACATCGTTACCGCAGCGTTCTGCCGTGCCGTCGCATCCACCGCACTGTTCGCCTACGCTCCCACAGCACCATCCCAATGCCAAGGAACAAGAAGGGCACCTGCACTGCAAAGGCCCAACGGAATGCCGTGAGCGTGTAGGTCGCCGGTGAGCCTGCTCCCTGAGCATCAAGCACCATTCCGATCAGCAGAATGACGATGAGTGAGGAGGTGAACCCTCCGGTGTTGACAAGACCCGTCCCGAAGCCCGCAAAGCTCCGCGGCACATGCGATCGGGAAATCTCAAATGCGATCATCGACGTCGGCCCTCCGACGGAGATCGCAATCATCATGAGAATGACCGCTGCGAGCGGAGGCGTGCCCGGCCACAGCAGCACGGTCAGCCAACTCACGGTGATGAGGGTCGACACGACGACGGGAATCCACACCCGCTTCTCGACAAACCGTGAGCTGAGGGGGCCGAGGAGCAACCCCGATACCATTCCGGTGACGATGAGTAACGAGAGCATCGCGCCGGCTTCAGCCTGCGTCATCCCGAGGCCCCCCATGAGGAACGGGGTGCCCCAGAGAAGCACAAAGGTATTCAAGGAGAACGGCGTGACAAAGTGTACCCAGTAGGCCAAACGGACGCCGGGGAGGCTTAACAGCCTCCTCACCTTCGACCAGAACCCGAGCCCCCGTGTGCGGGCTTCCTTTTCGGTCACCACGGGCATCATTTCGGTTGCGGGCGGCGCCACTGCCGCGAGCGCAGCAGTGTTGTCCGATACTCCCAACGACACCGCCCCACGGCTCACCCGTCCGAGTCGACCGGTCATACGTTCAAGCGCGCTCCCGACACCCGGCGCATCTCGCAGCACCACCGCGCCGAGGAGCACCACGAGGAAGCCCACGGCAGCGACACCCAGGAACCCACTCGTCCAACCGAAGGTGTCTACGACCATGGCGAGGGGCGTCACTGAGACAAGCTGGCCCGCCTGACCAATCAGCCCCGTCAGCTGGCCAAGAACCGGCAGCTGTCTCACCGAGAACCATTCCGGCAGCATACGAATCACGCTGATGAAGGTGCATGCGTCCCCCGCGCCAACCAGAATGCGCGCGAGCACGGCAAGCGATACATCGTGCACGGTTGCCATGGCGACCTGGCCGACGACCATGAGCAGCCCACCGGTCAAAATCATGGCGGTCGAACCGAATCGGTCAAGGAGCACACCCACGGGAATTTGCATCGCCGCGTAGACAATCAGCTGAATCACAGCGAAGCTCGCAAGCACGGTCGCGTCGATCGAGAAATGCTCTTGCGCTGCAGGCCCCAGCGAGGCAAGCGAGGACCGGTTGATCACCGCAACGGCGTATGCCAATGCGGCTACACCCCACACCAGCCAAGGAAGGACATTTCGGCGCGTTGCGGTCACCTCACCATGCTACCGCCAGGGACGCTCGGGAACCCGCTCACCGGGACGGTCCCCTCCCGGTCACTCCCCGACCGGTCACCAAGGCACAGCGTGCGGACCACGAACGCCCACCAAACATAACGAAGCCGCACTCCACGGGGAGTGCGGCTTCGGAAGTTCAGAAGACTCTGTTATCGACGCAGACCAAGTCGCTCGATCAGTGAGCGGTAGCGAGCGATATCAACCTGCTGCAGGTAGCCAAGCAGACGACGGCGCTGGCCAACGAGCAGCAGCAGACCACGACGTGAGTGGTGATCGTGCTTGTGCTCCTTCAGGTGCTCCGTCAGCCCCTTGATGCGCTCGGTCAGCAATGCTGCCTGAACCTCAGGAGAGCCGGTGTCACCGGGCTTGGTTGCGTACTCTTCAATGATTGCCTTCTTCACCTCTGGTGCAAGTGACATATGGCGCTCCTTACTGTTCGTTGCGCGGCGCTCACAGCGGGGTGCTGCGGCTCTCTCTATCCGCGGCCGTTCGACGGCAACCTTCATATCCTAGCAGACACTCGACGTAACCTTTCCGCAGCGCACGTCACTACCGGATACGCTGGAGTCATGAGTGACCTGAGGCATACCGGTGACGCATGGGTGATTGCCGACGATGGCGGCCGGTACTGGGGTAAGTTTGGCGCCGCAGGGCTGATGGCATTCGACCCCCAACGAGGCATTCTCATGCAGCACCGGGTGAGCTGGAGTGATCACGGAGGCACTTGGGGAATCCCCGGAGGCGCGCGTCATGAAGATGAGGCGGTGGTTGAGGCAGCACTTCGCGAATCACACGAAGAAGCGGGCGTACCACGCAGTGCCATTCTCCCCCGGTTTACCTATCAGATTGATCGTGGAGGTTGGACATACACCACCGTGATCGCCGAAGTCACTCTGCCCTTCGAACCAGAGATTACCGACCCGGAGAGCCATGAGCTCAGCTGGGTTCCCCTCGACGAAGTATCACACTACGAATTGCATCCTGGCTTTGCTGCGAGCTGGCCACTGCTCAAAGCTGTGCTATCGGACGACCGTGACACCATTGATCGCCTCCTCGCTCAGGGAACGATCCTTCCCGTCAGCTGACTGTCGGTCGGCACCGCGACGGAGCAGGAGGACGATAGCAAAGACAATGAGCCCCTGCCCAATTTCATAGGTCGGCATCACGAGCTTGCTCAGCCATGTCGGCACATCCATGAATTCGCGAAACGCAATGATGGTGTCTGACACCAGGAAGAATGCGCCTCCCCATGCCGCAGTGGGACCGAGTCTTGAGGATAACGCCGCCGTGCCACCGAGCACGAGGCCATACACCGCAAGCGGCACGAAGAGGTTACCCGAATGAGGACCCACGATAGCGAGCGCGGCGACCCACCACACCACATACACCAGCGCCCACCAAGGTACCCGGCGCACCTGAGGAATATTCGGCGCGCGCCAAAACAACACGATGTACGCGAGATGCGCGACCCCAAAAAACGCAATCATTGTCGGAAGCGTCGGCCAGTTCGGAAAGAAGAGCCCTGCCCCGTCTCCAATCCATGATGACGTCAATGCCAGAAGCACCAGCGCCATTGCGGCGCGGGGCCATGGACGAATTCGCCACACAGACCAAACTGCCGCGAGCGCCAAGGTCGGCATGAGGAGTTGTTTTGTCTCGTATCCGCGGCCGGGCAAGTCACCGATCTGCAGCACCACGTGCACGACCGAGACAACGATATATGGAACGAACGGGATGAGATGGTTTTTACGCACGGCGCCTCCTCGCGTCATTGCGGTTCCTCACGTGGGTACGTGATGGTTGCTGAAGCACCCGTGGTGCCGCGTTTCCGGCGACCTGCGGAGTGCGGGTCAGTGTTCGACCAAGATACCGTCTTCGTCGCTATAGAGCATCGCTCCGGGACGGAATGTCACCCCGCCGAAGGTGACCGGCACATCCGCTTCGCCCTCACCCGTCTTGCTTGATTTCTTCGGGTTCGATCCCAACGCTTTCACGCCGATGGGCAGGGTTGAGATCACCACTCGGTCGCGGATCACACCGTTGACGATGATGCCGGTCCACCCATGATCCACACCGAGCTGTGCAATGATGTCACCGACCAACGCGCTTTCCAGCGCTCCGCCGCCATCGATGACGAGCACAGCACCATCGCCAGGAGTACTCAACACTGACTTGAGCAAGGCATTATCCCGATAGCACTTCACGGTGCGCACCGGGCCCGAGAACTGGGAACGACCGCCCAGGTTCAGAAACTGGGTGGACACTGACTGAAGCTGCTCGCCGAATTCGTCGTACAAGTCTGCCGTGCTGATGCTGTCGCTCATGTCCTCCACCCTAGTCGCGAGCAACACCATTTGGCCGTCTATGACGCCACATTTCTGAGTGCGTCGACGACGCTTCGGCACCTCTAGGATGAAGAAATGGATTTGACTTTCGTGCTCTTGCCGCTCGCAGCGGTGCTCGCTCCACTGCTCGCCGCTGTCGTGCGCAGAGCGCTCGTCGTCCCGCTGGTGGTGTTTGAAATTGCGCTCGGCATGGCATTCGGTCCAGCCGGGCTCGGTCTCCTCCACGACTCGGAGATGCTTGAGCTGTTCTCACACCTGGGGCTGGCGATGCTGTTTTTTATGGCGGGGAATGAAATCGATCCACAGTCGGTGCGCGGGAGCAGCGGGAAGCGGGCGCTTGGAGGCTGGTTTGCCAGCGCAGCGCTCGCGGTGGTCGCCGCATTCTTCGTCGCCGATTCCGTGCAGAGCGGCGCGATCATCGCCATCGCACTCACCGCAACCGCGCTCGGCACGATTACACCAATTCTGCGCGACGCGGGTATCACGCATGGCCCGCTCGGTCAGGCGGTGTCGGCAGCAGGTGCCGTGGGCGAGTTCCTCCCTCTGGTGGCAATTTCAGTGTTCTTGAGCGGCCGTGCGCCAATTGCTGGCACGATTTCTTTGGTCATCTTTGTAGCGATTGCCGCACTGTCATTTTTCATTTCGGCAAAAGGTCAACGTCGGTGGCTACAACGCATGGTCACGGCCACGCTCCGCACCAGCGGGCAGTTTGCGATGCGGTTCGTGATTCTGCTGCTCGCGGCACTCATTACCTTGGCAATTCTGCTCGGCATCGATTACCTCCTCGGGGCATTCACCGCCGGCATGCTCGCCCGAGTGATTCTGCGCGATGGAGACCCAGAGGAACAAGAGCTCGTCGAGGCAAAGCTCGAATCAATCGCGTTCGGCTTCTTCGTACCGATCTTCTTTGTCGCCACCGGTGTGACCTTCCCACTCCAGCAACTGCTTGCCGATCAACACGCACTGACCTTAGTGCCTGTCTTCGCCATCATCATGTTGCTTGTCCGAGGCTTGCCCGCGTTCTTTTCGGCAGCGCCAGGATCATCGCTATCCGATCGCCGCACCGTCGCACTGTTCACGGCAACCACGCTCCCCATCGTGATCGCCGTGACACAGCTTGGCACCAAGGCTGGCCTGCTTGATGAAAGCACCGCAGCTGCAATGATTGGTGGTGGCATGCTGACCGTGCTGCTGTTCCCGATGTTGGGACTCATTGGACGGGAGACCGGAGACAGCGAACACGGGAATCGGCCAACAGCCGCCATCGCAACTCACGAATAACGCCTTCGAGCGGAGCCGCGTCAGCTTGTGGGTCGTTTACCGGCGAGCCCGCTTTTCACGAATCCGCATGTTCAAGACGATGGGGCTCCCTTCGAAGTCGTATCGTTCCCGCAGTCGGCGCTGAATGAAGCGACGATAGCCGGGATCGAGGAACCCTGTCGTAAACAGCACAAACGTGGGCGGTCGGTTCTGCACCTGCGTGCCGAACAAGATTCTTGGCTGCTTGCCTCCGCGTAAGGGGTGCGGATTTTCCTGTGACAGCTCCGCGATGAAGGCATTGAACTTCGCGGTCGGAATACGTGTGTCCCACGATTCGAGTGCCTTCTCGAGTGCCGGCACCAGCTTCTCAAGGTGTCGGCCAGTGCGGGCTGAGATGTTCACTCGCGGCGCCCAGGACACATGCGCGAGATCTCGTTCGATCTCTCGCTCGAGGTAGCGTCGCCGCTCATCATCAAGGAGGTCCCACTTGTTGTAGGCGAGGACCAGTGCGCGACCTGACTCAAGCACGAGGTCAATGATGCGAAGGTCCTGATCGCTGATTGGGGTGGTGACGTCAATGAGCACCACTGCAACCTCTGCCTTTTCGAGCGCCGCAGCTGTGCGGAGGGTGGCATAGAAGTCTGCACCCTGTTGCAGGTGTACGCGGCGCCTGATGCCAGCGGTATCGACGAAGGTCCAGACACGGCCGGCAATTTCTACCTGTTCATCCACTGGATCGCGGGTGGTTCCGGCGAGTTCGTTGACGACCACTCGTTCCTCGCCAGCAGCCTTGTTCAGCAAGCTTGATTTACCCACATTCGGACGCCCCAGCAACGCAACCCGTCTGGGTGCGCCAAGCTGCGGCTTTGCCACGGCTGATTCCTCGGGTAGCACCTTGAGCAACGCGTCGAGGAGATCTGCGACTCCCCTGCCGTGCAGCGCCGAAACTGGCCACGGCTGCCCGAGCCCGAGCGACCACAGCTGTGCGGTCTCTCCCTCGTGGATCGCGTCATCGACCTTGTTCGCGACAAGAAACACCGGTTTCTTCGTTCGCCGCAGCAACTGCACCACTCGCTCATCGGTCGCCGTCGCACCGACCCGTGAATCCACGACGAAGAGCACCGCATCGCAGAGATCGATTGCAACCTCGGCCTGCGCCGCGACTGAGGCGTCGATTCCGCGTGCGTCTGGCTCCCACCCTCCCGTATCAACGACGGTGAAACGCTTGCCCGACCATTCCGCGGGGTAGCTCACACGGTCTCGGGTGACACCTGGTACGTCTTCTACGACCGCCTCGCGACGGCCGAGGATGCGATTCACCAGCGCAGACTTCCCCACATTGGGCCGGCCAACGATCGCAACCACGGGTAGTGCTTCGGCTTCGGGCTGCGTGAATCCGAGAAACTCGCCATCCTCGCCGAGAAGGTGCAGATCTTCCTCTTCGAGTTGAAATTCCTCAAGGCCCGACCGCATGACCCGGAGACGTTCTTCGTCAGTCACTTCAACGTCTGGTACGTCAGTGAGTGCTGTATTGGTGAGCTCGGTGTCATCCACCCCGTCGAACGTTTCGTCTTGGTGTTCTGTCATGGTCTATTCTCAATCTGCGGCACGTGCCGCATGGACGACGTCGATGACTGCGTGCACCGACTGTTCAAAATTCAGGTCAGTGGTGTCAACCAACGTGACACCCGGGGCAGGATTGAAGAAATCTACCACTGCCGCATCTTTGGCGTCGCGAGCTTGGAGATCAGCGAGCACCTGCTCTGCGCTCATTCCCGGGAGCTCCCCGGCTCGACGAGCTGCCCGCACCTCGGGTGAGGCTGTGAGCAGGATCCGCACAGGCGCGTCGGGAGCAACAACCGTGGTGATGTCCCGTCCCTCAATCACCACGCCGGGAAGCCCCGACGACGCAACCATGGTACGAAACATCTCGTTGAGACGCTCTCGCACCTCCGCATGCTGAGAGACCGTGCTGACGTTCGCGCTCACTTCCGGTGTGCGAATCACCGTGGTGATGTCATGCGGCTGGGGCTCATCGGGGAACGCGACGGTCACCCGCTGTTCACCCCGCAGGGTGAGCGTAAACTGCCATCGGTTCAGCAAGTGGATGAGAGCCTGGCTGTCGGTGAGCGCCACTCCATCATGTAACGCCGCCCACGCGAGAGCCCGGTATGCTGCACCGGTATCGAGAATGCCAAATCCGAGCTGACGCGCGGCTTCACGTGACACGCTTGATTTGCCACTGCCTGCCGGGCCGTCGATTGCGACGAGGGTCGGCACGACGGCGCTCACAGTGTTGTCCATCCGCGTTCTTTCAGGTCGGAGATAGCTCGCTCAGCCACCTCGGGGAGCACCGCGATCTCAGCAAAGCCAATTTGCGCGCCTGGCGAATGCTCGAGGCGCAAGTCTTCCATGTTAATACCCAGGTCTCCAAGTTCAGTGAGAAGGGAAGCAAGCTGGCCCGGCCGGTCATCAATCAACACGGTCAGAGTGGTGAATCTCTCGCTTGATCCGTGCTTTCCTGGAATCCGGGCCACACCTCGGTTCCCTGCAGACAGCAAGTCTGCAATCTGACGGCGTGCTCCCGGCTGACCGGGGTCACGCAACGCCTCAAGCAACAGACCGAGGTCCCGCTGCAGTGCTTCAAGCTCGTCAATCACCGACGAGCCATTTGCGCTGAGAATCTGCACCCACAGTTCGGGGTCGCTCGAGGCGATCCTGGTCGTATCTCGCAGGCCCTGCCCCGCAAGTCCAATGTGCTGCTCACTCGCGTCGAGTAACCGAGCGGCAAGCAAACTCGCAACCGCCTGCGGCAGGTGTGAGACGAGTCCTACGGCCCGATCGTGTTGTTCAGGCGTCATCTCCAGCGGGGTTGCCCCGAGCTCAAGTGCGACTGCTTCAACGAGCGAGAGCGCCTCTGCCGGGGTTTCCTCGTCGCGACAGATCACCCATGGACGCGCTGAAAACAAGTCAGCGCGAGCCATAATCGGGCCCCCACGCTCTCGACCAGCCATCGGATGGGAGCCCACATAATTCGTGAGATCGACTCCTCGTCTCGTGAGGGTCTCAAACGGCGCAAGCTTCACACTGGCCACATCGGTGACCACAGCCTGCGGGAAGCGGATCAACGCACGCTCAATCGCGTCAGCTACCACATCCGGTGGCGTAGCGATGACCACCAGCGCGGGTTCCGGGTCAGCGTCGGTGCGAGGTCGCCCCGCGCCGTAGTCAGCGGCGAGCGCAACCGTAGTCGGCGAGAGGTCTTCGAGCGTGACGTCTACCCCTCGTGCTCGTAGCCCGAGCCCGATGCTCGCCCCGAGCAGGCCGGCGCCGATAATGTGTACCTGGCCCTGCACGCGGCTCGCTAGACCGTTGGTCTTCGCTTGCGACACGGTTGACTCCTGTTCGTTCACCCTACAAGTGTGTCAGCTATCGGTGATGCGGGTTACCACGAGCCGCCACACCACGCATTCCCTTTGCGCCCTTGCCGTCGCCGGGCCGACCCGCGGTGACGGTCTTCTGCCGATTCACCTGGTCCTCTCCCGCAGCTGCCGCGCTGAGCAAGGCTCCTCGTTCGGCTGCCGAAAGCTCACGCATTTCACCGAGGCGTTGAGCACCCAAGGAGAGCGGGCCAAACTGGCGCCTGACCAGTTCTTCAACGGGATGGCCGACTTCGGCGAACATTCGCCGCACAATGCGGTTTCGCCCCGAGTGCAGGGTCACTTCGACGAGGGTCTGAGTGCGTGAACTGCCGTCGGGCAGAATGCGCGCGGCATCAACATTGATCGGCCCATCGCTGAGCATCACTCCCTCGCGGAGGCGCTGAATCACCGCAGCACTGACCCTGCCGCGAACCTTGGCAATGTATGTCTTTTGGATGCCATAGCGCGGATGCGCGAGGGTGTTCGCGAGGTCTCCATCATTGGTGAGGATCAGCAGACCCGAGGTGTCGGTGTCGAGCCTGCCCACGTTATACAACCGTTCCCCTACCTGTTCCACATAGGTGCTGAGGTCGGGGCGCCCGTGTTCATCGCTCATGGTCGACACCACACCGCGAGGCTTATTAAGAACGAAGTATCGTTTTGCCGTATCCAGTTGCACGACCACACCGTCTACCCGCACTTCGTCAGTTGCGGGGTCGATGCGAGTGCCGAGTTCGTACACCACCTCACCGTTGACGGTAACCCTGCCGCGAGTGATGAGTGTTTCGCAGGCACGACGCGAGGCTACCCCCGCGTGCGCTAAGGCCTTTTGCAGTCGCGGGAGCTCTTCGGGGGCGGCGGATGGAGCCATGTGTTCGCTCATTCTTCAAACCCTTCGCTCGGGTCGTCGAGGAGCGGCGCAATCGGCGGGAGCTCTTCGATGCTTGAAATGCCGAGGTGGCCGAGGAGCGTGTCATCGGTGCCGTACAGGACTGCACCGGTTTCTGGGTCATGCCCAACCTCAGTGATGAGACCGCGACCAAGCAGGGTGCGCACCACGCTGTCGACGTTCACCGCGCGAACGGATGCGATGGCACTGCGTGAGATCGGCTGACGGTAGGCGACAACCGCGAGGGTCTCGAGCGCGGCTTGGGAAAGTCGCGAGGGGGTTTGCTGCTGCACAAAGTCAGCGACAAGCGGGTCCAGACTCGAGCGCACGTAGTAACGGTATCCCCCGCCGACTTCGCGCAGTTCAAAGCCCCGTGCGGTCTCTGCCGAAGAGCCGTTGTAGTCGGCGATGAGCGAGTCGAGCGCAGCTCGCACATCACGCACCGGTCGATCAGTCGCCGTCGCAAGGGTGACCGCACTCAACGGTTCGTCAGCGACGAGCAGTAACGCTTCGAGCTGTTGTGCGAGGGTGTGGGTCGCACGAACGTGGTCAAGTTGTGTGTCATCCGTCATAGTCGCCACCAAGAGTAGAGAGGTCTTCGTCTGAGAATTCATATCCAACCCACTCGAGCTGAAGGTCGCCGAGCGGCTCTGCTTGAGTGAAGCTCACGGCGTCGCGGCGGTACAGCTCGAGGATCGCAAGAAACCGTGCGACGATCACCCCGCGCTCCGTGTGTAGATCCACGCCCGCGATGAGTTCGCGAAAGCTCCTCACACCCTCGGATCGTAACAGGGTTACGACGATGGCTGCTTGTTCGCGGATCGACACGAGCGGCGCGTGGAGGTGTTCGAGACCAACCACAGGAATCTCCCGAGGCGCAAACGCGACCGCGGCGAGCGCTGCAAAGTCGTCGGGTGACAGCGTCCAGACGAGCTGGGGTGCGCGGCTTCGATATTGCTCATCAAGCGGCACCAGACGGGGATGCCTCGCCTGCTCGGATTCGAGCCGCTCTCGAAACCATGCGCTGGCCTGTTTGAACGCTCGATATTGCAGCAGGCGGGCGAACAAGAGGTCACGAGCTTCGAGCAGCGCGATGTCTTCGGCGTCCACGACCTCGCCCTGGGGCAACAAACTCGCAATCTTCATATCGAGCAGCGTCGCCGCGACGACGAGAAACTCGGAAGCTCGGTCGAGCAGGTGAGGCCCCTCGCGTTCGAGTGTTGCGAGGTAGGCAATGAACTCATCCGTGACGAGGCTGAGCGAGATCTCAGTGATATCAAGCTCGTGTTTACTGATGAGACTGAGCAGCAGGTCGAAGGGGCCGTCAAACACGTCGAGCGAGACGCGGAATGCATCATCGCCCGAAACCTCTTCAGTTTCGGTGACGGCGGCCATGGGCGAACTTATGCGACCGTGCCGCGTTGCACGAGCTCTCGGGCAAGCTGCAGGTACGCTTCGGCGGCAGGGTTGTCTGGCGCGTAATCAAGGATCGGTTTCGCTGCGACGGAAGCATCGGGAAGCTTCACCGTACGCCCAATAACCGTATCGAACACGTTGTCATCGAAGGTGCTGACGACCCGCTCCAACACCTCGCGCGCGTGGAGGGTGCGAGGATCGTACATGGTCGCAATGATGCCGTCGAGTTCGAGGCTCGGGTTGAGCCGATCACGGACCTTCTCAACGGTCTCAATGAGCAGCGCGACCCCGCGCAGCGCGAAGTATTCACACGCCAAGGGAATCAGCACGCCGTGGCTTGCGGTGAGCGCATTCACGGTCAACAGCCCGAGCGACGGTTGGCAGTCGATCAGGATCACGTCGTACTCATCGGATACCTTGCGGAGCACTCCAGCAAGGATCTGTTCGCGCGCCACCTCGCTAATGAGGTGCACCTCCGCCGCCGAGAGGTCAATGTTGGCGGGAATAACGTCAAGTCCCGGAGTGCTCGTCTCCTGAATCGCCTCTCGGGGTTCTTTCACGTGACCGAGCATGAGGTCATAGATGGTGGGGACATCGTGCGCGGCCACGCCCAACCCTGCGGAAAGGGCACCCTGCGGGTCAAAATCCACCGCGAGTACTCGCCGACCATATCGAGCGAGCGCGGCACCCAGATTGATTGTGGTCGTGGTCTTCCCCACACCGCCTTTTTGATTGCACATGGCGATGATGCGGGCGGGACCGTGGCGATCCAACGCCGACGGCACCGAGTAGAAGCGGATGGGGCGCCCTGTCGGGCCGATCGCGTCTGCGGTCTTTGCCACGTCTTTGCCCCTCTCGTCAGCGGTGTCTCGCGGTCAATCCTATCGCTCAGCAGACGATATTCGTGGTGAGGACAACCGCCTGTGGCCGTTCGTCCTCCCCGTGTCAGAGCTTGGCGCCAGGATTCAGGATGCCCTTCGGATCGAAAGCCGCCTTAATGGCACGCTGCAGGTCGCGAACCCGCGGTTCCAGCTCTCCGTCGAGGGCGTGGAGTTTCTCCGTGCCAACACCGTGTTCTCCCGTGACGGTTCCACCGACTTCTTGAGCGACCGTAAGCAAGGCATCCTGCGCGGCATGCGCCCGCCTGGTCTGCTCTGCATCGCTCGGGTCATATGCGACGACCGGATGGAGGTTCCCGTCGCCCACATGCCCTCCGATCGAAATGACAACGTCATGCTGCTGTGCGATGTCGTTTGCGCGCTCAACCACCTCCGCGAGGGCCCCTCGCGGCACGGCGATGTCGCCGTTCAGCGACGCACCCAGGTACGCCTGCATACCTGGATGGAGAGCGCGTCGAGTGGCAAACAGCTGATCGAGTGCGTCTGCAGACTCTGCGCGGCGCGAGACGATGGCCCCGTGGCGTGCAAACGTTGCCTCAAAACTGTCGAGCTCGGCATCAGCGGCGACGCGAGAGTCCGTCACCGCGAGGAGCCAGGCGCGAGCGCTTTCAGGCACATCAATCGAAGGGTCGTATCGGCGTATCGCCTCGAGCGCCACGTCGTCGAGCAACTCAAGCACCGATGGAAGGAACGCGCCGGTCGCGATGTCGTTCGCAGCCGCGAGCGCCTGTTCCAGCGAGGGAAACATGGCCGAGACCCCGAGCGAGGGGCCAGGAGCCGCATGCAAGCTCACGGTGATCTCGGTCACGAGACCGAGAGTTCCTTCCGAACCAACCATCAACGACGTCAGATCAAGCCCAGCAACCGACTTGATCGTGTTGCGGCGGGTGTTGATGACGCTGCCATCGGCGAGCACCACTTCGAGGGACCGAATCGAGTCCCTGGTTACCCCGTACTTGATGCACCGCATGCCCCCCGCGTTGGTCGCCACCGTGCCTCCGAGCGAGGCAAGATGCGACGACACGGGATCGGGCGCATAGAACAGCCCCTGCCGTGCAACTGCCGCCGCAAGTTCTTCCACCCGCACCCCGGGTTGCACCACAGCAAGTCGTTCGAGTGGATCAATCACCAGGATCTGCCGCATACGAGAAAAATCGATGAGAATCGAGCCGTCGGTCGCCGATGCGGCACCAGCAAGACCACTGCGGGAGCCCTGCGCCACAATTGACACCTCGTATTGGTTTGCCACTCGAACCACCGCCTGCACCTCCTCGGTGCTGATTGGTCGCACGAGAGCGATGGCTGTACCTCGTCTCGCACCCGAGGTGTCTACGCCGTATTCCACAAGGCTGGTCGCATCGTGGAGCAACGCCGAGTCCGCACGCGGGCCGAGTGCATCACGCAGTGCGGCAAGAACTGTCGCGGCATCCGCCTGAGCGCTCATCGTTCGTCTCCTTCGAACTGCACAATCGTCAACCCTGCGTTGTAGTCGGTGACATACGCTCGGAGTTCCTGGTCAACAAAGACATCGAAACTCTGAATCACCCGTGGCCTACCGGGTCTTGTGTCAACCATGGTGGTCGGCGCTGGTGGCACCCATGCCCCGACTTCAACCGGTTGGAATGGGTCACGAATATCAAAGGCTCGAAGGCCCGCGTTTTGGTAGGTTGCAAAAATGAGGGTGTCGCTTTGAAAGCTTCCCGGACGATTCTCATGCAGGTTGTGCGGCCCAGCGTGGCCGCCCTTCACGGTGTAATCAACCTCTGCTGGATCGGGGAATGTTGAGATGCTGATCGGATCTTCAGGATCCTGGATGTCGAACACCCACGTGCGTTTGATCCCGTCGGCCGCGTTATCGGCAATCCCTTCGTCTGCGACGACCAGCAGATCCCTGTCGGGGAGAGGAAGTGCCGTGTGGGTCGCACCTCCGACACGCCCCGTCCAGTTCTTCCAGGAGATGAGGCTCGGCGCGGAGCGATCGCTCACATCGAGGAGCGTCACACCGCCGTCACGCCATGACGCATAGGCGGTGTCACCATCAACAATCGCATGGTGCAGACCGTACCGCCACGTGTCAGCGTCCCAGGTCGGTGTTTCTCCTCCCGCCTGGTGCATCCCCGGTAGCCACCACCGCCCCACGATTTCAGGCTTCAGCGGATTCTGCATGTCGATCGTCACCAGGATGTAATCGCTAAACCCGTCAAGAAGCGCCGAGGCGAATGCCCACCGACCGCCGGTGTACCACAGACGATGCAGGCCCACACCATCGACCGGCATGAACGCGATCTCCCGTGGGTGACCCGGTGTCGAAATATCAAACACTCGTAAACCTGCGGCGTACCCGCGCGCAGCTTGCAGTGCAGAGTCACCAACAGAGCGTCCGTAATACTGGTCCTCAGTCGCAAACTCGGTGTCAGCAAACAGATCCTTTGCATTCACCACTAAGAGGAGGTCATCGGCAGCTTGCAGGTGCACGCTCCAGGTGCCCGGGGGCGCCGCGACGAAGCTCACTGGGGCGGGGTGTCGAGGATCACGAACGTCGATCACGCTAAACCCCTGCTGAAACGCATGCGCGACGTACGCAAAACCACGGTCAACCATGATCTGGCATCCGTCTGGTCGGCCGCCCTGATCCGTGTGACCGACAAAGCTGAACTGGTAGCCGTAGTCTGGCTGCGAGACACTCACGGGGTGTTTCTCCTTTTCCTTGTGGTCACTGATGCGCAGATGCGAAGCGCAACCTCCGCACGGCAGGTTGCGGCGCGACAGGTCTCAGCGATCCTTGCGTCGCACAAATGCGAAGGCGAGCGCCATGATAAACACGCCACCCTTCACGATGTCTTGAGCGTAGTACGGAAACTTCAGCATGGTGAGGCCGTTGAGGAGGATGCCGATGAGCACCGCGCCGACCAGCGTACCGACAACGCTGGGCTTCTTCTGCCCGAAGAGTGCATAGCCAACGTATGCGGCTGCAACCGCATCCATGAGCAATGGCGCGCCGGCCTCAATCTGTCCGCTTCCGATACGAGCGGTCAACACGATGCCGCCCAGTGCAGCCAACGAGCCACTGATCACATACGCCAGCACTCGCAGGCGGCCAACGGGTAAGCCCATGTGCCGTGCTGCCTCTTCGTTGCCACCGACAAGATACATGGAGCGCCCGGTAGTGGTCTTGTTCAAAAAGAGGTATGCAAGCACGCCCACCACAACCAGCAAGATCACCGGGAAGGGGACACCAAAGACTGTGCCCCTGCCGATAAAACTGAATGAGGGCGTGATAATCCCTGAGTCTGGGCTTGGGCTCACAGACTTTCCCGCAGTAATGGTTCGCTGCACGCCGCTCACAAGAAACAGCATTGCAAGGGTTGCTAAGAGGTCAGGGAGGCCGAGCTTCACGATCAGAAACCCGTTGATGAGTCCCACAGCGACACCACACAAAATGGGCACGAGAATGGCAATCGGGGTCTCCATGCGGAGATCAATCATCAGGGCTGCGGCCACGATCGTTGACAAGCTGGTTACTGAGCCGACCGACACATCAAAGCCGTTCACGACGAGCGAGAAGGTCACCGCGAGAGCAAGCAGTGCGCTCACCGCAATGGATCGCAAAATATCGAGCAGGTTGCCCGCGGTGAAAAAGTTTTCGTTCGCAAAGGCGAAGACCGCAATCACCACGAGAATGACGACAACAGCCGCATTTCGCAGGAGGAATTCCCGCCATTTGGGAGCGGACGATTGGGGTTGAGTGACGGTCATTCGACCTCACTCCTTTCCGTAAACATGAGGTCAATGGGTGTCAATTCTGCGGCCGGCCGATCGAGTACGACCCCTTCACGGCCGAGAACCACAATTCGATCCGCGATTCGCAACGCATCGTCCGGTTCTTGCGTGAGATAGAGCACACCGGCACCTCCAGCGGCGAGCTGTTCGATTGCACGAAAGAGGGCCTCTTTCGCAGCGACATCAACACCTTTCATGGGTTCGTCGAGGATCACCAGTTGTCTCCCCTCAACGCTCGCCCATTTGGCGATGGCTACTTTTTGCTGGTTCCCCCCTGACATGCGGAGCAGCAACTGTTCGGGTCGCGGAGGCTGGATTTCATAACGGGTAATCATCTCTTGGGCGTGGGCACGTTCACGTCGTGCGCGAATGAAGCCACGGAACCCGAGCGCAACGTGCGTCTGAACGGTCTCGTCAAGCCAAATTCCCTGGTTGCGTCGTTCCTCGGGCACCAGCGCCAACCCGATCTTCCTCGCGTCGACCGGGCTTTTCACCGTGCGCTCTACACCCGAGAATTCAGCCCGGTAGGGGCCCTGGAGACCGAAGAGGGTGCGAGCGAGCCGCGTTTTTCCTGATCCAAGGGGGCCGTACACCACCACGATCTCTCCGTGGCCGATGGTCAGTGAGAGCTTGGTTCTGCCGGCGCCGAGGTCGAGAGATGATACGTGCAGGGCTGGTGGAGCGGCAATCGGGACTCTCGCATGACGCTGCGCCGTCTCGAAGCTGCCCGTGATTGCTGCGACCACCTCATTGGTGTTCGTCTGGGCGATCTCCTGATGCAGAGATACCTGTCCGCCGCGCAACACGGTGACCTCGTCTGCGATACGAAACACCTCGCCGAGTCGGTGGGAGATAAAGACGATTCCAATGCCCTGCGCGGTCAGGGTCTCGACGATCCCGTAGAAGCGTTCGGTTTCTGCAGCATCAAATGCCGAGGTCGGTTCATCGAGAAACAGGTACCTTGCGTGACCGGCAGCTGCACGAACCAGCAGCAGCACCTGCTTCTCATACAGGCTGAGCTGGTCAATTCTCCGGAACGGATCGAGGTCGACCCCGTAACGTTCCAAAATCTCTCTCGCACGACGGGCATTTTTTCGAGCCGAGAACACCCTGCGACGCTCGCGCCGGAGCGTGGCTGCGAGGAGATTCTCATGCACCGTGGCATCCGGTACCAGCGCCCGATCTACCTCTTGAGCAAGGAGAGCAACCCCGTGATGCAGCGCATCAGCGGGGTTTGCAAAGTGCACGCGTTCGCCGTCAAGCCGAATCTCACCAGAGGTGGGCGCGAAGAACCCTGCGGCAAGATGCACCAAGGTACTCTTCCCCGCCCCATTCATGCCGAGCAGTGCGTGCACACGACCGGCGGTGACGGTCAGATTCACCTCGCGGAGAACCGGACCGTCACCGTAGTCATGGCTGATGCCAGTAAGGGTAAGCGACGAGGTCACTGTGCGTGTTGTTCGTGCAGCGTCTTGATCCAGGCGGGCCAGGTCGACTCGTCGGTGTTCCATGCGGGAACGTATTCGGCAAGTTCGGTAAAGCTGATCTCCTCATCCGGCAGATCCGCTTTCGTAATCAATGCCGGTTCGACCAGGAGGTTTCCGTCGGCTTCGCCCGCAGCTTTCAGCCATGCGAGTCGCACCTGTGAACGACCGATCGTCGCGGGGTTTGTCGCTGAGGCGGCACGGAAATCTACGACCTCGTCCCAGAAGAACGGAAGTTCTTGATCGGTCAAGTCCACGGTGTAGACCGCGACATCGCTGCGCTTCGCGTCAGACAGTGCGGTCATTGCTCCGCGGGTGAACTCGTTCCAGTGGCTCCAGATCGCCTGCACGTCACCGTCAGCGGGGTGAGCGCTGAGCAGCGCGGCAACCTGTGCGGCGGTGTCGAGCGCGGCATTCCCTGAGACGGTGCCGGTCTGGGTCACAATCTCGATGCCCGGGTTGTCTGCGACGAACTCATCGACCGCGGCAAGTCGACGATCCAGTGGGGCGAACCCTGCAACCGACAGCACGACGACACCGGCCTCGCCATCAAAATCTTCGGCCAGGACGCTCAGTCCGTTGGTTGCCAGTGCCGCATCGTTCTGGTCGATCGAGCTGACACCCTCTCGTGTGATATCAGAATCGTAGGTGGCAACCACGATGCCCGCGTCAAGCGCTTTCTGCACCGACTCGCCCAGCGCCTCTTCGGTGCCGTTATTCACCAACAGCACGTCAACTCCCGAGTTGATCGCCGTGTCGACATTCGAAGCCATCTTGGCGAGGTCATTGTTTGAGTCGAGGATCTGCAGCGAGCCGCCCAGGCCTTCCACCTCTGTCTCAAGCGCAGCGACATACGTCTCGTACCACGAGCCGGTCGTGATACGGGTCACGAGAGCAACGTCGAGGCCGTCCTCAAGTCCCTCTGGAACCGTAGCGTCACCGGTGAAGTTTCCGAGAATCTCGACCTCGGTATCTGATTGCTCTGGGGCTGCGGTCTGCTCCGAACATGCAGTAAGCAGCAACGCGGCCGGCAACACGAGAGCTGCTGCGCGTAAGAGTGTGCGTGATTTCATGAAAATTTCCTGTCGTACCTTCAGTCCTGTGAGGTGTCGAACATGTTCGACGAGCCAAGAAAAGTGTAAAGAGATCCGACACCTGACAAAAATGCTGACGTCACAGAATGTCACACAGGACTAGCACGACTCAAATTCGTCACGCAACAGAAGAAACGTACAGCTTCCCAGCGAACTGTTGCAGGAAATCACGATCAGTCGACGACGGTTCGATAACAAAACACATCCCCCGGTCCGTAACACGAGAGAGCAGGCGTATGGTGAGGATTCACCTGACTGGGCGCGCGATATCAGCTCACTTGACGCACAGCGCGTGGCCGGTCTTCCACCGAGGCAAAGGATTTCTCATGACGTTCTCACCGACCGTTCTCCGAACGACGGGCAGTGCCACCCTTGTGCTGGCGCTCTTCACGCTCACCGCTTGCGCGAACCCCGTCGAACAACTCACGCAGGGCGCCGTCGAGGGGCTCATCGAACAGCAGACCGGCGGCAAGATCGATCTCGACGATGGCGGCCTGTCGATCACCACCGAAGACGGCAACTCCATCGATTATGGCAGCGCTGCCCAAGTGCCAGACAGTTGGCCGGGGCTCCCGGTTCCTGAGGGCGAGGTGATTGCGTCGCACTCATCCGCCGACATGCACTCACTGACCATTCACACCAGCCAAGCAGAGGCAGACGCGCTGGTTCCTAATCTTGAAGCAGCAGGTTTCACCGTCACAGACACGCTCGATATGGGAGAGCTCAAGACGACGATGCTCGAGAGCGCCGAATACCGCGCCACGGTGGGGTGGTTTGCCGATGAGGGCGGCACGGTGCGACTCCAATACACGGTGAACGCCATTACACCGTAGGGGAAGGTCGCTGATTCGCAAGCGCCACCTCACCCTCAGCCACCTCTTCGTGCGTGCTCAGCCACCTATTCGGGAGGGCGCAGATGGGTCGTAAGCTCCTCGAGAAGCGCTTGAATTTGCGGTTCGACAAACCGGTGCACCGCGGCCTGGATCCTTGGGCGGTGTCCTGCAAGAGCGAAGCAGACTCGCTGGCCCGCATCGTGTGCGCACCGATCCGCGCGCTCAATCTCTACCCGGAGGCGACGTTTTTCCTCCGCGCTGAGGGGAGGTCGTGGAAGCACGGTGTCGGGTTTGGTTTGCTCCGCAAGCTCCGCGAGCGTGAAGAGTGTTGGCTGCCCATCTTCGGGCTCGGGGTCGAGATCAATGCCGTCATACTCCGGTTCGAGCCCCGCAGCAGGATCAAAGCCGCCTGCGTTCCAGAGCTGATCACCGGTGAGTTCAGCGTGCAGGGTGGGCAACTCGACCTCAGTAAAATCATCCACCACGCGGTCGATGATGCGCTGCATTCGGCTGTTCAGTGCGTGCGCCACCTGGTGGGGCACGTCACGGTCCAGCCCCGCGGCGGCGAGAATCGGTGATCCCGTGCAGCGGCGACACATGCGAGACCGTCCTCGATAGGTTGCCGGCGACCAGGTAGGGAGCCATCGCAGCCAGGAATCCACGCCGACCGTCACTCGATCCTGGATCACATCAGGGGTTTGCGGTGGCCGCGGCTCAAGCGTTTCGTTCACCGATCGCCACCCCAGGGATCGTCATCGGTGTGAGTCCAGTCCGGTCCGGGCTCATCTCGTTTTTCCCACGGCCATTGCGGGGTCGGACGGTCCGTATACACACGCCGCATCAGCACCGACCAGCAGACGAGCGCGGCGAGCCCCCACACGATGCCGAGCGTGACCGCGAAGGGACTGAGCCAGGTCTCCTCGACGCTCATTCCTACCAGCAAGCCACCGAGGCACCACAGCAGGTACCCTCCGACTGCGGCGAGCGCGATGTGGGGCCATGAGGGTGTTTTTCTGCCACGCAACAACTGAATCGACTGCCCCCACAGGATCCAGCCGAGCATCGCAAGCAGCACCAGTACGATAAGCGGCGTCGCCACCACACTGACGTCGGGGGTCACGACGGGGCCTCCCCCGAGCATCCAAGACAGGTACGCCCACGCCGCAATGAGCACCGCAAGCGCAAGCACTCCCACCGCAAAGATCAGCCCACCGACGTAGCCTCGGGTGACGCCTCGACGGGGGGTCTCAGTCATGGTTGCGACACTTGCAGATCTGCCATCGCGCGATCGTACTCGGCGAGAGCTTCCGCATTCTTCCGCTTCACTTTGCGGCCACGAGCGCCGATCCAGGCTCCGAACCAGACCGTCGCCTCACGAGCGACGAGCCCCGCGGCAATGACCGGCAAGAACAACCCGTACTCGGTGACCAGGAGATATGGGTGCCACGACACTGACTCGCCCTGCAGGTGGCCGTGGAATGCAGTGCCGAGCAGTGTGACCCCCCACACCAGCACGGCAACGAGGAAACCGCCAAGCACATACACCCACCAGCCGGCGCGGCCCGCAATGAGCACGAGCAAGACCATTCCGAGGAAGAAGCTCGCAACGGCAGCGGCAAAGCCCCAGCTTGCGATCCATGGCAGCAAGCCCTCGCTCACAAATGTCGACGGCGGAAAGTTCGGTGCGGCCCAGAGCGCAAGCGCTCCTGCATACACGAGGGCGAATACGACCGTTGCGAGCAGAGAAATAAGCACCCCTGCGCCGCGATTGCCCTTCATTTCTGGTGGCATTGGTGACTGCATGTAGAGCGCAGCCATGGGGTGATCGGGACTGATACGAATCTCGCCATCCTGCGGTGGCAGGGCAGGCTTCTCTGCCGCTGGGTGCGCCTCAGTTGGGGGGAACGTTGTCCCTTCAGCAGCAGCGGCGTCTGCGGGTCCATCACTGCCTGCAGTGGTCGTCAGAGGCGACGGTTCGGCGGCAACTTCGGATTCGGCGATCACTGCCGAGGTCGCGCCATTCTCCGAGCCCTCGAACGGACGGGGACGAGGGGGGTGAGCAGCAAAGACTTCGGTTGCGCTCTGCGTCTCCCCCGCGCTTGGCAGCTCAAAAGGCTGGGCGATCGGGGGGCGTGACGCCATGCCTGCCGACGGAGCATCGGCCTGTGGCTGTACCGCGGTTGCGTTTGCTCGCTCGATAGCCGCCTGCACCTGGCTCTCCGTAGGCTCGCTCTGTTCGAGGGCGGCCCCGGCCTGTTCCTGATCCCGCTCTTCGCTCATCGCTACGCCTTCCAATCTCTCAGCGGTGCGCGACTTACGCACACGGCTTTGGTGGCAAGCGTACTCCTTCCACGTGCGTGACCCTCGACACCAGCCACGAGTGTCGCAATCTGTCCCAACATAGGAAAAGGAGCACCGCGCAAGCAGTGCTCCTTTTCCTATCAACCAGCGTTAGCTGTAGTCGGTTGGCTTGAACTCCTCAGCCGTGAAGGTGTCGTAGTCGACATACGACAGATCGTTCTCGTCGAACGCGCCATCGGTTGCAAACAGTCGGCTTGGGTACCGCTCTGCTTTTGCCTCCTCCGTTGGCTCGACCACCACGTCTCGGTACACACCGAGTCCGGTGCCTGCCGGGATGAGCTTACCGATGATGACGTTCTCTTTGAGACCGATGAGCGGATCTTTCGATCCTTCCATCGCAGCCTGCGTGAGCACACGAGTGGTCTCCTGGAACGAAGCGGCTGACAGCCACGATTCGGTCGCCAGCGACGCCTTGGTAATACCCATCACCTCAGGTCGAGCGGTTGCCGCACGCTTGCCCTCGAGCAGCGCCTCGCGGTTAATCCGCTGATAGCGCGCACGGTCTACCAGCTCGCCCGGCAGCAGGTCGGTTTCACCGTGGTCAACCACGGTGACCTTGCGGAGCATCTGGCGAACGATGACCTCGATGTGCTTGTCGTGGATCGGCACACCCTGTGAGCGGTACACGCCTTGCACACCCTCAACGAGGTACTTCTGTACTGCGCGTTCACCGGGGATATGCTTGCCGTTCTCGGTGGAACCAACCTGCAAGATATCCTTCGGATCCAGAGTGCCCTGAAGGAACGGCTGACCGAGTTCAACGTGATCACCGTCTTCAACGATGAGCGTTGAACGCTTCAGCACGGGGTACACCTTCTCCTCGCTGCCGTCATCTGGTGTCAGGATGATGCGACGGCTCTTCTCGGTGTCTTCGATCGTGATGCGGCCAGCAGCCTCGGCGATCGGTGACGCACCCTTGGGGGTACGTGCCTCGAAGAGCTCCTGCACGCGCGGCAGACCCTGCGTGATGTCCTCCGCAGATGCTGAACCACCGGTGTGGAAGGTACGCATCGTCAGCTGGGTGCCAGGCTCACCGATCGAC
>CAZJOZ010000017.1:0-19210 GCA_964547775.1 uncultured Leucobacter sp.
ATCGTTGGGGTACTGACTATATGCTCTTGTCATTCGCAGCGTCGCGCACGCCCGGCACCAAGGAGCATCCATGCAGTACTACCGAGACGGCTACTACCCCGGCGAACCCACCACCCTCCCCGCAGCGCCGTCACTGCCGCAGGAAAAAGACGCGGTCGACGTGCTGATTGTGGGGAGCGGCCCCGCCGGTAACCTCCTCGCCGCCTACCTGTCACAGTTCCCCGACATCACGACGCGCATCGTTGAGCGCCGCGAGGGGCGCATGACCCTCGGTCAAGCCGATGGCATTGCGTGCCGCACCGTCGAAACCCTTGAGGCCTTTGGTCTCGCCAACCGCCTCGTGCACGAGGCGTACTGGGTGAACGAGACCTGCTTCTGGCGCCCAGACGCCGAACAGCCGAACACCATCGTGCGCACGGGACGCATTCAAGACGTGGCCGATGACCTCTCAGAATTCCCGCACGTCATCATGAATCAGGCACGCATCCACGACTACCTGCTCGACTTCGCGGAGCGCAGCCCCACTCGCCTCGTTCCCGACTACGGACTCGAGTTCGTCTCCCTCGAAGTGGATCGCTCCGCAGAATACCCGGTCACGGCAGAGGTGCGCGACGTCACCTCGGGTGACACCCACACCATTCGCGCAAAGTACCTCGTCGGCACCGACGGTGCAAGGAGCGGCGTGCGCAAGGCTATCGGCCGAGAGCTCCACGGTGACGCCGCGGGCCACGCCTGGGGCGTCATGGATATTCTGCCGGTCACTGACTTCCCCGATATTCGCATCAAGTCAGCGATTCAATCGGCCGAAGCAGGCAGTATTCTGTTGATCCCCCGCGAGGGCGGGTACCTGGTGCGCCTCTATGTCGATCTTGGTGAGGTCACTGACGAGAATCGTGCCGAAGTGCGCAGCCGCACCCCTGAGCAAATGGTTGCCATCGCGAACCGCGTGTTGCACCCCTACACTCTCGAGGTGAAAGACACGATCTGGTGGTCCATCTATGAGGTTGCTCAGCGAGTTACCGACGGGTTCGACGATGCCGCCGGCCGCGGCGATGATCCTCGCGTGTTTATCGCAGGCGATGCGTGCCACACGCATTCCGCAAAAGCCGGGCAGGGCCTCAACGTGTCCACGCAAGACACGCTCAACCTGGGCTGGAAGCTCAGTGCGGTGCTGAAGGGCCTCGCCGACCCGAGCCTGCTCGAAACCTACTCTGAAGAACGGCAGCCCGTGGCTCAGCGGTTGATCGACTTTGACCGTGAATGGTCAGCCATGATGGCGGCGGGGCCGAAGGATCCGCAGCATCCCGAACGAGGTGGCGTTGATCCCGCTGAATTGCAGGAGTACTTCACCAAATCTGGTCAGTACACAGCAGGCCTCGGCGTGCAATACGTCGAGTCACGGCTCACCGGTTCCACCGAGCACCAGCACCTTGCCACCGGCCTCGAGGTGGGGCGCCGGTTCCACTCGGCACCCGTCACCCGCATTGCTGATGCAAAACGCGTCGAACTCGGTCACGCTCACCGTGCCGACGGCAGGTTCCGAATCTACCTCTTCGCCGACCGTGACGAGCGCCGGTTCACCGCAGCCTGCGAATGGCTCGCCAAGGACCCGCAGTCGCCACTGGTACGGCACACCCCCGCCGGCTGGGACGTGGACAGCGTCATTGACGTGCGCGGAATCGTGCAGCGCCCGCACCGCGAGGTGAACCCCGCGGACATGCCCGAGGTGCTGCGTCCCCGCACCGGCCGTTTCGGCCTCGTCGACCAAGAGAAAGTGTTCTCCGCGATCAGCCGCGAAAATAATTGGGACCTCGTCGCCGACATCTATGACCGGCGCGGGATCGATCGTGAGGTCGGCGCCATGGTGATTGTGCGCCCCGATCAATACATCGCTGAGGTGCTGCCGCTCGACGCGACCGACCGCGTCACCGCGTACTTCGCGGGCATTCTCCGAAGCTGATGAGCATGGTTTCCCCGCATCACGCTTCTTACCACACTGGCCACCTCCTGCGGCGAGCGCAGCAACTCCACCATGCGCTGTGGAACCGTGAGGTCTCCCTTGAGGTGTCAAGCGTGCAGTTTGCCGCGCTCGCCGTACTGGAACGAAACCCCGGCATCAGCCAGGCAGACCTTGGCGTCGAGCTCGATCTCGACCGGTCGACAATCGCCGACCTCGTGGATCGTATGGCGAAGAACGGGCTCGTTGCGAGAAATCGCAGCGAGGAGGATCGGAGGCGCATGGTACTCACCCTCACCGCAGAAGGCGCCCGCACCCTCGCGCAGCTGCGACCCCGAGTGAACGTGGTCGAGTCGCTGCTGGTTGAAGGGCTCAGCGGTGACGCCGCGGAGCGGCTGCGCAGCGCCATCCTCACCATGCTTGAGCACGGTGTTGAGCAGGGGGTGCTGCGCAGCGCGGCGACCCCCACGTGGTAGCAGGGGCGCCGCAGCTCAGCTCAATGCTGCCCTAGCCGCTCAGCGCGAGTATCTCACCTCACCGTTCACGACCGTCATTCTGACCTGAGTGCCGAGGAGCGTCTCTGGGGAATCAACGAGCGGGTTCGTGTCAAGCACGATGAAGTTTGCGCGCGCTCCCGGTCGCAGCTGGCCCACTTCGTTCTCGACCCCGGCGGCCACAGCCGACCCGAGGGTCATCGCTTCGAGCGCGTCTGCGGGGGTGAACACCCGTTCCGGGGCGTACGCCTCGCGCTGGGCTTCGAGCACTGACTTCGCGGTGAGCGCGATGAACAGGTTGTGCGGCGCTTCGTGGGGCGCGGTGGGGGCATCCGTTCCGATGGCGATGCGCACGCCAGCCTCTCGGAAGCGGTGCCACGGGAAGCCGTGCGATGCGCGTTCGTCTCCGAGCATCGCGATCCAGTTGTCCAGGATCGCGGGATCGCAGTGCACCGGCTGCATTGACGCGGTCACGCCGAGCGCTGCCAGCCTGCGAATCGTGTCGGGTGCCACGTATTCGAGGTGCTCGATTCGTGGCCTGCGGTGAGCGTTCGGTCCGTTCTCCCGCACGCACGCCTCAACCATGTCGAGGGCGAGGTCACTGGCGGCGTCACCAATCGCGTGCAACGCGAGCTGTAGCCCGTGGGCATCTGCCTCGACCGCAGCCGCGATCGCCGCGGTTCGTTCCCAAATCGGGTCGGGGTGTGAGCCGTCTGCAAACGGCGCACGCATGGCGGCGGTGCACGCATCGATGACGCCGTCGAGCACAAACTTCACCCCGGCCAGTTCGAGCGTGTCCCCGAAGGGGGCATCTCCCTGGCGTTCGCGAAGGCGATCCCGGAGTTCGGCAGCGCGGAGCACCTGGGCACGGTCTGCCTCGAGGTTTCCGGTTGGGTGGAGAATCATGTGCGCGGTCATCGGGAACGGCAGGCGCCCGTCACGCTCGAGGAGACGTTCGAAGGATTCGAGTGCGGCTTCGTTCAGCGCCATCTCGGTGGCGGTGGTCACCCCGGTTGCCAGGTACGCGTCAAATGCGCCGGCCAGAAAACGGTCGCGATCGGCCTCGTCGGCGGTTGACTCGAGGTAGCCCCAGCCGTACTGCATCGCTGCGGTTTCGAGCAGAAAGCCCGTCGCTTTACCGTTGGCATCGCGCCGAATTTCTCCGCCGACAGGATCAGGGGTGTCGTCGGTGATCCCCAGGGCTTCGAGCGCTGCCGTGTTGACCCACACCGAATGCAGGTCGTTTGCATCGAGCAGCACGGGCACATCGTCGATCACCGCATCGAGCATCGCGGCGGTGGGGTCGGCACCGTCGAGTGCCTCGAAGCGCCAGCTGATCCCGAGGATGTGTTTCGCGTCGGGCTGCGCTTCCCGCGCGGCCCGGAGACGCTGCTGAATCTCTTCGAGCGTGTCGCAATCTCGCAGCTGAACTTTCTCGAGGGCCTGACCAAACATCAGCATGTGGGTGTGGCCCTCGACGAAGCCCGGGGTGACGAACCCGTCGCCAAGATCCACGACCTGCGCCTGTGATCCTGCGATCTGCGTCACTGAGTCGGTGTCGCCAACGGCGATGATTCGGCCGCCTGAAACCGCCAGCGACTCAGCAAGAGGGGCTTGCGCTGAACCAGTGAAAATCGCGCCTGCACGGTAGACCGTGGTGGGTGATTGGGAGGTCATGCGGTCTCCTTTGCTCGCTCTGCCTGACGTGCCAGGGCAGCTTCAGCGGTGGTCGATACTCGGCCCACCCAGAGCGCAGGCACGATGGCGATAAAACTCACGATACCCATCCAGATGCCGAACATGGGAATGCCGACGGCTTCGATCACCCAGGCACCAATGATGGGGGCGAAGCTTGACCCGACCAGGTACGCGCCGATGAGCGGTGCTGACCAGCGGCCGCGGGCATCGAGGCCGGCTGCGGTGGCAAGGAACAGCACAAATGAGAACCCGTAGATGGTGTTCACCAGGATGATGAGCGTGGCGAGGGTGGTGGCATCGTCGGTCGCGCCGATCCAGATCTTGATGACGCCGCCGGCGATGAGTGCGAGCGCCAGTGGGATCGCTCGGCCGATACGGTTTCCGAAGACAGTGACCACGAGCATCGCGATCGCACCGCCGCCTGCCGCGGCGCTCAGTGCGAAGCTGAGTGACGCGGGGTCGAGGCCGACGTTGTCACCGAGCACGGAAGTGAGTGTCCAGACGGCATCCTCGCTGGCACCCCAGATGGGGAACAGCACCAGCAACAGCACGCCGGCGATGCGAATGCGACGTGGCTCTGCGATGCGATGCGTCTGCGTGACGTCAGCCGGCTCCGCGTATTCTGGTGCGCTCGGCAACCATACGGCGAGCAGCAGGCTGATCAGTGACAGGAGTGCCAGGGCACCGAACACGCTGATCTGGCTCAGCCCGAGCACCGGGATGATTGCCAGCACGACCATAACCAGAAGGCGGTTCACAATTCCGCTGGTCGCACTCACCCGGTTGGGGTTGCGAATCGCCGCGAGCGCGGCACCAGAAGACGCGATGGCGGTGCCCACTCCTGCGCCGCCGACAATGAACGCGGCAACGACGATGGTGGTGCTTGCGAGGGTCGCGGCGAGGCCAAACCCGAGCGTCGCGATGATGAGACCGGCGATGGCCAGTTGTCGACGGTACGCGCCTGCTGCCCAGCGAGCGGTGCCGAGGCCCACTACTGCCGACGCCAGCAAGGCCCAGGTCAGAATGTTGCCCTGGTCGATGATGTCGAATCCGAGTTCGCCGAGCACGCTCATAATCAGCGGGGCGAGGTTCGCCATCATGAGCCCCGCGAGGGAAAGCATGAAGACGGCGCTTCCGTTCTTCCAGCCCAGTGGGACTCGTGGATCAGACGCGGGTGTTGCTCCGTGGTGGGCGGGAGCACCCGGCTGGGTATCCGAAGCGGGGTGTGACATGGGCCATCCTCTCTGACGTCCTGACGATACTGGCGTCCCTGACAGTGTTCACGGAGGGAGGCGGTGCGCCTCCCTCCGAAATTAATCGAAACTTTTTCGGTTCGAAGATATAGTGCACCCTAAAGAGCACAGATGTCAAAGGTTGACCGGAGGAACCATGGCCAGACCAAAGACCCCACTGCTCACCCGTGAGCGAATCGGACGCGCCGCAATCGCCCTCGTTGACGCGGGTCAAGAGCTGCAGGTCGTGCCACTCGCCAAACGGTTGGGCGTCAGTGTGTCGTCGATCTATCACCACGTGAAAAACCGAAGCGACGTGATCCATGCCATGCGCGAAGTGCTGACCCAGGAGTTCGCGCTGGTGCCACATCAGGAGGGCACGTGGGAAGACACGGTGCGCACCTCCGCACACCATATGTGGCGCCTCTACGGCAGCCATCCCCGTGTTATTCCCCTGCTCGTGAGCGTGGTCATCGACGAACCCACCACACTCGACTTCTACGCAGTGCTCATCGACGCGCTTGCCGAAGCGGGAATCCCGGAGACTGAACAGTTGAGCACCGTCGAAACCCTTGAGGCTTTTGTCTTCGGGGTGGCGCTCGACGCGGGTTCACCCAATCACATCTTTGAGCCCACGGCTCGCCAGGAACGACTGCAGCGGCTGGTGGCGCAGCACCCACAGGGCCAAGCTCGAAATGAGCAGCTGTTCGCGCACGGTCTTGAGTTACTGCTGCTCGGCATTCGCGAACGCGGGAAAGCCGCTACGCGCTGAGCATGGCATGAGCCGCGCGCAGCATCAGCGCGACACGGTTGTCATCGTCATCCCAACCGACGAGCGAATGCGCGCCAATGCCATCGATCATGCCGAGCAGTTGCCCCGCAACCGCTTCCGCATCAGCCTCAGTTGCGCGGTACACACCCGCATGCACCCCATCGCGAATGCACTCCGCAAGGCACGCCCGCCACGCGTCCATCTGCGCCCGCACCGCACTCGCGAGGCGCGGGTTCCGTCGACCCAGCACCCACGACTCAACCCACACCTGGGTGACTTCGGTGCGGGTGCCGTCGAGCACGGTGCGCAGCAACGCTTCCAGACGACGGCCAGGATCAGGTACGGCACGGACCGCAGCGGCTACTTCGGCCAACTCGGCACCCACAATGCGCACGAACGTATCGGCAACGACCTCGTCCATGCTGGGCACGTGGTGCACCACCAGGGTAGGAGCGACGCCCATTCGTGCCGCGACCGCACGCATGGTAATCGCCGAGAGACCCTCGTCACGGGCGAGCGATTCCGCTGTGTCGAGGATCTCCGCACGACGCTCAGCTGCCGTTCGCCGGCCGCCTCGCTGCGCTGGGCTCGGCGCCGACTGGTTCGTGGCACTCACTCTTTTGGCCGCCCTTTCTCGTCCACCGCGCACCTGCGGTTGACGGATGTCTTCTCGGTCGGTACATTAGCGTCAATCACTATTGATCACTTGATCAACTAGCGTAGCCGGTGACTGCGACACCATCCAGACCTCACATCATGGATCGCAGCCATCCCCCAGCAAAGGAGACCCATGGCCTGGCGCATGCCCTCAGAGACTGACCCCCACGAGCGCACCTGGATGACATTCCCCCGCGAAGGCTTCACCCTCGGCGACACCGACGCAGAGCGCGAAGAGGGATACGCTGCATGGACTGCGACCGCGCATGCCATCGCCGACTTCGAACCTGTCACCATGGTGGTCGACCCGACCGAAATGGCCCGGGCCCGTCGCATGCTGCGCTCCGACATTGAACTCGTCGAGGCCCCCGTTGATGAGTTCTGGATGCGTGACTCCGGACCCACCTTCGTGCTTGACGACGAACGCCCAGGGCAACTCGGCGCAGTGACCTGGCTGTTTAACGGCTGGGGCGATCACGACTGGGCAGAGTGGCAGAAGTCGGCGCAACACGGCGCGCTGATTGCCGATCTGACCGGCGCTGAACGCATCCATTCGCTGCTCGTCAACGAGGGTGGCGGCATCCATGTTGACGGTGAGGGCACGGTGCTGCTGACCGAGACCGTGCAACTCGACCCACGCCGCAACCGCTACGCCACCAAGGAAAGTGTCGAGGCCGAAATGGCACGCACGATCGGAGCGACCCATGCCGTCTGGCTCCCCCGTGGCCTGACCCGGGACTACGACGATTTCGGCACCAGCGGCCACGTTGACATCGTGGCGACGATCACCAGCCCCGGCGTGATCCTGCTGCACACACAGCCAAACCCAGAGCATCCTGACCACGAGGTCACTGCCCAGCTGCGCGAGTTCCTCGCGTCACAAGCTGACGCTGCTGGTCGCCCCTTCACCATTGTCGACATCCCCGGCCCCAGCACCCTCCGAGACGATGAGGGGTTCGTCGACTGGAGCTACGTCAACCACCTCGTCGTGAACGACGGCGTGATTGCCTGTGGCTTCGGAGACGAGATCGCCGATGAACGCGCACGCGAGATCCTGGAATCTGTCTACCCTGGCCGTCGAGTGGTCACCGTCGATGCGCGGCCGATCTTCGATCGCGGCGGTGGAGTACACTGCATTACCCAACAACAGCCACGCGTCTGACCGTATCTCCCGTCGAACACCCGCACCGAGAGTGAAAGCACACCACATGATCGATGTCGTTGAAGCCAGTATCGCCGACCTCCGCGGAGCCCTCACTCGGGGCGACACGACGAGCGTCGAAATTGTCGAGGCGTACCTTGCCCGCATCGATGCCTACGATGCACCAGGCACTGACACCGCACTCAACGCGGTGGTCGTACGCAATGAGCAGGCGCTCGAAGAGGCCCGCGCATCGGATGAGCGGCGCGCCCGCGGCGAAACCCTCAGCCCGCTCGACGGCATTCCCTACACCGCGAAAGACAGCTACCTGGTGAAAGGGCTTACCGCCGCAGCCGGCAGCCCCGCCTTCGCCACCCTCGTCGCGCAGCGGGACGCCTTCACCATTGAGCGGCTGCGCAGCGCGGGCGCCATCTGTCTTGGGCTCACCAATATGCCCCCGATGGCGAATGGCGGGATGCAGCGAGGCGTATACGGCCGTGCAGAAAGCCCCTACAACGGTGACTACCTCACCGCCCCCTTCGCCTCAGGTTCGTCAAACGGCTCGGGCACGGCTACTGCCGCGTCATTCGCCGCGTTTGGGCTCGGTGAGGAGACCTGGTCGAGCGGGCGGGGCCCCGCATCGAACAACGCGCTGTGCGCCTACACCCCCTCGCGGGGCATCATCTCGGTTCGCGGTAACTGGCCGCTGGTGCCCACCATGGACGTGGTGGTGCCACACACCCGAACCATGGCAGACCTGTTCGAGGTGCTCGACGTCATTGTTGCCGACGACCCACACCCGCGTGGCGACCTGTGGCGGTTGCAACCGTGGATCGAGATTCCTCGCGCATCTTCGCTGCGGCCCTCAAGCTACCACTGGATCGGACCAAACAGCGCCGGGGCGGTACTCGCAAAGCGCCGCTTCGGTATTCCCAAGATGTACATCAACGCCGACCCAGAAGCTGGCACCGCAGAACACCCTGGGATCGGCGGCCCCACCGGCCAGCGCATCGAAACTCGTCAGTCGGTGATTGACCTCTGGGAGGCAGCGCGCCGCGACCTCGAAGCGCAGGGCGCGGAGGTCGTCGAGGTCGACTTCCCCGTCATCTCCCGTTACGAGGGCGATCGACCCGGAGCGCCGACCATTGCAACGCGAGGCTTCGTGACCCCCGAGTACCTGCAGCGTGAGATCGTCGACCTCTCGGCCTGGTGGTGGAACGACTTTCTCCGCGCGAACGGCGACCCTGCGCTACCCGATCTGACCGTGGTCGACGGAGCAACCATTTTCCCCCACCCCGAGGGTGCGCTGCCCGATCGGTACACCGGCTTCGATGACGATATTGCGCAGTATCCCGCGCATGTGAGGGAACACCCGGTCGCGAAGTTCACTGATATTCCGGAACTCGAAGCAGGATTCCGTGGGCTCGAGCGCACCCGCCAGGTAGACCTTGAACAGTGGATGGATGAGCTCGGCCTCGACGCAGTGCTGTTCCCCGCGGTCGCCGACGTCGCGCCCGCCGATATGGACGTCAATGAGGCCTCGGCCGATCTCGGGTGGCGCAACGGCGTCTGGGTAGCGAACGGCAACCTCGCCATTCGACACCTGGGCATTCCCACGGTCACCGTGCCCATGGGAACCATGCACGACACCCAGATGCCGGTTGGGCTCACGTTCGCGGGGCGCGCCTATGACGACAATCGACTGCTGTCATGGGCATCGTCGTTCGAAGCGATTCGCAATCGGCGCACGGTGCCCCCGCGCACCCCACGACTGGGTTAGCTCACCTCAATCGCCACTTTGGCGCCAGCGGTCGCAACCCTCGAGACGCAGCAGCACATCTTCGAGTTCGGCGCTTTCTGTCGCTCAGAGTAGAAGACGTCACGGTGGTCGACTGCCCCGTCGAGTGAGGTGATGCGCACTTCGCACAGTCCGCATTCTCCTCGACGGCAGTCGTACATCATATCGACGCCAGCGCGCTCAAGTGCCTCCAGCATCGATTCGTCTTCTTGCACCTCCACGGTGACGCCAACCTGCGGCACCTCTACCACGAACGGCTGCGCCTCGTACCATCCCGAGTTGCCGAAGGTTTCGAACCGAAGTGCGGTGAGGTCGCGGTCGCTGCGCTCCCACAGCCGCTGAATCTCCTGCATGAGTCGGATCGGCCCACACATGTACAGTTCCGCGTGATGCGGCACCGTCGCGAGGAGATCTGCTACCTGCATTCGGCCATGTTCATCGGTGATGTGCGGCACGAGTCGGTCGCCGTGTTCCTCCCGAAGCTCATCAAGGTAGGGCATACGCGAACGGGTGTTCCCCACATAGTGCAGGGTGTAGTCAGCACCCAGCTGGCGCAGAGCCCGCGCCATGCCGATGAGGGCCGTGATGCCAACGCCACCAGCGACAAGGGTGTATGACGGCGCCCCCACCCGCAGCGGGAAATCCTGCAGTGGTTGCGTCACCCGCACCTCGTCACCGGGACGAAGCGCATGCATAGCTGCGGCACCGCCGCGACTCACGGGCGACTCGTAGACGGAGAGGGAAAACCGGTCGCCCGTCTCGCTCGCATCGACAATCGAGTATGACCGGGTGTCAATGCTCCCTCCGACCGGCACCTCAATCTCGATATGCGCTCCCGGGCGCACCGGCACGGGCAGCTCGGGTGCGAGCTCGATTCGCTGAACGGCGTCGGCAACCGGGTAACTCGCAACCACCCGTGCCCGCTGCCAAATCGTGTGCTTATCCGCCATGGTTATCGTGCCTCGACACGGTCGGCGGCACCGGCCTCAGCAAGCGCTTGCTCAACCTCGTTCACGGCGGCTGCCGCTGCCGCAGCCGCGCTCGGGGTGAGCCGCCAACCACTCTCAGTTCCCGATGCGGTGGCGGGAGATGACACGCCCACGCTGCGCCCCTCGGCACGCAGCCCGCGTTCGAGCATGCGGCGCACCCACATGCCACCCGCGTCGATGTTGAGGTTGTAGAACTCGTAGTCGGGGTTGGCGTCAATCGCCTCCTGCTGCGCCTTCAGCATCGCCTCATCCTCGCCAAAGACACCGTGTACGCCGTTTCGCAGCTGGGTGGTGATGAGCTGGCTATCGAGTCGATAATTGCGCATGAAGGCCCAGAAGTAGTGGCAGCTTCGGTCACTCTCAGGGGAGATCGTGTTCATCACGTACCCGTTCACTCCGCGTGAGCGGTCGCCCTCAGGCGCACCGGTTCCCGCCTCAGCGACCCCCACATCGATGCAGATCGTTGACGGATACATGTAGTGAATGATCTGCCACCGGTCGACCTTGCCCTCGTAGCCGGGGAACTTGTCGCGCATGTTCTTGCGCCAGAAGGGCGGGGGATCAATATTGAGCATCCATCGGGTCACGGTGACCGAGTTCTCGTCGTGGGTGACGTAGAACTCTGCCTCGCTGAGCTCCTCTTGCCCGATCGAAGAGGAGTGCACAAACTCCTCATGGGTAAGGTCCATCAGATTGTCGAGCACCAGCTGGTAGTTGCAGGGTGCTTCGATGGTCATGCCGTCGCCTGCCCACTCTGGGGAGTCCATCTGGTGCATATCAGGCACGAGGGCAGGGTCTGCCAGCAGAGGGTCGCCCAACCACACCCAGACGTAGCGATAGCGCTCGACGATGGGGAAGGAGGGCACCACTGCCGATGGGTTCAGGGTCTCTTGCGCCGGCATTCCGGTGCACCGCCCCGCAGAATTGAATCGCAGCCCATGGTAGGGGCACTGCACTTCATCGCGACCAATGAGCTTGCCCTGCGACAGCGGCGCAAGTCGGTGCCAGCAGGCGTCAGCGAGCGCCACGGCATTGCCGTCTTGGGTGCGGTAGAGCGCGAGGGGCCTGCCTGCGATGGTGCGCGCAAGGATCTCTTTCGCGGTCACCTCGTAGTCCCAGGCCGCCACGTACCAGGCGTTCAGCGGATAGTTCAGCAACTTTGCGGATGCATTCCCTGGATCGGCGTTCACGGTGGCTCCTTTGCTCGGTGATGCTGGCTCATGCCCCTACACAAACTACCTATGGTCATAGGTATTTGAGTCATACTCTAATGGATATGGCTACGATTGCCAATGGAAGGAACCACACACTCGAGTATTCGAACCCTTTCGCAGGATCCCTCTCCCAGAACGGAGTCACCCGGTGAGTCTCAGAGCAGCACTCCTCGCGCTGATTTCTGCTGGGCCCTCCACCGGGTATGACGCCGCAAAACGATTTCGCGGCTCCGTCGGTCATGTCTGGCACGCACCGGACTCGCAGATCTATCCCGAACTCAAACGTATGCATGCCGAAGGGCTGCTTGACGCGGAGCAGGTGCCGTGGGGCTCCAAGCAGGCCACCAAGACCCAGTACACCATCACTGACGCGGGCCGGCAGGCGCTCGTCGAGTGGCAGCAGACTCCGCTGGAATACGCTCCCGAACGAGATCAGGCGCACCTGCTCGCCGCATACTTCGAATGGTCACCGAGCGCGCAGGAGCAACGCAAACGACTCGAGGAGCACATCGCTCACTTCCGCGAGGTCCGAGAAAACTCCTTGCAACAGATCGCGGGAATTTCTGAGCGAACCAACCCCACCCTCGCGCGGCGCCTTGCATCGAGTGAGCCTGAGCAGCACGACGCCATCATCGCTTTCAAACGCTTCGCGTACGAGGGCAAGATCATGCGCGCTGACGCAGAGATTGCGTGGGCAACCAAAGGGTTGCAACTGCTTGATCAGCTCGCCGATAACGCAACGGACTAGGGGAGCTTCGACGCGAACTTCGAGCGAGCAAAGGCTCCGCACAGCAAGGAAACGACCGCGAGCGTGAGTGAGGCAACCGCAGTCGGGAGCGCGGTGTCGGTGCCGAACAGTCCGCCAAGCGGAGCACCGAGCGCCGCCAGCACAAACTGGCTGAAGCCCACCAGCGCAGAACCCGCGCCCGCAATGCCCACCGCCCGACTAATGGCAAGCCGCGACGCCGTCGACATAATCATGCCGCCGCCCGCACTCACCATGACGAGGAACGCAATCCACACCACCAGCCCTCCGCTGCTGAGTAACAGCGCCGTCACGATGCTCACCAGCAGCATCACGCCCGCGGCAACCTGGAGTAGCTGGCCAAACCGCAAGAGCTGATCGCCGGTGTATCTCGCGCCCAATCGGCCGCTGATCAGTGCCCCCAGCATGAAGGACACCGATCCCGTCGTAAAGGTCAGCGAGTACTGCAGCGGGGTGAGGCCGAAGAGCCCAAGGCCGATGAACGAGGACGAGGCAATGTACACCATCATGGCCGCGTACCCCGAACCGAACGCCAGCACATAGGCCATGAAGACGGGCCGCCGTATGAGCGAGAGAAGGTTGCGGAGGAGCGGTCCGGCGCGGAAGGGTTGCCGACGAGACGCCGGGTGGCTCTCGGGGATCACAAAGAGCGCCACCGTGAGGAGTCCGGCAGCGAGGATCGACAGGCCCAGCAGCGCAAGACGCCAGCCCCCGAGTTCCGTCAACCAGGCGCCGAGCGGATTGGCGAGCGCCGGGCCGAACGCCATCATCGCGAACAGGGCTCCAAAAGCCCTCGCCGCTTCATTCGGTGTTGCCAGGTCAGAGATGATGGCCCGGGCGATGACCGCTCCGGATGCACCCGAGAAACCTTGGATGGCGCGCATCACGAGCAGCATCTCGATGGACACGCTGAGGGATGACAAGAATGCGGCGACGACAAACACCGAGAACGCCATGACCAGCACGCTCTTACGCCCGAGCGCATCAGACAGTGACCCCACGAACAGCTGCCCGACCGCGGCCCCCAGCATGAACATGGTGAGCGTCAGCTGCACCGCCGAGGGCGAAACCTGAAAGGTATACGCGATGTCGGGGAAGGCAGGAAGGTACAGGTCAGTGGCGAGGGCAGCAGCCATCGCCACATAGCCGAGGGCGAGCATGAGCCCCGGCGAAATTCGCCGGGGCTCAGTGGGCGCGTTGGCGCTCAAGATTGTGCCGTCACGGAATCAGCGCGGAACCCCTTCTTCGCCAGCTGAATCTGCTCGTACACGTGGTGACGGAGTTGGGTGAATCGCGGCATAGCGCGCGTTTCAAGCTGGTCGCGTTCCTCTGGCAGATCGACGATGAGGTCTTCCTGCACAACGGTCGGTGAGCTCGACAGCATAATGACCCGTTCGGCCAGGTAGACCGATTCGTCGATGTCGTGCGTCACGAAGAGCACTGAAATGCCGAGACTCTTGCGCACTTTTCGCACGAGGTCCTCAAGATCCGCGCGGGTTTGCGCGTCAACTGCGGCAAACGGCTCATCCATGAGCAGCACCTCCGGCTGGTATGCAATCGCACGAGCGATAGCAACACGTTGCTGCATGCCGCCCGACAGCTGCCACGGGTACGACCGGGGCACGTGATCGAGACCAACATTCACGAGGGCCTCTTCCACGAGTTGTTGACGCTGTGCTTTCGGCATCCCGGCGTTCTTGAGCGGCAGTTCCACGTTCTCTGCCACGCGCAGCCATGGGAACAGCGAGCGACCATATTCCTGGAACACCACGGCCATTTTCTTCGGCGGAGCGGTGACCACGTTGCCGTCGAGAATGACCTCACCGCTGGTGGGTTCGAGCAGGCCGGCAATGCACTTGAGGAGGGTCGTCTTGCCTGAGCCCGAGGGGCCAACCAGGCAGGTCAGCTCATTCTTCCCGAGGTCGAAGGTGAGGTCACGAACGGCTTCGATATCGCCGCCGTCGGTGTGGTACACCTTCTTCAAGCCACGAACGGAGAGCAACGTATCTTCGGGCGCCAGGGTGCGACCGTACGAGACGGTGTTGAGCGGAGTGTGAGCATCAGGCGTCATTTTCAAGATCCTTCAATCGGAGGTACCAACGGAGCACACGTCGCTCCACAAAACGGAAGAGCACGGCAACGCCGAGCCCGAGGAGACCGAGCACGAGAATGCCTGACCACATCTCAGGGATCGCGAAGCGTCGCTGCGCCTGGGTCACAAAGAATCCGAGACCCGAACTGGTTGCAAACATTTCAGAGATGATCATCAGAATCAGGCCGATGGGGAGCGACTGCCTGATCCCCGTGAAAATCTGGGGCGATGCTGAAGGCAGCACCTGGTAGCGCACTCGATTGAACCCTGAAATGCCATATGACCGGCTGGTTTCAGACTGCACCGAGTCTGCCGCGCGCACGCCCTCAACGGTATTCAGCAGCACCGGCCAGATCGCGGCGAGCGCGATAATGCCGATCTTCATCCAGTCGGTTGTGCCAAACAGCAGGAGCAACACGGGAATCAACACCGGGGGCGGGAGCGCCCGGAAGAACTCGAACACCGGTTCGGTGAAGGCACGGAGTGCGGGGCTGAGGCCGACAACGACGCCGAGCACAATGCCGAGCACAATTGCGATCGATACCCCTGCCAAGAATCTCCCGATACTGGGGAGCACGTCTACCCACAGGCGTGGCCCAAACCAGGTTTCCACGAAGGTGACGATGAGCTCTGGCGGGGTGGGCACGAAGAAGTTCGGCGAAACGATCGTGCCGATCCACCAGAGCGCCACCAGAATGACTGGCAAGCCAATCGCGAAGCCAATTGAGGCGAGGACTTTTTTCATGATGGGATCTCCCCTCGCACCGACTCGTGCCACGACAGCAACCAGCGTTCAAGCGCTCGCGCACCAAGGTTAATCACGACTCCGAGCACGCCGGCGGCCAGGATCAGAGCGTACATGTTGACGTACTGGCCCGCGTTCTGGGCCCGCGAAATTTCGAGGCCGAGCCCCGGTGTGCCGATGAGGAGCTGCGCGGTCACTGCCAGGATGAGGGCCACCGCTGCAGCCAGTCGGAGACCGGTCATCAGGTAGGGCAACATGGTCGGGACCACGATGTAGCGCACTCGCTGCCACTTACTAAACCCGTAGCTGCGCCCGGTGGCCATGGCGACCTGGTCGACGTCACCGACGCCATAGAGTACCTGGATGAAGATTTGCCAGAAGGCCGCATAGAGGATTAACAACAGGGCGGCTTGAATCTGGGCGCCGAACAGGAGCACTGCCAGAGGGATGAGTGCCACGGAAGGGATCGGTCGAAGGAACTCGACAGTGGTATGCGTTGCGCGCCGCAGAAACGGCGACAGCCCGACAATTACTCCGACCACGGTTCCGGCGATCAGCGCGATGATGAGACCGATACCCCAGGTCAGCACGGTGTCTCCCATCGCTTCCCAGAAGTCCGCGTAAGTCATGATGGTGAAGAATGCGGGAAGCACCTCACTCGGAGGCGGGAGGAATCGCGCATCAACAAGACCGATTCGGCTCGAGATCTCCCAGATGAGAAGGAAGGTCACAATGCCGGCGAGGCCGAGCAGGGCGCGTTTCGGTCTTGCTTTTCGCTTCTTCGTTGTTGCTCGTGCAATGGCGACGACCCGCGTGGGGCTGTCGTGTTGCACGGTGTTTGTGGTCATCGGAGGGTGCTCCTTGCGGACTCGTGTGCGCGCGTCGTTGCACGCAACTCGTTCTTTCGAATTTTTCCACTTGCGGTGCGAGGAAACTCATCCACGAAGTGAACTTCTTTGGGAATCTTGTATTTGGCCAAGCGACCTTGCAGGTGCGTCAAGATGACTTCATCTGAGACCTCGCTGCCTGGGACTGCGGTGACATACGCGTGGGGCACTTCTCCCCAAGTGTCGTCAGGAACACCGACGAGGGCAACGCCGGTCACCTGGGGGATCTCCATGATGATGCTCTCGACTTCTGCAGAGTAAATGTTCTCGCCGCCCGAGATAATCATGTCCTTCAAGCGGTCTGAAATGTAGATGTATCCCTCCTCGTCAAAGTAGCCGAGATCGCCCGATTTGAACCAGCCGTCAACGAATGATGCGGCGGTCGCAGCGGGGTTCTGCCAGTACTCCGAAATGACGTTTCGCCCTCTCACCCAAATCTCACCGACTTCGTAGGGAGGCAGGGTTTCGCCCGACTCGTTCACGATTTTCACGTCGGTGAAAAAGTGGGGAAGCCCTGAGGAGCCAACCTTCTGAATCGCGCGGTGGGCGGGGAGCGCGGTCGCACCAGGAGAGGTCTCCGTCATGCCATAGCCGACGGAAAACCCGAGGCCCCGCGCGTCGTACGCTTTCATGATGCGCTCGGGCACCGCGGATCCCCCGCAGGTGAGCCGCTGCAAACTGCTCAGGTCAGCGCTCTCCCAGTTCGGGTGCTCCTGCAACATCTGGAAGGTCGTCGGGACGCCCGCAAGCATCGTGATGCCTTCGTCCTCGATGGTGCGAAGCACGTCGCCTGGCTCGAACTTCTCATGCAGCACGACGGTGCCGCCCTGGAGTAGCGCGAGGAGTGCACCGTTTGCCAGTGAGGCAACATGGAACATCGGCGAAATGAGGAGCACCCGTTCGCGCGGTGACACCCCGTAATCCACGAGGGCGTTAAAGGAGTTCCAAGTGAGGTTACCGTGGGTGATCACGGCACCCTTCGGGTGCCCTGTGGTGCCAGAGGTGTAGAGGATGATCGCGGGGTCATCCAGGTGCACCTCAGCGGTCACACCCTGTGGGTCTCCCGCAGCAAAGAGTTCGGTATAGGCAGTAACCCGCGGGCGTGACTCGCCGTCCACTGCAATCCGATGCTCTACGGGGGCTGACCAGCTGGCGGCGCGCGCGAGCTCAGCGAGCTCCTCGTGAAAAATCAGCATCTTTGCGCCGGAGTTCTCCAGCATGTACTCAAGCTCAGGCGCAGCAAGCCGAGTGTTCAACGGAACGAAGATGGCTCCCAATCGCGCGGTCGCGAAGAGCACCTCGAGGAACGAGGGATGGTTATTGCCGAGATACGCAACCCGGTCACCCCGGGTGACGCCGTATTGACTGAGCGCCGCGGAAAGGTGTCGGATACGGTCAGCGAGTTCACGATAGCTGATGCGCTGGTCTCGATAGGCGAGCGCAATGTCGTCACCGCACCGTGCTCGTTTGCGTTCAATCCACAGACCAATGCCTTCGCGTTGCACGACTTCCTCTCCGCTTCCGAGTGATGGGTGGGGGTGCGAGCGTTGACCCGCACCCCCACATCCGTTAGTTCAGGAAAATCACCTTTGACAGGTCAGGTTCCTGCTCAATGAAGCCAAACTCGAGGGCAGTCGAGCTCAGTTCTTCGATGATCTTCGGATCAAGGTCACCCGAGATGAATTCCAGGTTGATGGTCTTCACAATTTCGGGATCCATGCCGGTGTGTGCCACCACCGTTTCGTGGAAGAGATCGATATCTGCCATTGCAGCGTCAGCGGTCTCGTTAATGGCGTCACGGAACGCCTTCACAATTTCGGGGTGCTCATCGGCGTACTGACCCGAGGTGAAGGTCACCATCGTGTACAGGCCATCGATCGCGCGGAGCGGGTCGCCGAGCATTTCGATGCCCTCAGTCGCGCGTGCCTTTGAAATGAAAGGCTCTGGCGTCCACGATGCATCGATATTGCCCTGTTCAAGCTGCGCAAGCTGGTCGGGGAAGGCAATCTCAATGAAGTTCACGAGATCTGGGTCACCGCCGTCAGCCTTGACACGAGCTTTGGTGCCGAGGTCACCCTGCGTGTTCAGTGCGTTGATCGCAACCGTCTTCCCCTCAAGGTCCTTCCAGGTCTTGATGCCCGAGTCACTGCGGACGGTGATGCCAGACGCTGACATGTCTTCAGGGTCCGCCGCATCAATGTAGTTGCGGGAGTAGCCGGAAACGATGCGAATATCGAGGCCCTGGCTTGCTGCGGTGAGCACCGACAGCGGGTTGCCAACCGCAAACTGCATCGAGCCACTCGACACTGCGGGGAGCAGCGCCGCACCGCCGTCGCCGAGCTGGAGTTCAACGTCAAGACCGTGCTTCTCGAAGATACCCTCGTCAATGCCGAGCTGAACTGCTGCAGCCGGAGCAATGGGAAGCACACCGACAACGATCTTGGTCAGGTCACCAGACCCAGCCGAATCGGCGGTCTCAGTGGTATCGCCGTCAAGCGATCCCCCCGAGCAGGCGCTGAGCACCAGTGCCGCGGTGGCGGCAGCTGCGGTCAACGCGAGTAGGCGTAGTTTCTTCATATTCAGTGTCTCCTTTGAAACTGAACTCGTTAAGTGGTCCGTGTGGGCCACTCCCGACTCCTCAAGTCGGCATATTGAGGTGTAATGAACCAGCGCACCCGCCCTCCAAGCCGTGCACCGCACCGGAGTGCGATACCTCAACCCGGGTGAGACTGCTGACGATCAACCTTGATCCTCCGCGGCGTGGGTCG
>CAZJOZ010000017.1:19310-26309 GCA_964547775.1 uncultured Leucobacter sp.
GAATCGAGTTCAGAATCGGGTTCAGATTCAGCAGTATCGAATGAAATCTTTCGCAGCATCGCCCTCAGCTGCTCCCGCTCACTCCCGGTGAGTGACGCGAGGGAATCGGCTTCGGCGCGCCGAGTTACTGCTCGAGCTTCATGGAGCACGCGGATTCCTTCGGCAGTGGCATTGAGCACCTTGATGCGACGATCGTCGCGCGATGGTGCTCGCTCAACTAAGCCGCGTGACTCGAGCTTGTCAATAATGGCAACGATTTGGCTCGGGTCAAGGTGCATGAATTCAGCAAGCTCTCGCTGTGAGGGAAAGGTGTCACTCGCGGCCAACGACAGCACCACATAGTCGCGCACTTTCAACCCGAGCGTTGCCAGCCCCTGGTTCGCTCGAATAATGCCGATGGTGCGAGCCCGCGCGAGCAAGAATTCGATTTCATCAGCGATCTCCGTCGATGCGAGACGAAGCGAGGCCCGTTGCGTGCGTGCACCAGCTGATGCGTCAGCACGACTCGCCGCTGCTCCCACCGGGGCTCCTTTCGCGCTGATCGACCATCATGATCCAGGTACATCCTAAGCCGATTACTATCATTGACAAATTCAAGTATTTAAGATTGCATGTAATCATGCGTGCTGTTTTGCGCGCCAACGACGGCACCCTTTGCGCAACGCCGTCGCTGAACCCCAACACGAGACATCACACCCTCAGGAGAGCCCTATGTCACTCACTGGAAAAGTCGCCATTGTTACCGGGTCAGGCCGCGGCCTTGGCCTCGCATATGCCCAGGAGCTCGCCCGACAGGGTGCCTCGGTCGTCGTCAACGACGTAGACGAAACCGCCGCCGCCGAGGCCGTCGCCTCGATCGAAGCATTGGGCGCCAAGGCGACCGCTGTGGTTGCACCGGTCGGGCCCACCGAGACCGCCAAGCAGCTGGTTGCCGCAGCAGTTGAAACGTTCGGCCGCCTTGACATTCTCGTCACCAATGCTGGCGTGCTGCGTGACACCGTGCTCTGGAAGATGAGCGACGAAGACTTCGACCTCGTCACCAACGTGCACCTGCGCGGTACCTTCACCTGCGTGCGCGAGGCAGCAATCTACATGCGGGAGAATGAAATTGCCGGCCGCATTATTTGCATCGGCTCACCCACCGGCCAGCGTGGCAACTTCGGCCAAACAAACTACGCTGCGGCGAAGGCAGGTATTGTCGGCATGGTGCGCACCTGGGCACTCGAGTTGAAGAAGGCTGGCATCACTGCAAACGCGGTCATTCCCGTCGCTGCAACCGCGATGACCGCGACCGTTCCCTATTTCGCGGCGGCTGTTGAGGCTGACGCAAAGGGTGAGCCAATGCCGGACTTCTTCCGCAAGGAAATCGGTTTCGGCGGCGCAGCTGATGTAGCCCCGCTCATCGCTCACCTTGCTTCCGACGCAGCAGCACACGTCACCGGTCAGGCTATCGGTGTCGGCGGCGACCGCCTGCAGGTCTGGTCACACCCTGAGCCTGTCGCTACTGCCTTCCACGACGGCGGGTGGACTCCGGAGGCACTCCAGGCTGAGTTCAACACGGTCGTCGGCGAAAACCTGCAGAGCGTTGGCGAGAAGTTCCCACCGCTGCCCGAGGAACTGCAGCCACCCGCAAAGTAACTGCGGCGCGCCTCAATCGATACCGACTGAACTGAGACGGAGCTCCCATGACCAGGTATGAACCAGCGATCGACCTCGCATCGATCACCGCAATCGACGTGCACGTGCATGTTGAAATGGATCAGCACGGGCACAACTCGCTGCCCACCGATCTGGCAGATGCCGCAGCCGCGTACTTCAAGAACGGCGGGCTCCAGCCTGAACTCGATGCGATTGCTGAGTACTACCGTGAGCGCAAGATGGCGGCCGTGGTGTTCACGGTTGACGCGACCACGAACCTGCAGCACGCTCCGGTCTCGAGTTTCGACATCGCCGAGGGGGCAGCGCGCCATAATGACGTGCTGATCCCCTTCGGCTCGGTCGACCCGCACCTCGGTCAAACCGCCATCGACACGGCAAAACGACTCATCGAGGATTACGGGGTTCGCGGCTTCAAGTTTCACCCCACGGTGCAGGGCTTTGATCCCAGTGATGAGCAGTGGTACCCGCTGTGGGAAACCCTCCAGGATGCGGGCTCTGTGGCACTGTTCCACACCGGCCAGACGGGCATTGGCGCGGGGATGAAAGGCGGGCGCGGCCTGCGACTGGGGCTTTCAAACCCCATGTTGCTCGATGGTGTTGCGGCCGACTTCGGCGACCTCCAGATCATCATGGCCCATCCCTCGGTGCCGTGGCAGGACGAAGCGATCTCCGTGGCAACCCACAAACACAACACCTGGATCGACCTGTCGGGCTGGAGCCCAAAGTACTTCCCCGAGTCGCTCGTTCGCGCCGCGGGCAGCTTCCTCAAGAAGCGAGTGCTGTTTGGCAGTGATTACCCCATGATCAGCCCAGAACGGTGGTTGAGTGACATCGAACAGACGAACCTCAAGCCTGAAGCACTGCCCGGCATTCTGAAGGATAACGCCGCACGCCTGCTCGGTCTCTGACTCGAGCCTGAGGGCTGGTGATGTGACCGGCTCTCACCATCCACCGAGAGAACCTCATTCACGGGGCGCAAAGCCCCACCCAGCAAGGAGATACCATGACGACCCACGTAGCATACGCAGACCTTGCCAGCCTGGTTGGCCAGACCCTCGGCCCCACCGACTGGCGTGAAGTGACCCAGGAGCAGGTCAACACCTTCGCTGACGCGACCGATGACCACCAGTGGATTCACACTGACCCCGAACGCGCCAAGGAGGGCCCCTTCGGTGCACCCATCGCTCACGGCTTCCTGACGCTGTCGCTGCTGATTCCTATGTGGGAGTCACTGCTCGACGTTGACGGCGTGACCACCAAGGTGAACTACGGCCTCGACAAGGTACGTTTCGTGTCACCGGTCAAGGTTGGTGCAAAGATTCGCATGACCGCGGTCGTCGCTGAGGTTGAAGAGGTCCGCGGCGGTTACCAGCTGGCGATCGACGCCACGATCGAGATTGAGGGTGGCGAGAAGCCAGCAGTTGTGGCTCGCAGCCTGCAGCGCTTCTACGCGTAATCCATCCGAGTGGGTGCGAATCCTCGGGAGGGCATTCGCACCCACCCCCTCGGTGGGCATGTGGCTCACCGAACAATGCGCCCTGCGTGTTTCACCGCCTGCCCGCCCACGTCATTCACCCAGAATCATTTCCCTCAACGGAGAATTCTCATGCAGCATCAAGGACTCGGCGCTTGGCTCTCGAAGCGCCGCCAGGTTACCCCTGAGAAGATCGCCCTGATCTACGGCGATGACCGCCGAATGACCTATGGCCAGCTCGCTGACTTTACCGACGCGATGGCTGCACTCCTGCACCAACGTGGCATTGGCAAGGGTGATGCCGTCGCTTTCCTCGGCGAAAACTGCCCCGAGTTCATTATGACGATGTTCGGTGCCGCACAGCTTGGTGCCGTCTTTGTGCCGGTGAACACCCGTCTTGCTCCCCCTGAGATTGAGCACGTGCTCTCAGACAGCGGCGCACGCCTCCTCGTGCACGACCCAAGCTTTGCTCCCATGATCACCGAAGTCGCAGAACGTGCCGGAGTGGTGCACCTGTTGCAAACCGGTGAGTCTGATGACGAGGGGCTCCCCGGGTTACGCCCGCTGTTGCGTGAGGGCTTCAAAGGTCACCTTGACACCGCGGTTTCGCTCGATGATCCCGCAATGATCATGTACACCTCGGGCACAACCGGCAAGGCAAAGGGCGCGGTGTTGAGCCATGGCAACCTCACCTGGGTGAGCATTAACACGGCCCTCGACTACGACCTCGTGCGTGACGACATCGCGCTCATGATCTCCCCACTCTTTCACGCTGCTGCCCTCGGCATGGGAGCACTCCCAATCCTGTTGAAGGGCGCCACCATGGTGCTCGAAAAAGGGTTTGACGCCGGTCGCGCGCTCGAACTGATTGAGCGCTACCGCATTACCTTCACCAGCGGCGTTCCCACGACCTACCAGCTCATGGCTGATCATGAGAACTGGCACAGCACCGATATTTCGAGCCTGAACAAGCTGACCTGCGGGGGTTCAGCCGTGCCCACCCGCATTCTCGACGCGTACGAGCAGCGCGGCCTCGGATTCTCGCAGGGCTACGGTATGACCGAAACCGCTCCTGGTGCAACATTCTTGTCGTCTGCGAAGAGCCGCGAGAAGCAGGGAAGCGTGGGCCTCGCTCACTTCTTTACCGAGGTTCGGGTCACCGACGCTGAAACCGGCGCCGTGGTACCTCGAGGCACCGTCGGTGAGATTGAGGTGCGCGGACCAAACGTATTCCTTGGGTATCACGGTCTTCCTGAGGCAACTGAAAAGGCATTCGCCGAAGGCGGCTGGTATAAATCAGGCGATCTCGGGTACCTGGACCAAGACGGCTATCTCTTCATCGCTGATCGCCTGAAAGACATGATCATCTCGGGCGGCGAGAATATTTACCCTGCAGAAATCGAGGATCACCTCAACAGCCTCGACGGCGTGTCGGGTGCTGCGGTTATCGGCATTCCTAATGAACAGTGGGGAGAGGTGCCCTGGGCAGTGCTTACCCTGCGAGACGGGGCTGATGCTGCTACCTTCACGACGGAGCATGTTCGTGCGCAGCTCGAAGGCAAACTCGCGCGCTACAAGCTCCCCAAAAACGTCGTGATTGTTGACGACTTCCCGCGCACCGCTTCCGGCAAGATTCGCAAGGCAGATTTGCGCGCGAAGTTCGGATAATTCACTCGGGCACGCCGAAGACAGTAGCTACCAAGGAAGCTCTCCGCATTCGCAAACACACATTCGAAACTGCATGCCTTTTGACACCCACACGGGCAGATGTCCATGTCTGAAAGATACGATGGACACATTTGCAGTTGCATGGAGGCACAGAGTGACGAAAGTGGCAAGAGGACGTCCCCGAAAAGCGTTACTGTCGCGGGAACTCATCATCAGCACCGCATTGAAGCAGATCGATGCTGGCAAAGATTTCAGCATGAGTAAAATCGCTCGCGAACTCGGAGTTCACGTCTCGTCGCTCTACAACCACGTGGACGATCGCGAAGGTCTCCTCGAGGCCATCCGATCCCATATCGCGCAGGAGTATCCGGTGCCGCCTCTCGCCGAACTCGAGTGGGAAGAAGCGGTCCAGGTGGTCACCGTGACGATTCAAACCGCGTATTCTGCTCACCCCAAGCTGATTCCGCACTTAGCCACGCTGCCGGTCAGCGCTCCCGAGATCCGTGCCACCTACGAGGAGTTGGCGAACATTCTGCTGGCAGCTGGATTCTCCTCATATGATGCGGCAACTGCCATCCTCATGATCGACACACTCGCGCTCGGCAGCGCGCTCGTGCGAGACGAACACGCCACCGTCGCCGGATCGACCGCTCCTTCACCGTTTCCAGATGAAGTGCAGGTCATTTGGGAAAGAAACGCCGATGTCGAACAGGCAGCATTTCGGCTCGGGCTCGACGGCCTCATTGCCGGGTTACGAGCGCGACTTACCCCATCGACGGTCTCACACCCAGAGTGAGCGAGGTGAACTCAGCTCCGAGCTGAAGAGTCTGGGTCGTCGCAAGTACCTCGACAGCATCCCACTCGTTCTCAAGGGTTCCCGGCTGCGGAAGATAGGTGGGGAACTCACTGCTCGCGATGTGAAGTCGAAGCGCATGGCCGGCCGGCAGTCGATACCCGACGGGATCCATCTCCACCGTCATTGTGAATGGCTCGCGCGCATCAAGGAGGTGCCGTTGCCCTGAGCTGATGCGATGCATCGAGCCTTCTGGATCAACATCGTAGAGCCTGACAATGACATCCATCTTTGGTCCGCTGCTCGACACCGTGGCAGAGAGTCTCACCCGACCGACAAGATCCGTCGCGGTCTGGACCGGGTCACTGGAGAAGACGAGCACATCGTCACGGAGGGAGAGGTGCTCCTCCCTCACTCGCTCTCCAATGAAGTTGAACGTATCGACCAGCGGTGCAGGCACCGGGTCATTTGGATCATGTACCCACTGCACTGGGGGTTGCTGGTCAGGTGCCTCGTCCGTCAAGCGCCCATCCGTGGTCGGAAACAGCGTCCACTCGATGGTCTCCTCTGGCGGCCAGTTCGAAGAAACCTGATACCCCTCCGTGCCGACGAGATTCCATCGTGCTTTTGGAATCTCTGAAATGTGGGGATCTTTGCGGAGGTAGTAGTTGAAGAACTCGATTGACGGATCCAGGTATCGCGAAAGGAACGAGTGGTGAGAACGCGCCTCAGCATTGCCCCAGGTGGGGTCTTCTCCATAAAAGTTGTAGTTGTGGTCGACCGGGTCAATGACCAGGTGAAGCATTGAGTTCCAGTCGGGCCGCGAGCGCAACTCCCAATAGTCTCTCCATACCCACAGCGCACAGTTATCCCACCAGCCGGTGGTTATCAGCGTTGGTATTGCGGGCCGGTCGAAAGGGTGACCTTCTGGAAATCGTCGCACTGGGAGCGGATGCGGGTGGTACAGCCCGAGCGACGGAGATGGCTTTCCGAGGACCCGCTCAAATTCGCGGAATTCAGCGATATATGGTCGCCTATCGAACTGAGGCTGCCATTCGTATCCATCCTGATCATGAAAATACGAGGTCGTGTATTGGATGAGGAGCGACTGGTAGACGTCCCGGGTGTTTCCTTCAATGGAGAAGTCCGGGTGCTGGCCAAGTCCAAGCCCGGTGATCCTTGGAGAAATAGCCGCCAGTGCAGGATGTTTCGACGATGCTGCTGCCCACTGCGTGTACCCGTAGTAGGAGTCTCCCCACATGGCCACCGTGCCATCCGACCACGCCTCGTTGACAATCCACTCGATCGTGTCATACCCGTCATTGACCTCATTGACAAAGATCAGCGTTTCACCCTCAGAGTTGAACTTGCCCCTGACGTCTTGTGCCACGAAGTGGTAGCCAGC
>CAZJOZ010000018.1:0-25883 GCA_964547775.1 uncultured Leucobacter sp.
TGCTGATCCAGGAGATGATCATCCGGGTGGCGCGGAACTTCGGTGGTACCTCGGTATTCGCCGGGGTCGGGGAGCGTACCCGGGAGGGTAACGACCTGATCCTGGAGATGGGCGAGACCGGTGTGCTGGGCGACACCGCCCTGGTGTTCGGGCAGATGGACGAGCCGCCCGGCACCCGGCTGCGGGTGGCGCTCTCCGCGCTGACCATGGCGGAGTACTTCCGGGACGTGCAGAACCAGGACGTGCTGCTGTTCATCGACAACATCTTCCGGTTCACCCAGGCCGGTTCCGAGGTCTCGACCCTGCTGGGTCGTATGCCTTCGGCCGTGGGTTACCAGCCCAACCTCGCTGACGAGATGGGTGTGCTCCAGGAGCGCATCACCTCGACCCGCGGTCACTCGATTACGTCACTGCAGGCAATTTATGTGCCCGCGGATGACTACACTGACCCCGCTCCGGCAACGACGTTCGCGCACCTTGACGCGACCACCGAGCTTTCTCGTGAAATTGCTTCGCGCGGCCTCTACCCGGCAGTGGATCCGCTTACCTCGACCTCGCGAATTCTCGACCCACGCTACTTGGGCGAGGATCACTACCGCGTGGCCACCACGGTGAAGCAGATTCTCCAGAAGAACAAGGAACTCCAGGAGATCATTGCAATTCTCGGTGTTGACGAGTTGTCTGAGGAAGACAAGATCACCGTGAACCGTGCACGTCGCATCCAGCAGTTCCTCTCACAGAACACCTACATGGCGAAGAAGTTCACCGGTGTCGAGGGTTCGACGGTTCCGCTGAAGGACACCATTGAGTCGTTCGACGCGATCGCCAAGGGTGAATTCGACCATGTCGCTGAGCAGGCATTCTTCAACGTCGGCGCAATCAGCGATGTGGAAGAGAAGTGGGCTCAAATGCAGAAGGATATGGCCTAAATCATGGCGCTTAACGTCAGCGTCGTCTCGGCGACTTCCGAGATCTGGAGCGGAGAAGCGAGCCAGGTCATTGCGAAGACCGTCGACGGCGAGATCGGTATCCTCGGTGGGCACGAGCCTCTGCTTGCGCTGCTCGCTCACGGAGAGGTTCGTGTGACCACACGCGACGGTGAGAAGATCACCGTCGATGCGGAAGACGGATTTCTCTCGGTTGACGGCGACACCGTAACGGTTGTCGCTGGCCAGGCGTCACTCGTCGCATAATCGCGAGGTCGCCAGACCAAACGCAATGCATATTCTGTTACCGCCCTCGGAGACTAAGTGTCCCGGGGGCGGTGACGTATATTCGGCATCCGCGCTGAGCAATCATCGAGAGCTTGGCGCCGCGCGCGACGCGGTACGGACAGCCCTCGAGTCGCTCTCTGCCAATCGTGAAGCTGCGGAGCGTGCACTGAAGCTCGGCGCGAAAAACCGGAGTGAAATTGAGCGAAACCTTTCACTCGGTACGAGCGGTGCACTCCCCGCCATTGACCGTTATACGGGCGTACTCTTTGACGCGCTTGGGGCTGCATCACTCGGGTCGCTCGAGCGAATGTGGCTCACAGAGCATGTGTCGATTCAATCCGCACTGTTCGGGTTAGTGAATGCACATGACGCCATTCCGGCTTATCGCCTTTCTGCGACAACCCGGTTGCCCGCACTCGGAACCTCACTGAAACGACATTGGGCTCCCGCCCATGCCGCACTGGACTGGACGCAGTATGGATGGTTGCTTGATCTTCGCTCACAGGACTATGCGGCACTCGCTCCTACACCAGAAGAGCTCTCCGTCTCCCTACTGGTCGTCGAACGAAGCGACGACGGGCAGCAGCGCGCGCTCAATCACTTCAACAAGGCGGCAAAGGGTGATCTTGTGAAGCGGCTCGCCCAGGACAGGCCAACTCTTGACGAGCCATCAGCGCTGGTCGAGTGGGGATTCACGCAGGGACTCGAATTGAACTGGCTCCCTGAAGAACGGAGAGTGGTGCTCGTCACCACACGTCCGTCACTGCGCACAAGGAATGCTGCGTAGCCTGGGCGGGCAACCGATCACGGTAGGCTAAACGAGTGAACGACACAGGAGACGCGATGAACGTTCGGGGACACAATGCCGAGCGCGAGCGCGTACCACTTGGTCCGAACGAAGAACTCACACTTGAGTTGTCGTGGCACGGCATCACACACCTGGGTCTTCGACGTGAGGTGAACCAGGACAGCCTCGTGAGCATTCCGCCAGTGTTTGCGGTTGCCGACGGCATGGGCGGACACGAGGCGGGAGAGATTGCGTCTCAGGCCGTCGTGCGCAGGCTCGCGGAGCTCGCGGGTCGTCTCTCCGCACCCAGGGCGAGTATTGAAGCGCGCCTGATCGAGGCAATCGACGATATTGAGGTGAATGTCGGGGAGACGGAACTCGGCGCAGGGACGACGGTGACTGGTGTCGTGTTAGGCGACGATCCAACGGCTCCCAACTGGCTGGTCTTCAATATCGGCGACTCCCGTGTGTATCAGCTGTTCAAAGGTGCACTCAGCCAGCTCACCGTTGACCACTCGGTGGTCCAGCACCTTGTCGACACCGGCCAAATTACCGAACAAGAAGCAGAGTTTCACCCGCATTCAAATGTCATCACCCGTGCAGTCGGAATCGGTGAGGAACCAATTCCCGATTATGGAACCGTTGCAATCGTGCCGGGGCAACGTCTGCTGGTGTGTTCAGATGGGCTCACCAAAGAGCTCACTGATGCAGGCATCGCCCATTATTTGACCGAGGCGACCACGGCACGTGAAGCAGCGGAGGCGCTCGTTGAACACGCTCTTGCAAACGCTGGACGGGACAACATCACCGTGCTCGTCATTGACGTACACGCTGTGGGAGATATGCAGGACACCCGCGAGATCCCCGTGTGACATCCTGAGCGGTGACCTGAGCGACGATCAGCTGAACCGAAGACACGATGGAGGAACCTGATGTCCAACGAAGCACACTCACACGTCCAAATTGAGAATGAGCACTTTCGGGTGACCAAATGGACGATACACCCAGACGGTCATATCCCCATGCATCGGCACGAACACGAGTATGTTGTGGTTCCTCTGACGTCAGAAACGATGCATGTCGTGACAGACGAAGGCGAGGAAATTGTCGCGGAACTCACGACTGGGCAGGCTTATACGCGGCCCGCGGGTTCGACGCATCAGGTAGAAAACCGCAATGCTGACCGTGTGGTCGAGTTCATTGAGGTGGAGAGACTCTCGTAACCTGCGTCGACGAAACGCCTAATTGCCCTCGGCAGTAAATGCTTCGTCGAGCACTCGCACCACGGTAGCGATGAGCTCATCGGTGAACTGCAACGAAGGCAAGAATCGGATCACGTTGCCCGAGACTCCCGCATTGAGCAGTAACACCCCCTGCTGCACCGCGCGAGAGATTACTCGCTGGGTAAGCTCCGGGTCGTGATCGAGCGTGCCAGGCTTCACGATCTCGATCGCGAGCATGGCCCCGAGGCCGCGCACTTCCGCGATGCACGGATGCTTTGCAGCGAGTTCCCGAAGCGCGTCGCCAAACACCTGTTCAATGTGCTTTGCGCGGGAAAGAAGATTGTCACGTTCGATCTGCTCAAATACGGCGACGGCCGCAGCGCACGACACCGGATTGCCGCCGAAGGTGCCACCGAGGCCGCCCGGCTGTGAGGCATCCATGATTTCTGCGCGCCCGGTAATGCCTGCGAGAGGCAAACCGCCGGCGATGCCCTTCGCCGTCAGCACGAGATCTGGTTGAACTCCGAACTGTTCAATCGCAAACATGGTTCCGGTGCGAGCCATTCCAGCCTGCACCTCATCAGAAATGAACACGATGCCGTTCTCGCGGCACCACTCAGCGAGCGCGGGAAGATAGCCTTCTGCGGAAGTGATGAACCCGCCCTCACCTTGGACCGGTTCAACGACGAGACACGCAAGGTCTTCGGCTCCGGCCATCTTCTCGAGGTATTCGATGGTGCGAGCCGCAGCCGCGGGGCCGGTGAGACCGTCACGCAGCGGGTAGGAGTTGGGTGCTTTATAGATATTGCCAACTCGGGGGCCGTATCCAAGTGCATACGGGGCCGCCTTATGGTTCATGCTGCTCGTCAGCAACGTGCGTCCATGGTAGGCGTGTTCGAGTACGGCCACCCCCGGGCGACCGGTAAACTTCCGCGCGATCTTGACACCATTCTCGACGGCCTCTGCCCCTGAATTCATCAGCAGCGTTTTCGCGGGACCCTCACCGGGGAAGTGCTGGGCGAGGAGCTCGGCGACGCGCACGTAGGGCTCATACGGAGTCATCGTGAACAGGGTGTGGGTGACCTGACTCAGCTGCTGCGTCGCTGCCTCGACCACCGCATCATCCGTGTGACCAATGGTCGTGACACCGATACCGCCGCAGACGTCGACGATGTGGTTTCCGTCAACATCGACAACGACCGAGCCGTGTGCGCGCTCGATGTACACCGGAACGACACTGTGCACTCCCACGGGGACCACCGCTTGGCGCCGTGCATGAATTTCTCGGCTCTTTGGGCCGGGAATCTCAGTGACAACACGGGGTTCTTGGGCAATGGTGGTGTCTGCGCTCATGTCTCCAGCTTAGCGCTGGGAATGAAAAGAACGATGAACAACCAGCAGTCCCCACTGTCACACAGTGGAGCATCGACGAATTGCGCACGAAAGATGACCGGGCAACTACGCTGAAGTCATGAGCGATCAACACCACTATGCGGTTGCGGTGGAGTGGCTGGGGAACCGTGGTACCGGCACGAGCGGATACCGCGACTACGGCAGGCAACTCGTCGTGCGTGCTGAAGGAAAGCAACACGAGATCGTCGCTTCTGCGGACCGTACATTTCACGGGGACCGAGATCGATGGAACCCGGAAGAACTATTGGTCGCGGCCTTGGCCCAGTGCCACATGCTGTCGTACCTGCACATGGCAGTGCGCGCCGGGGTAGTCGTAGTGGCCTATGAAGATCACGCTCACGGCACGATGGTCCAGGAAGGGCTTGGTGGCCAGTTCGCCGAGGTGACGCTCCGTCCGCTCGTAACGGTCGCCGAGGAGTCGATGATTGGAGCCGCACACAGTGCTCACGCGGAGGCGCATGAGCACTGCTTCATTGCCCGCTCCGTGAATTTTCCGGTACAGGTCGATCCTCGCATCGTGGTGGCTTGAGTGGCGTGCCCGGCCGCACCATCTCCTGCATCACGAAGGGGTGGGCGCATGCCAAGGTCTTGGTACGCTCGTGGCGAGGGTCACAGCCGCAGCCTCCGCCACATCTCATAGAATGGAACCCATGCCTGAGCAGAAGCGTTTCTTTCTCACGACGCCCATTTTCTATGTGAACGACGCACCCCATATTGGGCATGCTTACACTGAGGTTGCTGCTGACGTGCTGGCACGGTGGCACCGCCAGGCGGGGGACGACACGTGGTTCCTCACGGGAACCGACGAACACGGTCAAAAGATTTTGCGTACTGCCACGGCGAACGGGGTCGAACCGAAGGAGTGGGCCGACAAGCTCGTCGAAACCGCTTGGAAGCCGTTGCTCGACACCATCAACATTAGTAATGACGACTTCATCCGCACGACAGAACCTCGCCACGAAGAGGGGGTAGCGAAGTTCCTGCAGAAACTGTACGACGACGGACACGTGTACGCGGGAGAATTCGAAGCGCTCTACTGTGTCGGGTGCGAAGAGTTTAAGCCGAAAAGTGAAATCGTTGACGGCGAAGGCGCATTTGCGGGTGAGAAAGTCTGTGCGATCCACTCGAAGCCCCTAGAACTCCTCCAGGAGAAGAACTACTTCTTCAAAATGAGTGCGTTTCAGGAACGACTGCTTGCGCTGTATGAGGAACGCCCTGATTTCGTGCAGCCAGCGAGTGCTCGCAACGAAGTCATTGCTTTCGTGCAGCAGGGCCTCGAGGATCTCTCCATTTCGCGCACCTCGTTTGATTGGGGTATTCCCATTCCGTGGGACAGCTCACACGTCACGTACGTGTGGTTTGATGCCCTGCTGAATTACGTCACCGCCACTGGTTACGGAGCTGACGCTGAAGAATTTGCACGTCGTTGGCCGGCTAACCATATAGTCGGCAAAGACATTCTCCGCTTCCACGCGGTCATTTGGCCGGCGATGTTGATGGCAGCGGGGCTCGAGGTGCCGAAGCATGTGTTTGCGCACGGCTGGCTGCTCGTCGGCGGTGAGAAAATGTCGAAATCAAAACTCACCGGCATTGCCCCCAACGAGATCACGGACACCTTCGGCAGCGACGCCTTCCGCTATTACTTCATGCGCGCGATCGCCTTCGGTCATGACGGATCGTTTAGTTGGGAAGATCTTCACGCTCGCTACCATGCCGAACTCGCGAACGGTTTTGGGAACCTCGCGAGTCGAGTACTTGCAATGAATGCGAAGTACTTCGACCGCACGATGCCAGAGGCGGGGGCGCTGACTCCCGCCGATCAGACCATTCGCGAACTCGCGGCCACGGTGACCGCTGATGCTGACGCGCATATTGAGGCCTTTGCGATTCACGAAGCAATCGCCGATGTGTGGAAACTCGTCGACGCGCTGAATGGGTACGTGCAAGAACAACAGCCGTGGGCACTGGCAAAGGATGACGCACAGTCCGAGCGGCTCGCGACCGTGCTTGCCACGGCCACGGAGGGCCTCCGCGTCTTGGCTGAGCTCCTCCATCCCGTGATTCCCCTCGCGACCGAAAAACTGTGGAAGGCACTGGGGGCGGAACAGGTGCTGGGCGCGCTAGATGCGCAGCCGCTTCGTGACGCCGGCCGATGGGGTCGTCTCCCCGCAGGTACCCCGCAAGACACCCTTGACGTGCTCTTCCCGCGGGTCGAGACGACGGAATAACGCGAGACGAGCATGACCGCACAACCTCACGCGACGAACGGGTCTGAGCCTGCTCCGAGCGATGCTTCATCGACACACGCACCGATTCGGAAGCGGGCCGCTGGCGATCGCGATTTACGACGGCCACCGCTTCCTGAGCCGCTGCCAGTGCCGGTATATGACAACCACACGCATCTCGAATTTGAAGATGGCATCGATATGCTTGATCCGCTCGATGCCATTGCCGCAGCAGCACAGGTTGGCGTCGCCGGGGTGGTGCAGGTCGGCACGGATCTTGAAACGAGCCGGTGGAGTGCTGAACTTGCGGCACACGATCCCAGGGTGCTGGCTGCGGTCGCATTGCACCCGAACGAGGCACCGAAATTGTTCGAACAGGGGCTCCTGAGTGCGCACCTGTCCGAAATATCCCGCCTTGCAGCTCAGCCTCGGGTGCGTGCGATCGGTGAAACCGGGCTCGACTTTTTCCGCACCGGCGAAGACGGCAGGGATGCGCAGATTGAATCGTTTGAAGCGCATATCGACATCGCAAAGGGGAACGGTCTCGCGTTGCAAATCCACGATCGGGATGCTCACGAAGCCGTCGTGGCCACGTTGAAACGCGTCGGCGCGCCAGAGCGCACGGTGTTCCATTGCTTTTCCGGTGACGCAGAGCTTGCGCAAATATGCAATGAACACGGCTGGTACATGTCGTTTGCAGGAACGGCAACGTTCAAGAGCGCCCACGCACTTCGCGAGGCGTTACAGGTTGCAAAGCCCGAACTCGTGCTCGTGGAAACCGATGCGCCCTTCCTGACTCCCGAACCATTCCGAGGCCGGCCGAACTCGCCCTATCTGCTTCCGCACACGGTGAGGCGAATGGCAGACGCGTTAGGGCGTCCGCTCGATGAGTGGTGCGCACAGCTTGCCGCAAACACCGAGCGGGTGTACGGCAGCTGGTCGATGAGCGGTGAGGCGGCGTAGCCGTGTCGTTGCTTGGGCCGGCCGAAGTTCGAGAGCTTGCCGAGCGCTTGGACGTCACCCCCACGAAGAAGCTGGGCCAAAACTTCGTGATCGATGGCAACACGGTGCGCAAGATTGTGCGTCTCGCAGGTGTGCGAGATTCCGACAGAGTGCTTGAAGTCGGCCCCGGGCTGGGGTCATTGACGCTCGGTCTGACCGAGACTGGTGCTGACGTCACCGCAATCGAGATCGACCATCGGCTTGCCGGTGAGCTGCCTCACACGATCGCTGCGATGCAACCCGACGCGATATCTCGATTCCGGGTGATTCGCAGCGATGCGCTCGACGTGACGGCTGAACAGCTCACGATTGACGGCGAGGCGCCACAGGTGCTGGTGGCGAATCTGCCATACAACGTGTCGGTGCCGATTCTGATGCACCTGCTCGAGTTGCTGCCAAGTCTCCGTTCGGCGTTGGTCATGGTCCAGGCAGAGGTCGGATACCGGATCGCTGCAGGGCCGGGATCGAAAGAGTACGGGGCGCCAAGCGCGAAGGCTGCGTGGTACGGCCAGTGGCATATTGCCGGAACCGTGAGCCGACAGATTTTTTGGCCGGTGCCGGGGGTCGACTCGGTGCTGGTCGCCTATGAGCGGTCTTCATCGTTGCGCGGCACCCCTCAGGAACGTGCCGCGACCTTCGCCCTCGTGAATGCTGCGTTTGCGGGGAGACGAAAAATGCTGCGACAGTCACTGCAGGGAGTGCAGGGGGTTCCGCGCACCGCGGAAGCCGCGAGTGAGGTCATCGCCACTGCGGGAGTTGATCCGACGTCGCGTGCGGAGCAGCTCGGCATTGAGCAGTATCTCGCGATTGCGCGAGTACTTGGTGCGGCATAGCAGCTTCTCGCGGTGATGGCCGTGTACGAACCAGGTGTTTCCGTGCAGTAGCGTGGTTCTATGGGCAGGGCCATTCACGCAGGGGGCGAGACAGCGAAGTCGGTCACCGCACGTGCGCCGGGCAAACTGAACCTGGTGCTTCGCATTGGTGCATTGCAAGATGACGGGTACCACGAAGTGGCTTCCCTCTATCAGGCGGTGTCACTGTATGAGGAAGTGACGGCTACCGCTGCGCGAGAGTTCTCAGTGCAGTTTTCCGGCCCGATTGATGGGAGCCACCTTCCATGCGATGACACGAACCTGGTGATTCGGGCCGCACGGCTCCTCGCGGAAACCGCGGGGATCGACACCGGGGCAGCGCTCACCGTTGTCAAACGCGTGCCGATTGCCGGTGGAATGGGCGGGGGATCGGCAGATGCAGCAGCGACGCTGGTTGCCTGTGATGAACTCTGGGGCACCGGCCTCGGCCGCTCAGGGTTGCTCCCGCTTGCGGCGCGGCTCGGAGCAGACGTGCCGTTCGCACTGGAGGGCGGCACCGCTATCGGCACCGGTCGCGGCGATCAGTTGACCCACGCTCTCTCGCAGGGAGAGTTCCACTGGGTTATCGTCTTCAGCGAAGACGGCCTCTCTACGCCGATCGTATATGCGGAGCTCGATGCACACCGTCAACGTCACGCGTCATCGCTCCCAGCGCATGACACGGTACGCATCGATGCTGCGGCGCTCCAGGCGGTGCGGTCGGGCAATCATCACGCACTCGCGGAGGCGCTCCAAAATGACATGCAGGCAGCGGCACTGCGCCTGCGCCCTGAGCTCGGTGAGCTCCTTGAGTTCGGTGAATCGCACGAGTCATTAGCGGGGATCGTTGCCGGCTCTGGACCGAGCTGTGCATTCTTGATGCCGCATGCGCTCGCCGCAGCGGAGCTGCACAGCGCGCTCACGCGAAAGGGATACGACGCAGTTGCGGTGCGCGGGCCGGTTCGTGGCGCGTGCCTCGTCGATCGTCAGTGAGCCCGAACGTCAGTGGCCCTGAACGTCAGTGGCACTGAACGCCCCACTGGGGCGCCGAAGGTATCCCGAAAGGTGAAGCAGGGTTACGAGCGAGCGGCCTGCGGGAACGTCTGCGTGGTGCAGGCGGTGGGAGCAGGCACACCAGACCAGCGATCGAGGGTCCACTCGACGAGCTGAGGAGTCAGCGGCGAGTCCGCCGCGACGAGGCTAACATGGCTTAGCCCTTCGAAGGTGCGATAGTCGATCACCTCACCTGACTCGCAACGGTCATTCACCCACCCCTGTTGCAGGCGAGGCAAGACCAGCGGATCATCGAGTCCCTGGGCAACCAGCACGGGCGCAGGAAACGGTCCCGTCGGCGTTTGTGCTTTCAACTGGTCTCCGAAGGGGCCAGCGAGCAGTTCGTCCGGAAACACCTGGTTGGGCACCTGGGTGCCCAGGATGATGGCGGAGAGCGCATCACTGCCGTGAAAACAGAGCTGGGAAATTCGTTCAACGGGGCCAACGGAGCCCGGAGTCAGGTGCGAATGAAGCTCGAGCTCGGGGTAGAGGTCATTCCACGTCGCAGCGATGTAGGCAGAGACGGTCTTTCCGGGAGCGGTGTTCTTATCGGCATCGGCGAGTCCGTACAGATCTGCTGCTGGGGCGAAGGCGCCGATGCCGAGCACGGTCAGTTCCGGAGCGTAGGTGGCGGCGAGCTGGCCAGTCCACAGGGATCCTTGCCCGCCCTGCGAGTGGCCCCACACGACGGTCTTCCCGGAGAGTGAGAGCTCTTCGAATTGTCGTGCAGCGCGCGAAGCGTCGAGCACATTCCGTGCTTCCGCTTCGCCGACTAGGTACGCTGCGGTGCCGGCAGTGCCCATCCCGGTGTAGTCGGAGGTGACCGCGACCCAGCCGTGGTCGGTTACCAGTTCGGCCATTGCGGTGCCGGCACCGTCTGCGAACGGGGTTGCGCTGAGCGATGGAGCACACCCGTCGATGACCCCGGTCGTTCCGTGTGACACGGTGAGCAGTGGTAACTCGCCCTTCTCACGTTGCGCCGGCGCGAGGATCGTGCCGCTTGCCACGGTGGCGCTGCCGTCAGGGTGGGTCGTCGTATAGAGCATCTTCCAGGCCTCTGCTCCAGCCGGCACGCCAACGGTCAATGGTTCCGTGCGGATGAGCTGACCGGGACCTTTGGGTATCTGTGTGGGTGGCGTGTAAAACGCATCTGGCCGAGGCAGCGGAGTGCCCGCAAATAACTGAGCGCTCCCGTACGCTGCTCCGAGTGCGAGCAGTAGGGCGAGGCCAGCTCCCACGGATCGTGCCCATCGCCTGGCCCGGGGTGCGCGATGTGCGCGTGATGCCGTCGGTGCGTGCTCGGATGCTGCAGAGGGCTGTGCGTCTCCGGTGGTGGGAGAGAGACTCGATGGGCGAGCGATGTGCCAGGTATCCAGCAACAGACGAACACCGATAAACACCAACCACGCCCCGACTCCCAGTTTGAACAGGGCGATGGTGAGCACTGGCCAGGAGAATGCAACCCAGCCGAAACATAGACTTGCGAGGCCTGTCAGGAGAGCGGTGATGCGGTGGTCATGATCCCCGCGGAACGCGGTGATCACCGTCAAGGCGCCATGCGCCATCAGTGCGAGCGCGAGGAGCAGCGCCAGCCACGGCGCACCGGCATCTGGCCATGTCGCCATGAGTACCCCTGCGATGAGCAGCGCTCCACCTGAGATTCGGGTGAGCCAGGCGTTGAATTCGGAGGATGGGAACAGCATCAGTACGAGACCGACGAGCGACGCGCCGATGCCGGTGACGACCGCGACCGTTTGCGTCGACATACTGACCAGCAAGAGGAGAAGGCCGAGGATCATTGCCGCAAGTGCAGCTCCCGCGCGACCGTAAAGCCTCCAGAGTGGCATCACAGTCGCGTTCATGCTTCCCCCTCAGCGTCGACGTCTCATCTACTCTGGCACACGGTTCGGAAAGGTGGGAATATCTCCGGATATTCGTGCGTTGTAGACGGCATGACTGACACCCTTCGCGTTGATATCTGGAGCGACATTGCCTGCCCGTGGTGCTACATCGGTAAGCAGCGGTTTGAGAAGGGTGTGGATGCGTTCACATCATCGCATCCAGACATCGACGTTGAGGTCGAGTATCACAGCTATGAACTCGCGCCCGATACTCCAGAACATTTCGAAGGCAGCGAAATTGATTTCTTGACGAAGCACAAGGGCATGCCTCGTGAGCGGGTCGAAGAGATGCTGGCGCAAATGAAGCAGATGGCGGCTCTCGAAGGAATTGACTTCAACTGGGATGACCTGCAGCACGCGAACACTCATCGGGTACATCGGGTGTTGCACCTTGCAAAGTCGCAGGGTCTACACGATGAGCTGCAGGGGCGGTTGTTCAACGCGTATTTCACTGAAGGACTTCGTCTCTCAGACGTTGAGGTCTTGGCCCAGCTCGGAGAAGAAGTGGGGCTTGACGCTGACGAAGTGCGTGAGGCGTTTGCCAGCGAAGAACTCGGCGACGCGGTGGAGCGTGACAGCACGCGTGCTCGCATGTTGGGGGTGACTGGCGTGCCGTTCTACCTGTTTGAACAGAAATACGGGGTATCAGGAGCCCAATCTGCGGAAGTCTTCGCTGACGTGTTTGAGCAGGTCCGCGCATTGCGAGAGAATGAACCAGAGGCGTAAGGAGCAACTCATGAGCGAAACCAAGACGGAAATGCCGTTCAACCCAGAAGCAAGCATTGCGAGCGCTGCTGCGGCCGAAAGCGCCGAAATCATTAATCTGCTCGATGAGGCCACTGAAACGACCGAGGCATCGGGTGGATGCTGCGGTGGAGCCTGCTGCTCTGCGTAACCTGAGCGCTTCCTCACCCGGAGAATGCTGCGTACGGCGCCGATCAGTGTGGACGCCTAAACTGAAAGATCTATGGCACACATACTCGGGGCTGAGGCCCTGCACCTTGAGGTACCCACCAAAGTAGTCTTTGATTCGGTGACCGTCGGTGTCGCCGAGGGTGACCGCATTGGCATCGTCGGGCGGAATGGGGATGGAAAATCTTCCCTGCTCATGATGCTTGCGGGAAAACGAGAACCCGATAGCGGCCGCGTGACTCGCCGCAGCGGAGTGACCATCGGCGTACTCGATCAAGAGGATCGCTTCGCCCCGAACGAGACCGTGGGCCACGCGATTGTCGGTGACACAGCCGAGCACGAGTGGGCAGGGAACCCGCGAGTACGCGAGGTTATTGCGGGCTTGGTGAGCGATCTTGACTGGAACGCACCGGTCGACGCGCTCAGCGGAGGGCAGCGACGCCGCGTTGCCCTTGCCCGGTTGCTTGCGGGGGACTGGGAAGTACTCGCGCTCGATGAGCCCACGAACCACCTTGACGTTGAAGCGATCTCGTGGCTCGCCTCACACCTGAAGCGACGGTGGCCGGCCAATGCGGGTGCCCTGCTGGTGGTGACCCACGATCGCTGGTTCTTAGACGAGGTTGCGACCCTGACTTGGGAGGTCCACGACCGCGTTGTCGACTCGTACGAGGGCGGGTATGCCGCGTACATTCTGCAGCGGGTCGAGCGAGACCGTCAGGCCGCAGCAATCGAGCAGAAGCGCCAGAACCTTGCTCGAAAGGAACTGGCCTGGCTGCGGCGCGGTGCTCCCGCACGCACTTCGAAACCGAAGTTCCGTATCGAAGCCGCCAATGAGCTCATCGCAGATGTGCCGGAAATTCGTGATCGTGTTGCGCTGCAATCACTCGCGGTGCAGCGGCTTGGCAAAGAAGTGGTGAACCTGATTGACGTCGGAGTGAGCTACGGTGATCGGACCGTGCTGGAAGGCGTTGAATGGCTCCTTGCGCCGGGGGAGCGCACCGGCATTCTCGGGATCAATGGAGCGGGGAAATCGACGCTGCTCGGCCTTATCGCAGGCACAGTCGAGCCGACCAGCGGGCGCGTGAAGCGCGGAAAAACCGTGAAAGTGGCGACGCTGACGCAGCGACTCGATGAGTTAGCAGAACACTTGCATGAGCCGGTACGGGTGGTGATCTCCCGGTTGCGCACGAGCTTCACGGTGGGGTCTGGCTCAAAGGCACAAGAACTGACCCCCGGGCAGATGCTCGAACGGATGGGGTTCACGAGCGCCCAGCTCTCCACTCCGGTAAAAGATCTCTCGGGTGGGCAGAAACGGCGTCTGCAGCTCCTGCTGATCCTGCTGAACCAGCCCAATGTGCTCATCCTTGACGAGCCAACCAACGATCTCGACACCGACATGCTCGCTGCGATCGAGGACTTGCTCGACTCGTGGCCGGGCACCCTGATCGTGGTGTCGCACGACCGATACTTCTTAGAGCGTGTGACCGATCAACAGTATGCGATCCTGGATCACCGATTGCGACACCTGCCCGGAGGGGTCGATGAGTACTTGACGCTGCGAGAAATGGAGCAGCGACGTGCGAAGGTGAACGTCGCAGAAGGGGCAGCGGGAGCGAACCAGCGTGCCGTGCATTCGGCCGATGAAGCCACCGGCGCTGCGCACGGCGTTTCAGCTCCGACGTTGTCGGGCGCAGAACTTCGTGCGGCGGAGAAAGAACGTGCCGCAGTCGAGCGCAAAATGGAGAAAATGCAGGCAGAGATCACTCAGTCACGAGAGGGACTCGCGGAGCTTGACCAGGCCGACTATCAACTGTTGGCGGTTGAAATGGCGAAAATTACCGCGCTCGAAGACGAGGTGACGTCCCTCGAAGAACGATGGCTGGAGCTGAGCGAACTGCTTGAAGGCTGATTGCCGAGTGTCACACGGGATGAGCTCGTGTGCGGTTCGTGTGTTGTGCGGGCTTACGTGCTCGGGCGCGTGAGCGCGAGAAGGTCGGCCTCGAGTGCGGATCGGTCCTCATCGCTCAGTACGGCCCCCCACAGCGGAGAGGCGTAGCTGCCGTCCGTCGCAGCGATGATCATGCGAACCGCCCGAGCGTCGATCCCATCGGCAAACAGGTCCTCTCGCCACCTCGCCGCATCAGCACGTGAGAGCTCAATGAGCCCCGGTTCAACCATCAAATTGACCGCGAGCGCGAGGTAATCCTGCAGATTCGTCACATCGGATGCTTCGGCAAAGCACACCCGAATGTAGGCGCGGGTGAGTCGGCCCGGTGTGCCCTCTGGTTCGGACTGTGCGGCTTGCTCAACATCGGCACGAAACTGTGCCATCAGGTGATGGGCTAGGCCTGCGAGGAGTTCATCCTTGCTCGGGAAATGGTAGAGCAGGCCACCCTTTGAAACCCCAGCAGCCCGCGCCACGTCAGCGAGGGACACCCCCGTACCGTGAACGCCGAAGAGGTTGCCGGCTGCGTCGAGAATCTGCCGTCTGGTGTCTTCGGCGTTGCGTCCTGCGGTGCGTGCCATGGTCGCCTCCTCGTTTGTGTGGCTGGGTTCCCTAGAGATGCGGTGTTCGATCGGTGTGGGTGGGAAGATCAGGGGTGGTACTCGGAATGAAACGCCAGGCAACGACCGCGGCGAGCGCGACGAGGGCCCCCGCCAGCAGCGTGGTGGTTTGCATGGCGGATACGAACGCGTCTCGGGCAAGGGTGAGTTCGGCGCTGTGTGGAGCCAGTGTGGCTACTGCGGATGCAAGCGAGTCTTCGGCTGCTGCAGCAAGGTCGGTATCGGTTGTCTGTGGCAGGACGAGGTACCAGCGGTAGAGCGCGGTCATGACCGAACCGAGCAGGGCGATACCGAGTGCGACACCTAATTCATAGGCTGTTTCAGAGATCGAGGCGGCAGCGCCAGCTTTTTCCGGTTGGACCGCTGAGACGACGGCGTCGACACTGAGCGTTTCGGCGATGCCGATGCCGAGACCGAGCGGGATGAGTACGACAATAACCCAGACGAGCGGTCCGTGTTCCACCAGTGAGAGCAGCGCAAGGCCGAGCGCTGCGGTGATCATCGAGAGCGCGATTGCCCGACCAAGGCCGAGGGTGCGAAGGAGAAACCCGACCGCTGCGATCGCGAGCATTCCCGCGAGCGCAATCGGGAGCTCGGCGAGACCCGCCTGCAGGGGAGAAAGTCCTCGCGCGAGTTGAAGGTACTGCGAGAAAAAGAACAGGGCGCCGGTGAGTGCAAAAACCGAGATAAAGTTCACGAGCACCGCACCGCTGAATGAAGGATTGCGGAACAGCGTGAGATCGATCATGGGGGCCAACGAGCGGCGTTGCCGACGCGCGAACAGGATGGCGCCAATGACGCCGGTGCCGAGCGCGATGGCCCCGGTGATCCCGAAACTGCCGTTGGCGAGTTGTTTCACCGCGTAAACGATCGGGATGATTGCGAGCATTGATAGGGCACTCGAGAGCAGATCGAACGGCCCCGGGTGTGGGTCCTTCGACTCGGGGAGGAGCCATGATCCGAACACCAACATCGCAACCATGACGGGGATGTTGATGAGGAACACTGACCCCCACCAGAAGTGTTCAAGGAGGACTCCGCCGACGAGTGGCCCAAGCGCGATTCCTGCGGCGGCTGACGCTGACCAAATGGCGATTGCTCGTGTCCGTTCAACGGGATCGGTAAAGATATTCCGAATAAGCGAGAGCGTTGAAGGCATGATGGTCGCTCCCGCGATGCCGAGGAGCAGGCGAGCGGCAATCAAAATCTCCGCGGATGGCGCGAAGGCTGCGAGGGCAGAGGCGATGCCGAACGCGGCGGAGCCAATGAGGAGGAGTTTCTTTCGGCCGACTCGGTCGGCAACATTTCCCATGGTGACGAGAAGTCCGGCAATGACGAGGGAGTAAATGTCGCCGATCCACAGGATTTGATTGGCGGTGGGAGACAGGTCTTCCGCGAGCGAGGGGACGGCAAGGTAGAGCACGGTGCCGTCGATCGCGAGCAAGAGGATGGAGCCGACCAATACGGTCAAGGCGCCCCAACGGCGTGCTGGGCTGATTCCGCTCACCTGTACTCCACCTGACGCGACTGTGGGCTGTACGCCCCTCTGAGGCCGGTAAAACTGTACCGGCCGGACGGTACTTTTTTATCAGGTGAGTGTTTTGCGCGTCAAATCAGGGTGCCCTGAGTGTTCCTTGGCGGAGCGTCTGGGCAACGCGAAAGTCCCGCGTTCGCTTGTGAGTTAGGGCGCTTCTTGAGCGTGAGGTGTGCCGAGTTGTGCAGCGACGGCCCGCATCACCTCTTCGGGAGTCGCATCCGCGTCAAAACTGGCGATCATCACCCGAGAGGGTCGTTCAGGTCCTCCGAACCAGGGCGAGAATCGTGCGATCAGTTCGTGGAGTTCCCGTTCGAGTGTGGTCAGCGCGCGAGAATCATCGGTGCGGAGCCATTGCCTCAGAGCCGCGTTGTGCACGGCTACCACGGCCGCGGCGATCGCGATCGGCACCCACTCAGGCGTGCTTGCGGGAACTCTGGAGGCCAAGTATTTTGCAAAGTCACGCTCGTATCGGTGCGTGAGGACGAGTTCGCGTTCGCGCAGAGAGGGGTTTTGGCGCAGGAGTTCCCAGCGGAGTCTCGCGGTTGCGCGATCGCGGGTAAGCGTATGCAACACCTCCAATGCCGCGCGAATGATCGCATCACCCGGGCTCAGGGTGACGTCGGCAAGGAGATGTTCAAGTCGAATTCCTGCGAGATCGTGGTCGGCGAAGACCACATCTTCTTTGCTCCCAAACCGTCGAAAGAAGGTGCTGCGGCTTATGCCGATCGCGTCAGCCAGTTCACCTGCTGTGGTGGTCTCGTACCCATGTTCAGCTAGGTAGCGCACCGCAGCGGCTGCCTCTGCTGCGGGATACTCGCCCTTCTTCAGGCTGGCAGTGGTGGTGTGAGCGATCATGAAGCTGACGGTAGCACAGGTGACACTCAGTCTCACTCTCTGCCAAATACTTCTCGTATATTTGTGGTTCACCCCAATTTTTCAGGGGTTTACTTGTGTCGACACGCAGTCTCAGGCATACTGCTAGGCAGACGCGGCGACGGCCAAGTCGCGCGATGAACGATGGAGATCTCACATGGTGAATGACCGATTGTCAGCCCTCGTATCAAGTGAACCGGGGAGCTATGTTCCGCCGGTGCGCGAGTACGCATTCTTGCTGGGCGAGGCTTTTGGCACCGACATCGTGTCCCGTGCAACGGGAGGTGCGCTCACAGCGGAAGACGCCATCGACGCTATTTCCGCGGCAGGGGAGATGGCAGCGGAAGTATTCGCACCGCTCAATACCGTCGGAGATCGAGTAGGGGCATCCTTCGCAGATGGTGTCGTGACCCTGCCTGAGGGGTTCAAGGAGGCGTACCGTCAATACGTTGAAGCAGGATGGTTGTCGGCTGCGGCTACCGAAGAAGCCGGCGGCGACGGGCTCCCGACCACGGTGGTGAGCGCACTCAGTGAGTTCTGGAACGCCTCTAACATGGCGCTCGCTCTGTGCCCGGGCCTGAGCCTTGGGGCCATCCGCGCACTCACCGCCCACGGGTCGAAAGAACTCCGTGACTTCTATCTGCCGAAGATGGTCAGCGGCGAGTGGACCGGCACAATGAACCTTACCGAGCCGCAGGCTGGTACCGATCTCGCCGCTGTGCGAACCATGGCGCGTGAGAACGGTGACGGAAGCTGGGCCGTCACGGGACAGAAGATTTTCATTACCTGGGGTGACCATGATGTTGCCGAAAACATCGTGCACCTCGTCCTTGCTCGTACCGAGGGGGCGCCGGAAGGGCACCGCGGCATCTCGCTGTTCCTCGTGCCAAAGTATCTGCCGAACCCCGACGGGTCGCTTGGTGCACGCAACACGGTCACCACGGTCGGCATCGAGCATAAGCTCGGCATTCACGGGAGCCCAACGTGCGTGCTGCAATATGAAGAAGCGACCGGATACCTCGTGGGTGAGTTGCATCAGGGGCTGATCGGTATGTTCGTCATGATGAACGAGGCCCGCTTTGGCATGGGCGTGCAAGGGCTGGGACTCTCTCAGCGGGCGTTCCAACGTGCAAATGATTACGCACACGGTCGAGTGCAAGGAGCGGTTCTTGGTCTGCCTGACGGCACCCCAATCGCGGGCCACCCTGATGTGCGGCGACTCTTGCTGTCAATGGCGAGCCGTATCTCGGCGCTGCGTGCGCTCGTCGTCTTTGCTGCGGACCTCTTCGACCGCGAAGACGAAGGGAACAATAAGGCTCTGGCTGAATTTCTCACTCCGATCTTGAAGTCGTGGGGCACCGAGGAGTCGGTGCAGATCACGTCAGATGCGATTCAGGTGCACGGAGGAATGGGCTTCATCGAGGAGACCGGCGCTGCCCAGCACTTCCGGGACTCCCGTATCACTCCGATCTATGAGGGCACCACCGCAATTCAGTCGAACGATCTGGTGGGGCGCAAGATCCTGCGTGACGGCGGCAAAACCGCAGGCGAACTGCTCGGGATGATGAAGGCGCAGCTTGAGCAGCTTGCAGGGTTTGACCATCCGGTCGCACAAGCCACGGTTGAGCGGATGGGCAGAGCAATGGCGGCAGCTACTCGAGCCACCGAGACGCTCGCAGCGCAGGCCTCGGCAGGGAAGATGCGAGACGTGTTTGCGGTGTCAGTGCCATACCAAGAACTCCTGAGCTTGCTCGCTGGCGGGTATATGCACTCGATCATGGTGACCGCGGTGCTCGGCCATGACACGCTCACTGACGAAGACGAGCGTCGACTCACAGAAGCTGACTTCTTCGGTGCGCACCATCTTGCCAAAGTGCATACCCTGGCAGAGACTGTTGCCGCGGGCGAAATCGCCTGAGCGATAACCGCCGCAGTACTTCACACTATTCACCCTGATGAGGCATCGAGGCCTGGTCGGGAACCGACAGAAAGGCAGGCAACAATGCAACGAAAAATCTATGACGAGGATCACGAGGCGTTCCGTGATGTGGTGAAGGAGTTCCTGCGTCGTTACGCAACCAACGAAAAGCGGGAGCAGTGGGAACGCGATGGTGAGGTTGACCGCGACACCATGCTTGCGGCAGGCGAGCAGGGTTTGATCGGCCTGTCAGTGCCGGAAGAGTTCGGTGGAGCGGGAATGATCCAGGACTACCGATTCCGTGCGATTGTGAGCGAAGAGGTCATCGGCGCGGGGCAGGGCTCGCTCGCTGGTGCTCTGGGAATTCAGGACGACCTCGCCGTACCCTACCTCGTGCACATGGGAACCCAGGCACAAAAAGAAAAGTGGCTGCCACGAATGGCTACCGGTGAAGTGCTGGGTGCGCTTGCAATGACCGATCCCGGCGCGGGCAGTGATCTGCGTGGCGTCACAACCAACGCGAAGAAGGTCGACGGCGGGTACCTGCTGAACGGTGCAAAGACGTTCATTTCGTCGGGCAAGACTGCAGATATTGTGGTGACCTTTGTCAAGACCGGCGAGGGCAATCGCCCCGATGCCTTCAGCCTCGTCATCGTCGAAAACGGCATGGAAGGGTTCGACCACGGCAAGAAGCTCAGCAAGATGGGGTTCCACGGGTGGGACACTGCGGAACTGTCGTTCACTGATGTGTTCATTCCGGAAGAGAACCTCATTGGCGGAGTGGAGGGCCATGGGTTTGTGCAACTGATGATGAACCTTCCCCTGGAACGCCTATCAATTGGGGTATCCGCCGCTGCAGCTGCCGAAGCGGCGTACAAGTGGACGCTGGACTACACCAAGGAGCGCATGGCGTTCGGGCAGCCGATCGCCGGGTTCCAAAACACTCGCTTCCGTTTGGCGGACATGGCAACCACGGTGGACGTGATGTGGGCCTACGTCGACCGCGCGATGGAGCTGTACGCGGAAGGCAAGCTCACCGCAGAAGAAGCTGCTCAGGTGAAGTTCTGGACCACGGAACGTGAGTGGGAGGTGCTTGACCAGGGTGTGCAGTTGCACGGTGGCTACGGGTACATCACCGAGTATCCGATCGCGCGTGCGTTCCTTGACGCCCGCGTGCACCGCATCTATGGCGGCACCAACGAAGTGATGCGAGAGCTCGTGTCACGACAGCTCATCGGAAAATAGCCCTCTGCTGCCGCCCGATCGGTTATTCGCTCTGGTCGGGCGGCATGCCGCATGGGGTGGTCGTGTATCTTTGCGTTTGGGCGAATTTGTCGGAATTCAATTAGAGACTGGAAATCATGAAGATCGTCGTACTGCTGAAAGAAGTGCCCGACACCTACGGTGAGCGCACCCTGAATCTCGAAACCGGCCTTGCTGAGCGAGCTGGTGGCGATAATGTCGTCGATGAGATTGGCGAACGCGCACTTGAGGTGGCCCTGTCATACGCAGACGCTCACGAGGGCACCGAAGTGACGGTGTTGTCGATGGCTCCCGAGACGGCAACTGCCAGCGTTCGAAAGGGCCTTGCAATGGGCGCTGCTTCAGCAACGCACATTGTTGATGAGTCCTTGGTTGGTGCAGATCTGGGATTGACCTCTGAAGTGTTGGCCGCGGCATTGAAGGCCGAAGGCTTTGACCTCGTGATCGCAGGGAATCAGTCAACGGACGGCTCAGCGGGTATGCTGCCCGCAATGCTCGCCGAACACCTCGGCGTGCCCCACCTCACCAACCTCAGCTCGGTCGCGATCAGCGCAGATGAAGTCTCAGGATCGCGTGCGTCTGACGAGGCAACCGTGCAAGCGAAAACCAGCCTGCCGGCCGTGATCTCAATCACCGAAGCGCTGCCAGATGCGCGATTCCCGAACTTCAAGGGGATCATGGCTGCGAAGAAGAAACCGCTTGAGGTGAAATCGCTCGCCGATCTCGGCATCGACGCAGACGATATGACTCCCGCTCGCACCATCATGATCTCTATTACCGAACGCCCTGCTCGCGCCGCTGGCGTCAAGATCACCGACGAAGGCGATGCCGCTCAGCAACTTGCCGCGTTCCTCGCCGAAAATCGCCTGGTCTAACCGAGTCTGAAAGGAATCACGATTATGAACTTTGCTGCAGACTCGATTCTGGTCCTGCTTGATACCGCTCCCGACGGCTCGCTTGCGAAATCCTCGGCAGCCCTGCTTGGTGGGGCATCAACCATCGGCACGCCGGTTGCAGTGGTGGTAACCAATGACGAAGCGGTGGCAGCACAGGCCGCCGAGCTGGGCGCCAGCGCCGTGCTCCGCGCTGATGCTGCGGAGGTCGTCACAAGCCGTGCTGCTGATGCGCTGGCTGCCGCGGCGGCACTGGTGCAGCCGGATGCAGTGCTCGTCTCACACTCGGTAGAAGGTCGCGACGCGGCAGCGCGTTTTGCCGCTCGCACTCGCTCGGGCGTGATCGCTGATGCGATTGCGGTTGAGCGCGACTCGCAGGGCGTGATTGCGAAGGTCTCCGCATACGGCGGCGCATATACGGTTGGTGCGGCGGTCACCCACAGTGCACCCGTCATCACGGTGCGTCAGGCCACACTGGAAGCACGGGCGTCAGCGCAGCCCGCGAATGTCCTCACCCTTGACCTGCCGCAGAGCGATGCGCGTGTTGCCGAAATCACCTCGATCGATCCCGCTGAATCTGGCGGAAGCCGCCCTGAGCTTCGTGGAGCCAAGACGGTCGTTTCTGGTGGCCGTGGACTGGGCGCGAAGGAACAATTCGTGCTGGTTGAGCAACTTGCTGACGCCCTCGGCGCCGCGGTAGGCGCTTCCCGTGCGGCTGTTGACGCCGGGTGGGTGCCGCAAACGTATCAGGTCGGTCAGACCGGTGTGTCGGTGTCTCCGCAGCTGTATGTGGCGCTTGGCATTTCCGGCGCGATTCAGCACAAAGCAGGGATGCAAACCTCAAAATTCATCGTTGCGATCAACAAGGATGCTGATGCGCCAATTTTCGAGGTTGCCGACTTCGGCGTGGTTGGTGACGTGTTCACCGTCGTGCCGGCACTGATCGCCGAGATCGAGAAGCTGAAGGCGTAGCGGTGGCTACCTTCTCGAAGTCCATCCGGCAAGGGTTGCCGAGGGTACCGGGAGGTCCAGCGTGGCCTGACGTCGACGGGGCGGTGCAAGGCGAAGCGCTTGCCGCGTCCCCGCCCGCAGCGCAGGAAGCGGCGCCCCAGGTCGCCGTGGAAACGGCACACGCTGAAGCATCGGTACCCGGTGCTGCGAGCGCCGATGTGGCGGCGGTGTCTCCGGCCGAGGCGGGCAACATCGCACCGGCTGCTCCGGCAATGACCCCGGGCGCGACCGGCGCTGTGGCGGGAGCGGCCCTGGATGTCGCCCTGCGCCAAGGCCTACCGCGAACGCCCGGCGGTGACCCATGGCCTCCGGCCGGTACCGTTCAGGTCGTTGGTGCTCCAGCGAGTGCGGGAGACGGAGCGTCTGCTGCACAAGCCGCCGCTCTCCCTACCGATTCCGCAGCTGACCTAGGCAGGCCGGAGGCAACCCCTGCGCCACAGGAGGTGACCCCAGAAGCGACGTCTCCGACGCAATCAGCACCTGCAACGCCAGCGGCAACCCGCAGCGAAGAGGTGACCCTGCGTCAGGGGCTTCCGCGTACGCCTGGGGGTGAACCTTGGCCAGCGGCGCAAACGGTGACCGTCGAGCGCGCTATCGCTGAACCGGCCACTGCCTCTGTCACGGCGCATGATGCGCCCCCAGAGTCAGCATCGACCCCACCTTCCGCGTTGGAGGCACCTGCGGCGCCGGCTCGAGCAACAGTCGACAGCGAAACATCGGTTGCGGAGCATTCGAGTTCGGAGCCCGTGCCGGCGACGGTCGCTACACCAGCAGCGCAGGCTACACCGGCAGGTACGGCACCTGCGAAGGCCGCCTCACCGCAGAAACCAGTCACACCAAAGCGTGAGCCGATCATGCTTGGCAGTCGTACTCTTGGCCAATGGATCAAGCTCGCGGTGCTCTGGGGTGGCGGCGCAGTGGTTGCGGCCGGCATCATCGTGTTGGCCGCACGCGGTGTGACCACTCTGCCTGGCGTTCCAGAGTTCATGGCACGCTACCCGGGTGAGTACCCGCTCCCTGAATTCGTTGATCCCGGATTCCCCGCGTGGGTGCGCTGGACGCACTTCTTGAACTTCTTCATGATGGTGATGATCATCCGTTCAGGCCTCTTGGTGCGACAGCAACAGAAGCCAGATGCATTCTTCACCCCGAAGAAGGGCGGGAAGAAGATCAGCATTTATTTGTGGCTGCACACCTCGATTGATGTGCTCTGGGTGGTGAACGGTCTCGCATTCGTGGTACTGATGTTCATCACCGGTCACTGGGCGAGGATCGTGCCCACCAGCTGGGAAGTGTTCCCGAACGCGCTCAGTGCGATGTTGCAATACCTCACCCTTGAATGGCCGATCGAAGATGGTTGGGTGAATTACAACTCGCTGCAGCAGATCATGTACTTCACCGTGGTGTTTATCGCGGCACCGCTGGCGATTATCACCGGTGTGCGCATGAGCGAGTGGTGGCCAGCCAACGCGGAGAAGCTCAACAAGTTCTACCCCGCACCCGTGGCACGTGCGATCCACTTCCCAACGATGCTGTTCTTTGTGCTGTTCATTCTCATTCACGTGTTCCTGGTCTTCACCACCGGTGCACTGAAGAATCTGAACCACATGTTTGTGGGCACGCCTGAGATCAGTTGGCTGGGATTCTGGCTCTTTGTACTCGGACTGCTGGTGACGGCAGCGGTGACCTGGGCCGCACGGCCGCTGGTACTCGCTCCGGTTGCAAACCTGTTCGGACGGGTGAGCGAACGTTAAGGTCCACTTCGACGAACGTGCACACAACGGGGGCGAGATTCTCGCCCCCGTTGTGTGTGTATGCGGGAGTCTTCGATGCTGAGGGAATCATTCGTCGCATCGCGACGAATGCCTACTCCGTGCCTAGTTCGAAGCGATCAACGCTGAGCGCGAGGTGGCGGAGCAGGGTCGCGAGGCGCTCGCGCTCAGCACGAGGCATGCCACCAATGAGGCGTTCCTCGGCATCAGCCAGTCGTGTCATCGCGGCATCGACCAGGGTCTGCCCTTGTTCCGTCATTTCGACGAGCACACCCCGCCCATCGTTGGGGTCGGTGAGTCGCCGTACGAGACCTCGTTCGACCAGACGATCAATACGGTTCGTCATGGTGCCGCTTGAGACCATGGTCTGCTTCACCAGCACTTTGGGGCTCTGCCGGTAGGGCGATCCGCCACGGCGAAGCACCGCAAGCACATCAAATTCCCAGGCGGTAAGACCACTGCGATCAAACGCTTGCACCCGGACTCGATCAATGTGTTTTGTGATGCGAGTCATCCGCGAAAACACCGCGAGCGGGGCGATATCGAGGTCTGGGCGTGCGGCTGCCCACTCTCGCAAAATACGGTCAACCTCGTCTTCTTGTTTCACACTTCCATTATCGCGGTCATTTTCACTCGCGAAGTCTGCCAGAATAGATGGGGTGCTCGGGCATCGCATGATGCGCACGCACGATCCGCCTTGGTGTAATGGCAGCACGACAGCCTTTGGAGCTGTGAAGTCTAGGTTCGAATCCTAGGGGCGGAGCGACCTTCACGATTTGAAAGGTAGCGCACATGGCGGACAAGCTCGCAGTGGTGATTCTCGCAGCTGGACAAGGCACGCGCATGAAGTCGTCGTTGCCGAAGGTGCTCCACCGCATCGGCGGCCGCTCACTGATTGCACACGTCCTCGATACCGCAGCAGGGTTGAAGCCCGATGCGGTGATTGCGGTGGTGCGTCATGAGCGCGAACAGGTGGCGGCAGCGATCCTTGACCACGCGCCCGACACCATCATCGTTGACCAAGACGATGTGCCAGGCACCGGCCGCGCGGTTGAACTTGCGGTTGCTTCGCTCCCCGGGGATTTCGACGGGTCGATTGTGGTGCTCAGCGGGGATGTGCCGTTGATTGACGTTCCCACCCTCGAACGACTTGTGCGGGGCCACCGCGAGCACGGTCGCAGCATGACGTTGCTCTCGGCAGTGTTCGAGAACCCGACCGGGCTTGGTCGTATTCTGCGTGACGCTGACGGTGCGATGCATGGCATCGTCGAAGAAAAAGACGCCACCGAAGCGCAGCGCCGCATCACTGAGATCAATGGTGGCATCTACGTGTTCGCCCGAGCAGCGCTCGAACAGGCACTCGCAGAAATCGACACCAACAACGCACAGGGTGAGAAATACCTCACCGACGCAGCAGCTCGTATCTTGGGGGCTGGTGGTGTCGTTGACGCCGTCGCCACCGACGACTCG
>CAZJOZ010000019.1:0-12115 GCA_964547775.1 uncultured Leucobacter sp.
CGGTGCGCCGCGACTGCTCGGCAACTGCGACCGCCTGGCGCTGCGGTGGCGGGTGTGGTGAAGCCGCGCGGGCGGTGAGCCCACGACGCACCCCGTCGAGCGCTTGGGGTACCGCAGCCAGCTGGTGCACGACTCGAAGCCAGTCGCGTTCGGTGTCACGGGGCAAGAGGTCAAACGAGTTGCGAATCTCTTGCGCCGGTGACGCAATGACGTTGAGATCTCCCACGAGCAGGCCGGCCTCGTGCTCGCGGATCAGCTGGGTAAGTTCGCGCTCAAGCTCTCGTTTCGTGACGCGATCTTCGAGCCGGGATGCTGCCGCTGCCTCCACCGCAGCACGCAGCTGGCGCGCTTCGGCCACGAGCGACGCAACACCCTCGGGGGAGTAGTCGGCAAAGCCGTCAGGTTCGTGACCCAACTTGATGGCAATGGCTGGGTTCTTGTGGGCGAGCGTCGTCGCCCACTGGTTCGCGAGCGCGTCGATGTCAGAGGGGGTGCCGGGCTGTGGCAGGTGGGCTTCGCTGTTCATGCGATGCTCCTATGCGACTAACCTGGGGTCATGGAAACGAGAAAGGCCAGCGTCGGCACAGAACTCGCGGCGATCGGCGCACAGCTGAGACGCGAGCGGCAGCGGCGCGGCCTGAGCCTCGAGGCGCTGAGCTCGCGCGCCGGGGTCAGCTTTGGGCTGATCAGTCAGCTGGAGCGGGGGCTTGGTAACCCCACCTATGCCGCGCTGCGCAGTCTCGCTGAGGCGCTCGACCTGTCGTTGCCCGCGCTGCTCAGCGAGTCTGAGCCGAAGCAAGACGCGGTGGTGCGCGCGGGCGAGCGACGTCAACTGCCCATGCTCGAAGAACAGCCCGAGAGTCAGCGCGTCGTGCGCGAGCTGCTGACGCCCACGACGCACAGCGCGCTGCAGGTGATTCGCAGCACCCTGCCGCCGGGATTCACGAACGAGGGCAAAGCGTTTCGTCACCTGGGCACCGAGTGTGTGACCGTCGAATCGGGGGTGCTCACTGTGATGCACGGCGATCGCCGCGTCGAGCTCGCCCAGGGTGACTCGATGACCTACGTGTGTTCGAAGCCGCACTGGTGGGCGAACGCGACGGACGCGCCGTGCGTGGTGATCGGGGCAGTGACGCCGTTCGAGTAGACGCATGCGCACCTCAACGGCTCCGGTGCAGCTCGAGCAGCCGCAGCAGCTCGTCTGCGGGCTGCTCATGGTCGTCGGCGCGAAGGTCAAGGTGGTCGACTGAGAGCCCCTCAGGGGTCTGTGCGTCGTGCGCCACAACCACGGCCGCTGACTGCTTGCCCCGCGAGTCACCGCCCGCTGATTCGCCGGCCTTGATGCTGCGAATCAGCTGCTCAGCGAGGGCTTCTGGGGTGGTCGCGACTGGGTGCGAGCGAAATGCCTCGAGCATGGCATCGGTGACGGTTTCGCTGGTCAGGAAATTCCCGGCGAGTACGACGTGGGCAGCCGGGTGATCCTTGCGAGCAGGGATCGTGGCGATCCGCGTCGCGACGGCTCCGGTACACACCTCGCCGGTGTGGGTGGCCGCCTCACCCGCCTGACTCATGACCGCCACCTGGCGCAGTTCGGGGTGCGGGTCGACCTCGGGCAGAGTCGCAATAATGTGGTTGGGTGAGCATGCCGCTTCCAGTAAGTCAAGGGCGTAGCCGCGCAGCGAGCGATTCGTGTAGGCCTGACTTATGACGATTCCGACGCCTGCCCGAATCGCGAGCACACCTGCGCCAACCGCAAGCGAGCGGCTTGCCGTAGCGGCGCCAAGCAGTTTCGCTTCGGGAATGCTCACGGCGATGGAATAGGTCACAGAATGGCTCCGGTGTTCACATGATTGTTGAAATAATGATGAAACTATCATATAAATGATGAAACACGGAGCGTGTGCTGAGTCTGATTGAGATGAGGAAAGTGCCAATGAAGACACGAAAGCTAGTGATGGGACTGGTGCTCGCCGGCGCCCTTGGCCTCACCGCCTGCTCGACCGGCGAGGCCGTCGATATCGGAGACGGCGCGGCCACCGGCACCGGTGTGCTGCAGGCGGCGATCGCGGGTGAGCCCGATCAGCTGGACCCTCACAAGACGAGTTCATACTTCTCATTCCAGGTGCTTGAGAACATCTACGACACCCTGGTGATGACCGACGAGAACCTTGAGATGGTGCCGGCTCTCGCAGAGAGCTGGGAGCTGAGCGATGACCAGCTCGAGTGGACCTTCACCCTGCGCGAGGGCGTCGAGTTCCACGACGGCACTCCCTTCACCTCGGCCGATGTCGTGTACTCCTACGAGCGCATTATCGACGAAGAGCTTGCGAACGCGTGGAAGCTGAGCGCCATTGAATCGATCGAGGCGCCGGATGACCTCACGGTTGTGATCCGCGTCGCCCAGCCCACCCCCAACCTGCTGTCGAGCCTCGGCGGGTTCAAGGGCCTCGCGATCGTGCAGCAGGCCAACGTCGAAAGCGGCGAGATCACCACGAACCCGATCGGCACGGGGCCCTTCTCAATCGATCGCTACACCCAGGGTGACTCAATCGGCTTGGTGTCGAATGAGAGCTACTGGGGCGGCGCACCCGAGATTGCCGGCGTCAACTTTCGGTTCATCTCTGAGGGCAACACCGCGGTGACCGCGCTCAAGAGCGGCGAAATTGACTGGACCGACTCGATTCCCACCCAGCAGGTCGCGCAGCTCGAGACCGACGGGGTGAACCTCGGCATTGTGCCCAGCACCGACTACTGGTACCTCGCGATGAACCAGGCCAACGAGCCCTACAACGATGCGCGCGTGCGCCAGGCCATCGCTTTTGCGATCGACCGCGACGCTATCGCGCAGGTCGCAGGCTACGGCACCGCTGACGTGAACCAGCTCGCGATCCCTGAGCAGAGCTTCTGGGCAACCCCATATGACACCTACCGCACCGACCTCGATCAGGCGCAGCAACTGCTCGACGAGGCTGGCGTCGACGGCTTCACCATGGATCTGCTCGTCACCTCGGACTACCCCGAAACCGTGACCGCCGCACAGATCATCGCCGACAACCTGAGCCAGATTGGCGTTGACGTGTCGATTCGTCAGCCAGACTTCGCGACCTGGCTCGATGAGCAGAACAACGGCAACTTCGACATGCTCATGATGGGCTGGCTCGGCAACATTGATCCCGATGACTTCTACTACGCGCAGCACCACACTGACGGTGCGAGCAACGCGCAGGGGTATAGCAATCCCGAGGTTGACCGCCTGCTCGACGAGGGCCGTGTCGAAACCGATGATGAGGCGCGCAAGGCGCTCTACGCGGAGGCCGCGACGATGATCGCCGACGATGCGAGCTACGTGTACCTCTATAACCCGTCCGTCATCCAGGCATGGAACGATTCGCTGCAGAACTACACCGTGCTTCCTGACCGCGCGGTGCGGTTCGCGGGCGTGAGTCTCAGCAACTAGGCCGAGCCGCCAGCTCACGGAAGTCACCGATGACACACACTGCCGCGAACCCCGCGACCAGCTCGCCCCGCCCCGCACGCAACACGGTGCGGGGCGGGGCAGTGCTGAAGTTTTTGCTGCGCAGGCTGCTGCACACCGCGATCGTGCTCTTCGGGGTGCTCGTGCTGGTGTTCTTGCTGATTCACCTCGTGCCCGGCGACCCGGTGCGCATCGCGCTCGGCACCCGCTACACGCAAGAGGCCTACGACTCACTGCGCGCGGCATCTGGTCTTGACCAGCCGCTGATTCAACAGTTCTTCGCGTATGTGGGGCACGCCGTCACGGGCGACCTCGGGGTGAGCTTTCGCAACGGTCAGCCGGTGACGCAGCTGCTGCTCGAGCGGCTTCCCGCGACCATCTCGCTCGCGCTCGTGGGCCTCTTGATCGCGCTGCTGATCTCGATCCCCGCGGGCACCTACGCGGCTCTCAAAGAGGGTCGCTTCAGCGATGGCGTGGTTCGCGTGTTCAGCCAGTTCGGGGTGTCGATTCCTGACTTCTGGATGGGCATGCTGCTCATCACGCTCTTCTCTGGTCTGCTGGGCTGGCTGCCATCCTCGGGATATGTCGCGTTTAGCCAGGACCCGCAGGGGTGGTTACGGCACGTCATTACCCCGGCAATCACAATCGGCCTCGTCGCAGGCGCCATCATGACTCGATACGTACGCGGCGCCGTGATCGAGATCACCGGCATGAGTTACGTGCGTACCGCCAAATCAAAGGGCTTGCGCGAGCGCACCGTCGTCGGCGTGCACATTGCCCGCAACGCCTTCATCCCGGTGCTCACGATCATCGGTATTCAGATGGCGACCATGCTCGGCGGCGTGCTCGTCGTCGAGGTGGTGTTCGCCTGGCCCGGGCTCGGGCGCATGGTATTCGACTCGGTCGCCGCGCGTGACTACCCGGTCGTGCAGGGCGCGGTGCTGCTGATCGCCCTCATCTTTTTGATCGTGAACTTCATCGTCGACCTGCTCTACGCACTTATTGACCCGAGGATCAGGCTGTCATGACCGTTCCACCCACAGTTGTCAGCGCCGTGCAGAGCGCGACACCCACGCGCGGTTCGGCCCTGAAGCTGTTCTTGAAAAACCCGATCAGTCTCGTCGGCACCATCGTGCTCGTCCTCATGGCGGTCGCCGCCATCGCGGGCCCCTGGATCGTACCGTTCGGCACCAACGCGACCGACGTGTCGAACGCGTTGCAACCACCCAACGGGGTGCACTGGTTTGGCACCGACGATCTCGGCCGCGATGTCTTCTCGCGGGTGGTGATGTCCGCTCAGGTGTCGCTTCGCGTCGCCGTGGTCAGCGTCGCCATCGCGCTGGTTGCCGGCGTGCTGCTCGGCATTATCTCGGGCTATGCGGGCGGGCCGGTCGACAGCACCCTGATGCGTGTCGTTGATGTGATGTTCGCCTTCCCGATGCTGATCCTCGCGCTCGCCATCGTTGCAGTGCTCGGCCCTGGCGCGAACACCGCGATGATCGCGATCGGTGTCGTCTACATTCCCATCTTTGCCCGCATCGCCAGGGCCAGCACGCTCAGCGTGCGCACCGAACCCTATGTGCAGGCCTCGCTCACGATGGGCACGGGGCATGTGCGCATTCTGGCGAAGCACATCCTGCCGAACATTTCGGGGCCGATCATTGTGCAAACCTCGCTCTCGCTCGCGTTCGCGATTCTCTCTGAGGCGGCGCTGTCGTTTCTGGGGCTCGGGGTGCAGCCACCACAACCGTCGTGGGGGCGCATGCTGTTTGAGGCGCAGGCCTTCATGGGCAGCGCCTGGTGGCTGAGCGTGTTCCCTGGCGCGGCGATCTTTGTGACCGTGCTCGCCTTCAACCTCGTGGGTGATGGCCTGCGCGACATTCTTGACCCGCAGCGACGCAGTGTCATTGAGCAAAGGAGTGCCCGCTGATGCCGCAATCGCAGCAACCTGTCTTTTCGGTGCAAGACCTTCGGGTCACCATCGGTGCAAAAGAGATTGTGCACGGCGTCTCATTCGACGTGTACCGCGGGCACACCGTGGGCATCGTCGGGGAGTCTGGCTCGGGCAAGTCGGTCAGCGTGTTGAGCGCGACGCGGCTGCTCGACCTGCCACACCAGCGGGTCACGGGTTCGGTGCAGCTGTCGGGCAACGACTTGCTGACTGCGTCGAAACACGAACTGCGCCGCGTGCACGGACGCCGCGTCGGCTTCGTCTTTCAAGACCCGAGCACCTCGCTGAACCCTTTGCTCACCCTGGAACGGCAGCTCACCGAAGGCCCCAAACAACACCTGAAGCTCAGTCATGCGGCGGCGAGGGAACGGGCGATCGAACTGCTTGAAGCGGTTGGGCTGCCTGATCCGGAGCGCAGGCTCAGCTCATACCCGCACCAGCTCTCGGGCGGTCAGCGCCAGCGCGTGATGATCGCCGTCGCCCTCGCTTGCGACCCCGACGTGCTCATCGCGGACGAGCCGACCACTGCGCTTGACGTCACCACGCAAGCCCAGATCGTCGAGCTCGTGCAGCGGCTGCAGGCCGAGCGCGGCATGGGGGTCGTGTGGATCAGTCACGACCTCGGGCTCATCGGCCAGGTCGCCGACGACGTGACCGTGCTGCTCTCGGGTGAAGCGGTTGAGCAGAGGCCCGTCGTCGAGATTTTCGACGCTCCCGAGCACCCCTACACCAAGCGGCTCTTGGCCTCTCGCCCGTCGCTTGAGCGGCCAGGTCCCGACCCCGCGCCGGTCAGCGACGAGCCGCTGCTGACCGTGAACGATCTGTCGGTGTCGTTTCAGGTGCCAACTCCCACTGGTCCGACGTGGGTGCACGCGGTCAACGACGTGAGCTTTGACATGTTCCGTGGTGAGACCCTGGGGCTCGTGGGCGAGTCTGGCTCGGGTAAATCAACCATCGCAGGGGCGCTGACCGGCCAGGTGAAACCGCAGCAGGGTGAACTGCGGCTTGGCGGCGAAGATCTTTTGGCGGCGCGCGGTGCGACGCGCAAAGCGCTGCGCCGCAAACTTGCCATGGTGTTTCAAGACCCGTTCTCCGCACTCAACCCCCGAATGCGGGTGCGGGACGCGATTGCTGAACCCATCATCGTGCACCGGCTCGCGTCATCGGCGCGCGAGCGGGACCATCGGGTGAACGACCTGCTTGAACAGGTGAACCTCACCGCGGAGTTCGCAGACCGGTACCCGCACGAGATGTCAGGTGGGCAGCGGCAGCGCGTGTGCATCGCGCGAGCGCTGGCGTGTGAACCCGAGGTGCTGATCCTCGACGAATCGACCGCATCACTCGACGTATCGATTCAAGCCGAAGTGATGACGCTGCTCAAACGGCTGCAGATTGAGCTGGGGCTGACCTACCTCTTCATTGCACACGACCTCGCAGTGGTGCACGAAATGAGCCACCGTGTGATGGTGATGAAGTCGGGCGAAATCGTCGAAACTGCAGACAGTCAGGATCTGTACCAACATCCCACTCAGCAATACACCCGATCGCTGCTCGAAGCGATTCCTCCCGCGAAACCTGCCGCCGCCAGTCGTCTCATCCATTGACGCCGCGCGGTCATGCTGACAAGCTGAGCAGAAAGAGGAGGTGGAGGCATGCAGGAGTATGCAGTGGTGAGTATCGCGATACGTCGCCGTCGTGAGGGGCTGACGCTCGAACGCGACTATCGTGAGGTCATTCGCGAGCGCGCGGCAAGCGGTTGGGAATTCGTGCAGGCACTCTCATTTGAGAACTACGTTGAGCCTCGGTTGGACCTCGTGTTTATGAGAAAGGGAACGCAATGAAGCATCCACTTCGCCTGATCCAGGCATTTACGGTCTTTTTGGCGGGTCTGTATGGGTTGTTCGTGTTGATGGGCAACCTGATGGACTACGACTCAAACTATCAGTTCGTGAAGCATGTGCTGTCGATGGATACCACGTTTGAGGGGAACGCGCTGATGTGGCGGGCCATCACTGAGCCGTGGGTGTGGACGGTCGGCTATCTCGGCATCATCCTGGCGGAGGCGGTCTTTGCAGCGCTCGGTCTCATCGGCGGGGTCAAGCTCTTCCTGCGACGAAACGCAAGTGCTGCGGAGTATGATCGGGCGCGCGCCTGGGGGTACGGTGCGTACGCGATGGGGCTTGCGATCTGGTTCTTTGGCTTTATCGTGATCGGGTCGGAGTGGTTTGCGATGTGGCAGTCAAGCACGTGGAACGGGAAAGATACGGCGATGCCACTTGCCATCCTGTGGGCGGCGTTTGCGGTGCTCCTCGCTCTGAACGAGCAGTGGCACAGCGAGCGGGAAGACGCGAAGCACTCCGACTAAGCTGTCGGGTCGCTCGCGGGTCGATCTGGTTCCTTCCCGCTGAGAGCAGGTGTTGCCACCCCGAATAGGTGTGGGAACACCTGCTCAGTGTTGAGCGGGGCGATGTCGACACGGTGATCACTCGGGTGGATCCACTCAACCGCATCGATCTCAGCGTGAGCGGTGACCCCGCTCAGATAGGGGTGCGAAAAGACCTGAGCGACCACGTCGCAGCCCGCCTCATTTGCCGCTGCCGCGCGGAATTCGCCGACAAAGGTGAGGCGATCAGCGGTGAACTCGACCCCCAACTCCTCAGAGCATTCGCGCGCTGCGGTCTCGGCTGCGGTTTCACCAGCTTCTGGCTTCCCACCCGGAAGCATCAACGTGCGTGTTCCCCGCTTGCGCACGTGCAGCACGCGCCCCTCGGGGTCGTGCATGACCACCGCGCTGACGTGAATTTCTTGTGGTTTGGTCACCTTCACAGTCTACGGTTCCGCGGGGAGGGTCAGAGGGTGCGCATGACGGGGGTCGGTGGTGTGCAGGGTGCCCAGGTGCTCGCTCGGATGCCTCGGTGTTCGGGTATCAGGAGGTGGTGTGCAGGGTGTCGCGTGGTGATTATGCTGACTCTATGACTGAACGAATCGGTGAGCCCCTCATCGGGCCTCGCGTCACCCTCAGAGCGGCACAACCGGCCGACCTGGAACCACTCGTGGAGATTCTCAGTGAACCGGAAGTCTCACTGTGGTGGGTGGGGTACACCCGAGACCGCGTTCGCCGAGAATTCATCGAAGAACCAGCGGCCAGGATCATCGACGTCGCAGGAACCTGTGCGGGAGCCATGCTCGTGCTGCGAGGCGAGGATCCGGAGTATCCCACCACCGTGATTCACCTCTTCTTGGGCACCGCCTTCCGGGGTCGCAGGCTCGGCGAAGAAGCCCTCGCGCTCGCGATCAGGCACGAGTTCGCCGCCGGAATGAGCCGGGTCACACTCGACCCGAACATTCATAACGAGGGGGCGATCAGAAGCTATGAGCGGCTCGGGTTCAAGCGCATTGGCGTGCTCCGCGACTACCAGGTGAGGCCGAGCGGTGCCCTCGAAGATGCGCTCTTCATGGACCTTACGCGGAGTGATTTCCCCGAGGGCCCGCCCCTTCCTGACCCTCACGCGCTTCACGAGCTGCAAGGAGATCACGAATCTCCGTGAGGAGGTCGGTTTCGGTTGCTGCAGCCTCTTCCTCATCCGGGCGGTGACCGTGTTTGCGCACATACATTGCCTCATTGAACTTGTTCATCGGCAAAATGATTGCGAAGTACACGACGGCGGCAATCAGGAGGAAGTTGATGACGGCGCCCAGCACCGCTCCCACGCCCAGTGAGATCGGCCCGATTTGCCAGACCGCTTTGTTGATTTCGTCGGCGTTGAAGAGTGCCGCAATGATCGGGTTGAAGATGCCATCGACGAGCGAGTTCACGATCGAGGTGAACGCGGCACCAATGATCACGGCTACGGCAAGCTCAATCACATTGCCGCGCATGATGAATTCTCGAAAGCCTTTCACGGTGTTCCTCTCGTCGCTGGTGAAGGGTATGGGAAAAATTGTACTGCCCGACCCGCGACGCGCACACTGCGGCGAGATGTGGTGACGGAGCTCGGCGGACCTCGAGAGCAGGGTGGTGCCCGCATGCGCTGCCTGTCTGGGATTCCGGACAGTGGTGTGGCCGCGGCCATTGTTCGAGTACGAACGGCGAGGTGAGATAGGACCACGACGTCATGTCTCGTTCCATTCCGTTGCTCGAAAGGTTTCACCATGGCACTCGCAGGAGCCCGCCCCGTCCGCGCCCCACGCGGCACCGACCTCAGCGCGAAGAGCTGGCAAACGGAAGCTCCGTTGCGCATGCTCATGAACAACCTCGACCCAGAGGTTGCCGAACGCCCCGACGATCTCGTGGTGTACGGCGGCACCGGCCGGGCCGCCCGAAGCTGGGACGCATTTGACGCCATCGTAGAGACCCTCCGCGACCTTGAAGAAGACGAAACCATGCTCGTGCAGTCAGGAAAACCGGTTGGAGTGTTCAGCACCAGTGTCTGGGCCCCACGGGTGCTCCTGGCAAACTCGAATCTCGTGGGAGACTGGGCGACGTGGCCCGAGTTTCGGCGACTCGAAGCCGAGGGACTCATGATGTACGGCCAAATGACCGCGGGGTCATGGATCTACATCGGCACACAGGGGATCCTTCAGGGCACCTTCGAAACGTTTGCCGCAGCGGGTCGCAAGCTGCAAGGAGAAGGCCGAACCCTTCCCGAAACAGGCAAAGGCCCCCTCGCCGGAACCATCACCCTCACCGCGGGATGCGGCGGGATGGGCGGCGCTCAGCCACTCGCGGTGACCCTCAATGACGGCGCCTGCCTGATCGTTGACGTGGACCGCACACGACTGGAACGACGCGTCGGCAAACGCTACCTCGACGAGATCGCCGAGAACCTCGATGAGGCGCTCGCAACCGTCCAACAAGCAAAGCGCGAACGTCGCGGATGGTCCGTTGGTCTCGTCGGCAACGCTGCGGAAGTGTTTCCCGAGATACTCCGCCGACATCGTGCAGGTGAGGTCACCATTGACCTCGTCACCGACCAGACCTCAGCGCATGACCCACTGTCATACCTGCCCATCGGATATCGGGTCGAGGATCGACTCGCTCGAGCCGAGGCCGATCCCGAAACCTTCACGAAAGACGCACAAGCCTCTATGGCTGCACACGTGAAGGCCATGGTCGAATTTCAGGACGCAGGCGCCGAAGTGTTCGACTACGGCAACTCCATTCGCGATGAAGCTCGCAAAGGTGGGTACGAGCGCGCTTTCGAATTCCCTGGCTTCGTTCCCGCGTACATCCGGCCGCTGTTCTGCGAAGGGCTTGGCCCGTTCCGCTGGGCAGCGCTGTCGGGGGATCCCGAAGACATCCGCGTCACCGATCAGGCATTGAAAGAACTGTTCCCTGATCACACCCACCTCCACACCTGGCTCGATGCCGCGGCAGAGCGAGTCGAATTCGAGGGATTGCCCGCACGCATCTGCTGGCTCGGGTATGGTGAACGACACCAAGCCGGTCTGCTGTTCAACCAGCTTGTCGCGGAGGGCAAAGTGAAGGCGCCAATCGTGATCGGTCGGGACCATCTCGATTCAGGGTCGGTGGCGTCACCGTACCGCGAAACAGAAGCGATGGCCGACGGCTCCGATGCTGTTGCCGACTGGCCGCTCCTGAACGCACTCACCGCAACCTCATCCGGAGCGACGTGGGTATCAATTCATCACGGCGGAGGCGTTGGTATCGGCCGGTCGATCCACACGGGTCAGGTCTCCGTCGCCGACGGCACCGAACTGGCCGCGCAGAAACTCGAACGGCTGCTCACGAATGATCCTGGAATGGGCGTGATTCGTCACGCCGACGCTGGGTACCAGCGGGCAGTAGACGTTGCAGCCGACCGAGGCGTGCGAGTACCAATGTCGCCAACGATTCGTAACACCGACCAGCCATGGTGATCCCAGCCATGGTGATCCCGGCCATGGTGATGCCCATGACGGACACGTGCGATCACACGGAAGGGAAGGAACCCCATGCCACCAACCCTGTTGATTGACCATATTGGTGAGCTGACGACGAACGACGAGATGCTTGGCGAGGGCCTCGGCGGGCGCATCACCGAAGCTGCCGTGGTGATCGAGGACGACCGCATTGCGTGGGTGGGGTCTGCGGCAGACGCTCCCGCGGCCGATGAGCGGTTCGACGCGGAGGGTCGGGCGGTGCTGCCCGGCTGGGTCGACTCCCACACCCACATGGTGTTCGCTGGTGACCGCACCGCCGAATTTGAAGCACGCATGGCCGGCGAAGCATACGAAGCCGGTGGCATACAGGTCACAGTGGACGCCACTCGGTCAGCCTCGGACGAGGCGCTCACCGCGAACCTTCGACGCCTCGTCGCCGAGAGCGTGCGCGGCGGAACCACCACCATGGAAACCAAAACTGGGTATGGATTGACCATCGCGGACGAGGTACGAAGTGCCCAGATCGCCGCACAGCAGGTCGATGCGGTGACGTTCCTCGGCGCGCACGTGGTGCCCGACGGTCTCGACGAAGAGGCGTTCCTCGATCAGGTGACCGGCCCCATGCTTGAAGCGGTCGCACCGTTCGTGAGCGCGGTCGATGTGTTCTGCGAAATCGGTGCCTTTGATGAGACGGCGACGGAACGAGTGCTCCGCGCCGCAGAGCATCGCGGGCTTGCCACGCGGGTACATGGGAACCAGCTCGGGCACGGGCCCGGCGTTCGACTTGCCGTCGAGCACGGCTCCCT
>CAZJOZ010000019.1:12215-24711 GCA_964547775.1 uncultured Leucobacter sp.
ACCGTGCAGGAGGCGGTGCGTGCGGCGACCCTCGGCGGCGCACAGGCCTTAGCAATGGATGAGGACGGCTGGATCGATCCTCGAGGTCGTCGCCAAGCACGTGTTGGCGTGATCGCACCCGGGGCTCGTGCGGATCTGCAGCTGCTTGATGCTCCGTCGATCACGCATCTCGCGTACCGTCCGGGCTTGCCGTTGACTACTGCGGTGTGGAAGTCCGGTACTCGCGTCGTCTAAGACTCGGGGCGCTCTTCTGCGGTGCCCCGCGAGAGATCGGTGATGGCGACCACGAAGGCTTAGCCACGGCTCCTGCCATGGATGCGGCCTGAGAGGAGGGTCGCGGTATCTCGAACCTCACCGGCAAGTTCCGCCTGCTGCTCCGCTGCAACTTCACCCTCTCGAAAGGTGACGGCGACTGCGGCGACCGGCCAGCCACGGTGATCGAGCACCGGCGTCGCGACGGAGGAAAACCCCGGGGTGACTGAGCCCCGTTCGAGTGCGTAGCCGCGGGTGATCGTGTCATCGAGCACAGAACGCAGCGTTGAGTAGCGGTCGATCGGTGGTTCATCAGGCAGAGCGTCTGCTTCGGGTTCTGCCTGCGGGCGGGCGACGAACGCAGATCGGTGAGGAAACAGGGCCCGCACCTGTGCCTTGGGTAGGGCAGCAAGGATTGCCCGGCCACTTGCCGTGAGGTGCGAGGGCAGGCGAACGTTCACATCGGTCACCAGCGCAGGGGCGCCTTTCGCTCGCTCTTCCACGATGTAGAGCACGTCGCTGCCATGAGGAACGGCAAGGTGGGCGCTGAAGCCAACTCGGTCGACGAGGGACGCGATGAGTGGCCTGCCGAGTCGTGCGAGCGGTGCCTGCCGTGCATAAGCCGAGCTCAACTCGAAGGAGGCGATTCCTAACCCGTATCGGCGCTCTTCGGGGAGGTGCATGACAAACCCATGCTCCTGCAGGGTCGCCAGCAGGTGGTAGACGGTTGAGCGCGGGAGCTCCAACTGGGAGGCAATCATGCTCGCAGGCATGGGGCCGCGTGAGGTTGCAAGCAGACGGAGGATGCGCAGCGTCTGGTCAGCGGCAGGCACCTTCGGCTCGGTCATGCGCCCAGCATAGTTGTCTCGGTGCTATTGGATAGGCGCGCCGAGCCCCTGTTCAGCCACGGAGACCGCCTCGCCGGTGGCGACAAACTCATATGCTGCCTCGATATCGGGCGACAGGAACCCGTCGGTGTCGGGTTGCGAGATTCGGGTTCGGAACAGCTGATGCACGGCGGCGGTGGCAGGCGAGGGGGTACCTTCACCCTTCGAGAGGCGAAAATCGAGGGCTCTCGTTGCGGCCAGTAGTTCGATGCCGATCACGCGAGCGAGACCATCGAGCGCACGCCGAAGTTTCCGCCCTGCGTGCCATCCCATGGAGACGTGATCCTCTTGCATGGCAGAGGAAGGGATGGAGTCAACCGATGCCGGAGCAGCTAGCCGCTTGAGCTCCGACACGATGCCCGCGGCGGTGTATTGCGCAATCATGAGGCCCGAATCCAGACCGGCATCGGCTGCGAGGAACGGCGGCAAGCCGTGGCTTCGCGCAACATCGAGGAAACGATCCGTGCGACGCTCGCTCATCGATGCCAAGTCTGCCACCGCGATCGCGAGGAAATCGAGCACGTAGCCGACCGGGGCGCCGTGAAAGTTGCCGTTTGATTCGACTCGACCATCGGGCAACACCACGGGATTGTCGATCGCCGACACGAGCTCGACCGATGCGACGTGCGCGGCGTGGGCGGCCGTGTCGCGAGCGGCGCCGTGCACCTGAGGGGCGCAGCGCAACGAGTAGGCGTCTTGCACCCGCGTGAACTCGCCCTCGGCGGGGCGCTGGATCAGGCCGGAATCACGCAGGATGCGTGCCATATTGGCTGCAGCGATGGACTGCCCGTGATGTGGGCGAAGCGCGTGAAGGTCTGCGGCAAACACGGCATCGGTGCCGGTGAGCGCTTCGACGCTTGCGGCCGCAGCCAGGTCGGCGGCCCGAAGCAGTCCGGTCAGGTCATGCAGGGCGAGGCAGAGCATACCCAGCATTCCGTCGGTGCCGTTGATCAGGGCAAGACCCTCTTTTTCTGCAAGCACGAGCGGTTCGATGCCCGCATCACGCAGCGCCGAAGCGGCGTCCCTCGGGGAGTCCGACGTGCCGTTGTCAGCGCTCACCCGCACCGTGCCTTCGCCCATGACGGTGAGCGCACAGTGGGCGAGGGGACTGAGGTCACCGGAGCAGCCGAGTGACCCGTACTCGTGCACGACCGGGGTGATGCCGGCATTCAGAATGGCGGCGTACGTTTCGGCAACAATAGGTCGCACGCCGGTGCGACCGCTGGCAAGAGTGTTGAGGCGGAGCAGCATGAGGGCACGCACCACCTCGCGCTCTACCTCGGGGCCGGAACCGGCCGCATGGGAACGAATCAGGCTGCGTTGTAACTGCTGTCGCTTTTCCGCCGGAATCTGCACCTTGGCGAGGGCGCCGAAGCCGGTTGACACACCGTAGTGAGGCCGCGAGTCGTTTGCGAGTGCTTCGATCATGCGGCGGCTCTCACCGATTCGTTCGAGCGCGGCGGGGGCGATCTCCACGATCGCGTCGTACCGTGCGACTGAGACGACGTCTTCGATAGTGAGGGGGGAGGCCCCGAGAGTGACAGTCTGTTTCATACCTTGATCACACCGCACTGCACCGAACGGGAGTAGAGGATTTACGGCGCAACTGTCCGGTATGCCAGACAGTTGCGGGTGGTGGGGTGATCCTGCAGGCGAATGATCCTGAGACACTGAGAGCATTCACGTGGCCCCAGTTGCCTGCGCACGGGCGACGCGTGCAGCCAAGTCTCGTGAGTGAAGGAGACGGACCGTCATGACCAAGCAACTCCCACACGACCCCTCCTGGCCGCGCACCGGTGCGTGGCCCGCCTGGGCGAATGCACAGCCCAGCGATCTGACCATCGTCGGAGTGCCCACCTCACGCACCTCCCTGTCCCCAACGAATGCGCACGAGACCCCCGAGGCGGTTCGTGAAGCGCTGCGTCGATACTCCAGCCACATCGTTGACCCCGGCATGCCAGGCGAGCGTGAAACGGTTCGCCAAATCGTGCTCGATGAAGCACTCCGCATCTTCGATGCGGGGGACGTGCCAGACCCCGACACCGAAGGAGGGGAACGAACGGCTATCGGGCGGATCGCAGAACTCTCACGGGTGTCCGAGCTGGTACTCACGCTCGGCGGCGATAACGCCTGCACCGTCCCAGCGGCCCTCGGCGTTGCGCAGGCGCACGGCCCAATAGCGGCTGCGGGTCTGATCACCCTTGACGCGCACCATGATCTTCGCGACGGACGATCCAACGGGTCACCGGTGCGACGGCTGATTGAGGCGGGACTGAACCCGCGACGCATCGTTCAGATCGGCATTGCAGACTTTGCGAACTCACGCGTGTATCGAGATCGGGCGAACGCTCTCGGAATCACCGTGATCCATCGAGATGAACTGTACGATCGGCCGCTGGCGGCAATCGCGGCCGAAGCGCTCGACATCGCAGGCGCAGGAGGCGGACCAGTTCACGTTGACCTCGATGTGGACGTGTGCGACCGCAGTGTCGCTCCCGGGTGCCCTGCCTCTCTTCCGGGCGGCCTGCAGGCACATGAGCTCAGGCGAATGGCGAGGATCCTTGCCGCAGACCCTCGCGTTCGGGGGATGGACATCGCCGAAGTCGATGCCCACGCAGATACCCCGGATCAGCGCACCGTTCGCCTGGCAGCGTTGCTGGTGCTTGAAGCCGCGGCAGGGCTCGCCCGCAGGAACCCCTCGGCGCCCTCACTGCCTTGAATGTCACTGCGGTGATCCCTGAAGCATCACGGTAGCCAACCCCGACTTCAGTCGAGGAGGCGGCGCATATGCGCAGCGTGGTCGCGCACCGCGACTGCCCAATCCGCGTAGGGTTCTTCGGAGAATGCCTCGCCGCGATAGAGGTTCTTCGCTGCCAGCCTGCTGGTCTCATCCGATCTTCGGGCCAGTGCAAGGAATCGTTCAAGGTCGATGTCGACGTGTGCGGTGTCGAGGCGAACGGAGTCGCCTTCGGTCACCACGTGATGCTGTGTCGGTCGTACCTTTCTGGGGTCGAGCGCGCGCCGGATCACGTTCACGGCGACCGAGAACCGATTGCTGAGTGCGGCTGGGGCTTCTCCAGGCCAGAGCACGTCCATGAGCACCTCGCGCGAGACGGGGACGCCCTGCGCGGCCACCAGCATCTTCAGCAACTCGCGTGCTTTTCGTGACGTCCATTCGGCTCGCGTGCCACAGAGCGAGACCACCTCGAAGCCGCCGAGCACCCTGATGCGGGGGCGATGCATGGCCCGCTGCGCGAGCGCAGGGAAGCCACGGGACTCTGCCGTTGCTCTGGCCTCGGAGAGCAGCTCGTAGGCAGGGATCTCGGGAATGTTGTGGCGGAGTGCGAACTCAGCGAGTTCAATCTGTGCCTCCGCGTGCCAGGCCAGTGCGCCGATGCGCCCGCTCGTCTCGATTGCCAGCTCGAGGTGACCGCGCGCGTCTTCGAGCAACCCCAGACGTTCCTCGAGCAGCCCGAGCGTGCGTGCCGCGGTGCCCCAGAACGATACCCCGATCCCGACCGGCACGAGGTGATCGGCGAACGGCCGCATCAACTCGCGCAGGCGCATCGCGTTCTCACGGGAGCCGCTGAGCCGGGCAATTTCGGCCAGCACCGTGATCGTCGATAACCAGTATCGGTCACGCGGAATCTCGTCCGGCGGCGGCAGCGATTTCAGCAGGGTCTCGCTCGAGTCCTTCCGTCCTTGCAGCAGCCACAGCCAGGCGAGCGAGGCAGGCCAGAGCAGCTGCTCCGGATACTCGCGTCGTGAGGCGAGAAAACCCTCCTCCACATCATCGACGCGTCCCTGCATCCACCGGATCATGCCGATCTGCGTCGTGTAGAGCGCCCGAGCGACGGTTCCGCTGCGAGGAGACTGCTCGAACAACAGTTCTGCCTGCCGCTCAGCGCCCTCGGAGTCGCCGTCGAGGATCAGCCGTAGGCAACGGAACCAGACCGCCGGATTTGCATACGGCCGCTCCTGCAGCGCGCCATACGCAGTGCGGCGTTCGAGCAGCTCTGTATCGAGTGATCGAATTTCACCCTGTTCCAGAAGTCCGGTAAGCAGCAGCGCATATCCGATCGGAATCAGGTTCGTCTCGTCATGCTGGGCGGCAATGTCGAGGATCTCCTCTGCCACCCGAACCCGACGCGATGTGTACTCTGGCCCGGGCCGGGTCATGCCCCAGGCAGCCAACGCATACCCCCTGGGAACGTCACCCTCAGACTGCTGCACCGCGCGCGACAGATCGTCAGCCTCGGCAAGTGCGACGTCTAAGTCGCTCTGCGCTGAACGCAGCGCAGACGGGACGATGAGTGCGGCAGCTCGGAGCTTGATTGCAAGTGACAAGTCCTGCTCGCCGAGTTGCGCGAGCAAGCTGCGGCACTCCTGCGCATACTCAGCAGCGGCGCGCATAGAGAGCCCGAGGGGGATCCCATCGGCCAACAGATCCTCGGCTCTCCGCCGAGCCGCTTCTCTCAGCGAGGGCTCCTCGACAACCCTGTCCAACATGCCTCAACCATAGCCGCAGCAACGACGGTGCCCCAGGACGCTCCCTCATCGACTCCTCAGAAAGATCAACATGCCGAGGCAGAGAAGGCTGCTCACGAGGCAATAAGCAGATCCCCTGCTCTTAGGGGGGAAGAACATCAGTCTCTCTCGGCCGCGGTGACGCTCACGCGCTGATACCCGTCAGCATGCACATCGAAGTTGAGAATCGCAAGGTAGAGGATCCCGTTGATGACGCCTTCAGCGGCAAGGGAGGCCTGATTCGTCGCCTCGCCTGGCGCGTAGGTGTACGCGTCGAAGCCGGCGGCTGTGAGCAGGCTGAGGTACGTGGCGGCAGCATCTTTCGCGTCACCCGGATACTCGATGCTGCCATCCATGGTGATGTCCCCGCCGAGCGTGCCCTCGGTGAACTCATCGAGGATCGTCCACCCATTGGGGACGGGGAAGGGAAACTCAGCACTGGCGGCGTATGCGCCAGCAGGGATCGAGATCTCCCCGACGTCTGCAGCCCCGTCGGTATCAGGGCTCTGTTCCGGCGCGGCCTCCTGTGTGTGGTTCGTCTCTGCGGCCTGTGACTCAACGGTGCTTCCCGAAGGGTCGGAAGCGCAGCTCGTCAGGGTGAACAGGAGGACGATGCCGACAGCGAGACGCCTGTTTCGAAGAGTATGCATGCTGACACGGTACGAGCTGGTCTGTGAGCATTATGAAAGTCACCCATTCTCAGAGCCTCCATCACGGGTCACGGGTTTCATTTTGCTGACAGAGTGACCCCTATCGTTCTGAGACATGAAAGTTTCTCGACTCACAGGTACCCGGCAGCGGTACCGGCTGGGTGCTCTCACACTCGCGCTCCCGCTCGTGCTCACCGCCTGCAGCACCGAACCCGGCACTGTAGCGACCACACCTTCTGAAGACGCAGCTCCACCATCTTCCGTTGAATCGCCGTCCGCTGAAGCCAATGCGGTCGGCGAAAGCGCGACCTTTCAGATCGCCGGGAACACCTTCGAGTTTTCGCCTACGACGTGCATCGTGGGCGAAGACGACATATTGGCACAGGGGGCAGGAACCAATATCCACACCGGAGAGATCGCATTCCTCGACCTCGACTTCACCGCATATGAGGGAAGCTACGTGGGCGGCGCTGATATCGAACTCGGCACCGACCAGCCCTTCACGTCATCGGACGATTACTACCGGTTGGACCCGCTCGTCGACGATACAGGCTTCGTCCTTTCCGTCGACGGCGAATCATTCACCGTCGAGGGAACCTTCTACGGGCACGGCACGGCGCCGCTCCCGGAGGGAACCTCCGCTCAGGGCACCCTGCAACTACGATGCGAGGGCACATGATGAGCCGCACTCGAGCAGGATTTCGGATCGGTGTGCGGCGAGCACTGAGGGGCGGTAGACCGTGACCTCATCGCCGCTGCGACGTCAATCGCTCTGTAGCGCTGCATTGACCCTTCTCCTCGCCTCGACCATCGCAGTGACCGTGAGCGGCTGCGCTCCCGTGCTAGAAGAATCCGGAACACCGACAGCACCGGCAACGCCCCAGCCCAGTGATGACTCTCCGCCTGACAGCGAAAGCTCGAACGCGGCGGAAGGTGAACCCACGCCAGGAGGCGAGTCCACTGATCCGGCGAACCATTCGGCAGGTGAGATCACGCTGAGCTGGACAGGCGGCACCGAACACCAGAACTTCACCTATAGAGCTGAACAATGCTATGTCGGAACGGACTACATCCTTGTTGAAGGCGTCGGCGGCCCCATCGACACCCCCAAAGGATCGCAGATCAAGATCTTCACAACACCTGAGGAGCTCTTGCACGAAACCACAGGAACCTACCAAGCAGAGGGATCTATCCACTTCACCTGGAAAGACGTCGAGATTATCGCGGACGGTAGACAGATCCACGTCGGCGATTACCCACAACCGGCCGTATTCACCTACCGGCACACGGACGACAGCGTGAAGTACGTCGTCTCATGGTTTGAAGGAGCACAAGAATCGGGGGCCGGTGCTGTGGAAGTCCAATGCCACTATTGAGTTCACGGACTCTCAGCAGGGAGACATGCTGGCGTGTAAGATAGAACGTTCGCTGTTTCACGCTCGTTAGGAACCACCCTTATGGCTCTCGCCACTCGCGAAGACCTCCGTAATGTCGCCATTGTCGCTCACGTTGACCACGGAAAAACCACCCTCGTCAACGCCATGCTGACGCAAACCAACTCGTTTGACGCGCATGAAGAGGTCGGCGACCGGGTGATGGACTCCAACGACCTGGAACGTGAGAAGGGCATCACCATTCTCGCGAAGAACACGGCTATCAGCTATGAAGGTGAACACGCTACCAATGGACCAATCACCATTAACGTGGTTGACACTCCGGGACACGCCGACTTCGGTGGTGAAGTGGAGCGCGCACTCTCAATGGTTGATGGCGTCGTGCTCCTCGTTGATGCCAGCGAGGGCCCACTGCCACAGACACGCTTCGTGCTGCGCAAGGCGCTCGAAGCGAAGCTTCCCGTGATCCTGGCGGTCAACAAAACCGACCGACCCGACGCCCGCATCGAGGCAGTTGAGGGCGAAGCGCAAGACCTGCTGTTGGGCCTCGCGAGCGACCTCAGTGAAGACCATCCCGACATTGATATCGACGCCGTGCTCGAAGTGCCGACGGTGTACCTTTCGGGCCGCGCAGGCGCAGCAAGCCACCGGCGCCCCGCTGATGGCGAGCTCCCCGATAACGAAACCCTGGAACCGCTCTTCCAGACCATTCTCGAGCGTGTGCCCGCTCCGAGCTACGACGACGAGCACCCGCTTCAGGCGCACGTCACCAACCTTGATTCGTCTCCGTTCTTGGGCCGTATCGCACTGCTTCGCGTGCATCACGGTGAGATCAAGAAGGGACAGACCGTCGCCTGGGTCAAGAACGACGGCAGTGTGCAGAATGTTCGTATCACCGAGCTCATGCTGACGAAGGCGCTGACACGGTACCCGGCAGAGCAGGCAGGCCCCGGCGATATCGTTGCCATTGCGGGTATCAGCGATATCACCATTGGTGACACCATCGCTGATGCTGAAGATGTGCGACCGCTGCCGACCATCACCGTTGACGAACCAGCTATTTCGATGACGATCGGTGCGAATACCTCGCCGCTCGTTGGCAAAGTGAAAGGTCACAAGCTGACCGCGCGCATGATCAAGGATCGTCTTGACCGAGAACTCATCGGCAATGTTTCCCTCCGCGTGGTCGACACCGATCGCCAAGACGCGTGGGAGGTGCAGGGAAGAGGGGAGCTTGCGCTGGCGATCCTCGTCGAGAACATGCGTCGTGAAGGGTTCGAACTCACGGTGGGGAAGCCCCAGGTCGTCACCAAGACGATTGATGGGAAGGTGCACGAGCCATACGAGCACCTCACCATCGACACGCCAGAAGAGCACCTCGGCGCCATCACCCAGCTCCTTGCCGCTCGAAAGGGCCGCATGGAGAACATGGTGAACAACGGCACCGGTTGGGTGCGCATGGAGTTCATTGTGCCGTCACGTGGCCTGATCGGCTTCCGTAGCGAATTCATGACCGAAACTCGTGGCACCGGCATTGCGAATGCGATCGCCCATGGTTACGGGGAATGGGCAGGCCCGATCGTCACCCGGAATAACGGTTCAATCGTGGCCGACCGTGCCGGCGTCGCAACGCCGTTCGCGATCATCAATCTGCAGGAACGCATGACCTTCTTCGTGCAGCCCGCCGAGGAAGTGTACGAGGGGATGGTGATTGGTGAGAACTCGCGCAGCGAGGACATGGACGTGAATATCACGAAAGAAAAGAAGCTCACCAATATGCGGTCATCAACGGCCGACACCTTTGAATCCATGACCCCGCCGCGTCAACTGACGCTTGAAGAGTGCCTCGAATTTGCCCGCGAGGATGAGTGTGTTGAAGTCACTCCTGAACACGTGCGTATCCGCAAGGTTCACCTTGACGCCGTGACGAGGGCACGCGCTGCCTCAAAGCTGAAGCAGCAACTCGCGAAGTAGGTTCCCGCAGCGCCAGCATCGTGAACAGGGGTGGCAGCGACGCTCAGCCGGGCGACGCTGCCACCCCTGTTCACAGGTGCCGGAGGTCGCTAGGGTGGCCATATGGCGCTCATCTATCCCACGACGTTGAATCCGACCAAGTACGAACTGCTCGCTGCATGGTTGCCAACCCAGCCTTGGTTTGCTGGTGACCTGTCGCAACTGAAACCGGTGGGAGCGTATCGATTTGATGACCCTGCGGGAGAGGTAGGCATGGAGGGGCACCTGTTTACCGCGGGGAATGACGCGGTCTATCACGCCCCTTTCACCTATCGCTCGGCTGAGTGTGCCGGCGCAGAACAGTACACGGTTGGCACGACCGAGCACGGGGTGCTCGGTACCCGCTGGTTCACCGACGCTGTCGCAGATCCGGTGTATCGAGCGGCGCTTGCCACAGTTGTCGCACGCGGCCTGACCGGTGCTGAGGAAATCATCGAAGAGGTTGACGGCAGTCGTCATACCCGTGAACCAAGCGTGCGCGTTGAGGGGAGCGGTCGGCCTACGTTTCCTGTGCCTGACTTCAGCGAAGCGACGATTGAGCAGGTGGGCACCCGCACCCGCATTGAACAAGACCTTTCGGTGCTCGACGTGGTTCGTGTCATCGAGCCGTCATTATCGACGGAACGAGACCAGCTCGCGCTGAAGGGCGCGTGGGAAGGGCAGCCCGATCCAGTGGTACTTGCCCTGATGTTTGTGGGATAACAACCGGTGACCTTCGGGGCCTTCTCACCGCACACGACACGACGGGACATGACTGACCCGAGACGCGAGTAGGCTATTCGGGTGACCAGACACTTTCTTCGCGACGACGATCTTTCGCCCTCTGAGCAGCGTGAGGTGCTCGACCTTGCGGCCCGGATGAAACGAGACCGGTTTGCTGAGCGACCGCTTGAGGGGCCGCGCAGCGTTGCCGTGTTGTTTGACAAGACCAGCACCCGCACCCGGTTTAGTTTTGCGGCTGGTATTGCCGAACTTGGTGGCAACCCCATCATGGTGAACCCCGGCGAGGCTCAACTCGGTGCGAAAGAGTCGATCGGTGATACCGCCCAGGTCCTGTCGCGCATGGTTGCGATGATTGTGTGGCGAACATTCGATCACGCCGGTCTCGAGGAGATGGCGGAGCACTCGACAGTGCCGGTCATCAATTCACTCAGCGATGACTTCCATCCATGCCAGATTCTTGCGGACCTGCAAACCATTCGCGAGCACAAAGGAGAATTGGCCGGGCTCACCGCCACCTACCTCGGTGACGCGGCGAACAACATGGGGCATTCCTACTTGCTGGGGTTTGCCACCGCGGGAATGCACATTCGGGTGGCCGGCCCCGCCGGCTATCAACCCCGGGCAGACATCATTGAGGACGCAACACGCATCGCGGCGAACACCGGTGGCAGCGTCACGGTGCTTGCAGACCCCGTCGAGGCGGTCACTGATGCTGACGCCGTCATCACGGACACGTGGGTGTCGATGGGGCAAGAAGCCGAAACCGCTGAGCGAATCGCCATGTTCGGCGCATACCGGGTGACGTCCGAGCTGATGGCGAAGGCAAAGCCTGACGCGCTCTTCCTGCACTGCTTGCCTGCCTATCGTGAGTTTGAGGTGGCGCTCGAAGTCATCGATGGGCCCCAGAGCGTTGTCTTCGACGAAGCAGAAAACCGTTTGCATGCGCAAAAAGCGCTGATGGCGTGGCTACTCAAGGAGAGCAAATGACCGACACCAACGAGCAGCAGACCGGCAACCGAGCAGCAGAAGCGGGTGCGCTGTGGGGCGGGCGTTTCGCGAGCGGTCCGTCACCTGAACTGCAGAGACTGAGCAAATCAACCCAGTTTGACTGGGTGCTCGCGCAGTACGACATTCGCGGCTCCAAAGCTCACGCAACCGCTCTCGCTGCAGCGGGTTACTTGAGCGAAGAGGAGCTGCGGGATATGCACGCTGCACTCGACGAACTGTCGGCACGGGTTGCCGATGGTCGCGCGGTTCCCGCAGACGATGACGAGGATGTTCATTCGGCATTAGAGCGATTGCTGATTGAGATCGCTGGCGTGGGGCTCGGCGGGAAGCTCCGGGCGGGCCGAAGCCGCAATGATCAGATCGCGACGCTCGTACGGCTCTATCTCATCGATCATGCGGCAGTGATTGAGGGAATGCTTCGCGAATTGGCGACCGCGATTCTGGATCAAGCGCTCGCGCACCCCGATGCGATCTTGCCCGGTCGCACGCATTTGCAGCACGCTCAGCCGGTGCTCCTTGCCCACCAGCTTGCGGCACATGCATGGCCTCTGATCCGCGACATCGACCGACTCGGGGACTGGCGTGCCCGCGCAAAGCGATCACCCTACGGTGGGGGAGCACTCGCGGGAAGCTCACTCGGTTTGGACCCTCGTTTGGTGGCATCTGAACTTGGGCTCGGTGATCCCCTCGAGAATTCCATCGATGGCACGTCTGCACGTGACGTGGTTGCCGAGTTCGCGTTTGTGTGTGCGCAAATCGGCATCGATCTCTCGAGGCTGAGCGAAGAGATCATTCTCTGGAACACCAAGGAATTTGGCTTCGTTCGCTTGCATGATGGTTACTCCACCGGCTCGTCGATCATGCCGCAGAAGAAGAATCCTGACATTGCCGAACTTGCTCGAGGGAAGGCTGGGCGCCTCATCGGCAACCTCACGGGACTGCTCGCCACGCTGAAGAGCTTGCCGCTTGCCTACAACCGTGACCTGCAAGAGGACAAGGAGCCGGTCTTTGACTCGGTAAACCAGCTCGAGGTGCTCCTCCC
>CAZJOZ010000020.1:0-24554 GCA_964547775.1 uncultured Leucobacter sp.
CGACACCAACAACGCACAGGGTGAGAAATACCTCACCGACGCAGCCGCTCGTATCTTGGGGGCTGGTGGTGTCGTTGACGCCGTCGCCACCGACGACTCGTGGCTCATTGCTGGTGTGAACGATCGTGCGCAGCTGTCTGAAGCCGGTCGGGAGCTCAACCGACGTATTGTGCGAGGTCATCAGCTCGCGGGGGTAACGATCCATGACCCCGCATCGACGTGGATCGACGCAGACGTCACCATCGAACCCGACGTGGAAGTGCTTCCGGGCACGTTTCTGCAGGGTGCGACGAGCATCTCTGCAGGTGCGGTGATCGGCCCCGACACCACACTCGTCGATTGCGAGGTTGGGGAGGGTGCGCACATTCGTCGGAGCGAGGCAACACTTGCGGTGTTTGCGGCCGGGGCACAGGTGGGCCCGTTCAGCTTCATTCGTCCGGGCACGGAGCTCGGCGAGGGCGGGAAGATCGGCGCGTTCGTCGAGGCGAAGAATGCCAAGATCGGCACCGCAAGCAAAGTCCCGCATTTGAGCTACGTGGGTGATGTCACGATCGGTGAAGAGAGCAACGTGGGTGCTGGCACGATCGTGGCAAACTACGACGGCGTGAAAAAACACCAGACCACGGTGGGGGATGCGGTGCGAATCGGCTCAAAAAACGTGCTGATTGCGCCGGTTACTATTGGAGACGGAGCCTACACGGCGGCAGGCGCAATGGTGCGCAAAGATGTGCCACCGGGAGCGCTCGCTATGAACGTTGCACCGCAGCGAAACATCGAGGGTTGGGTGGCCGAGAACCGGCCAGGAACACGCAGCGCACAGGCTGCAGAACAGGGCAGAGAAGAACGATCATGAGCGCGATCGAGATGGCCGGCCAAAAGAAGCTGGTGCTGATTTCAGGCCGAGCCTATCCGGAGCTTGCGGAGCAGGTTGCTGCGGAGTTGGGCGCCGAGTTGGTACCCACCGACGCGCGTACGTTTGCGAACGGCGAACTGTACGCGCGGTTCGACGAGAGTGTGCGGGGATGCGACGCGTTTGTCATTCAAAGCCACACGCATCCGATCAACGAATGGCTGATGGAACAGCTCATTATGGTCGATGCGCTGAAACGTGCGTCGGCGAAGCGCATCACCGTTGTCGCCCCCTTCTACCCATATTCACGCCAAGACAAGAAGGGCCGTGGGCGTGAGCCCATTTCAGCGCGGCTCGTCGCCGACCTGTTCAAAGCTGCCGGCGCAGACCGCATCATGTCGGTCGATCTGCACGCTGCGCAGATTCAGGGGTTCTTTGATGGGCCGGTGGACCACCTCTTCGCGATGCCGGTGCTGCTCGATCATTTTAAGAAGACCATTGATCGGGACGACCTCACCGTGGTTTCCCCGGATATGGGCCGTGTACGGGTTGCTGATATTTGGAGCGATAAGCTAGCCGCCCCACTCGCCATCATCCACAAGCGTCGCGACCCACTCGTGCCAAACCAGGTTTCCGTTCATGAGATTGTGGGCGAGGTCAAGGATCGCTGGTGCGTGGTCGTCGACGACATGATTGACACCGGCGGCACCATCGCGAAGGCCGCAGAGGCGCTGAAAGCAAACGGTGCGCGCGGCGTCACCATCGCCTGCACGCATGCAATTTTCTCCGGCAGTGCAATCGACCATTTGTCACAGGATTTCATTGACCAGGTTGTAGTGACCGATACGCTGCCGATTCCCGAAGAGAAGCGCTTTGACAAGCTGACGGTGCTGTCAATTGCCCCGCTGCTGGCGCAGGCCATTCACGAGGTGTTTGAAGACGGCTCAGTGACCAGCATGTTTGAAGGCGCTGCCTAGACTCACCTGGGCATTGCGCGGCTGAATGCGCTAGACTTTGATGCTGTACTTCGGCGAGGGGCGCATCACGCGCCCGTGATCGACGCGGTGGAGCCTCTAGCGGGCCCTTCTGACGCGCCATTCGGCGAGGCAATACCAGCAGGCGGGCCTGACCCGCCACGTTTGGGCGTGAGCCCGCTAAGGAGAAATTGATTATGAGCGAGACCGCACAGCTCGTTGCGACGGTTCGTGAGTCGTTCGGTAAGGGCGCAGCTCGCAAGCTGCGTGCCGCAGGCCAAACCCCTGTGGTGGTATACGGCCACGGTGCAGATCCGCTGCACCTGTCCGTTGAATCTCACCCGCTGAGCCTGATCGTGCGTCAGGCAAACGCGCTGATCGAACTTGACATCGAGGGTAAGAAGCAGCTCGTGCTCGTGAAAGACGTGCAGAAAGATCCTGTACTCCAGGTCATCGAGCACGCCGATCTGCTGATCGTGAAGAAGGGCGAAACGGTTGACGTCGAGGTTCCGATCGTCATCGTTGGCACGCCGTTCTCCGGCACCACCTTCCTGCAGGATCTGAACACCCTGCGCATCAAGGTGCCCGCGACGAATATTCCTGAGCATGTCGAGGTCAGCGTTGAGGGCCTCGAAGCCGGTGTGCACATTCTCGCCGGTGACATCAAGCTTGCAAGTGATGAGACCTTGCTCGACGATCCAGAGCACCTGGTCGTGCAGATTGTCGAGCCCCGTGGCAAGGCTGACGAAGACGATGCCGAGGGCGAAGACGAAGCAGCAGCTGAGTAACACAGCCAAGATTGAGCCCGCCCAAGCCACACGGCTTGGGCGGGCTCGTTTCGTCTCAGCCGCATGTGGTTCGATTGACGTATGTTCTGGCGGAAGAAACACGAGAAAGGCGAGCCAGTGGGCGACGCATGGCTAATCGTGGGGCTGGGTAATCCTGGTCCGAGGTACGAGACGACCAGGCACAATGTCGGGCAGATGGCGCTCGATGTGCTGAGTGATCGTATGCATGCGTCGTTCGCCTCACACCGAACGAACGCCCGTATCGCCGAGGGCCGCCTGGTGCCCGGCGGGCCAAAGTTGGTGCTCGCCAAACCAAACAGCTACATGAATACATCTGGTGGACCGGTGGCTGCGCTTGTGAAGTACTTCTCCATTCCGATTGATCGCGTGGTCGTGCTGCATGACGAACTTGATCTTCCGTTTGATTCCATCAAACTGAAGCAGGGTGGTGGTCACGGCGGGCACAATGGCCTGCGTGATATTACGAAGGCACTCGGCACCCCAGATTTCACCCGTGTGCGCATCGGGATCGGCCGCCCACCGGGGCAGCAAGACCCCGCCGACTATGTGCTGCGGCCCTTCTCTTCCGCTGAAACGGGGCCGCTCGCGGTGCTCCTGCACGATGCCGCAGACGCGACGGAGCTTCTGGTCAACGAAGGACTGCTCGCCGCTCAGCAACAATTTCATGGACGGAACCGATGAGCCTCGCAGGTCTTGACGAACTCCTCTCCGCATCAGACAGCTTCGCTCAGGCGCTCGGTTACGCGAGTGAGAGCACTGCGTTCGCGACGCTTGAGTCGGTGCGCCCTGCGCTGCTTGCAGGCATGGCGAAGCGTCGTTGGCAGCAGGGAGACACCGGGGCGCTGTTCATCATCGCGCCGACAAGCCGTGAGGCTGACGCGCTGCGGCAGGCCATTGCGTCGCTCATGCCCGAGGCCAAGACCGCGGAGTTCGCGGCCTGGGAGACACTGCCTCACGAGCGGCTGAGCCCCAGTGCTGAAACGGTCGGGAGGCGAGCAGCAACGCTGCGCCTGCTGCGAGAGCATGACGGCTCTCAACCGCTCGTCGTTGTCGCGTCTGTCCGTGCGGCGCTGCAGCCGGTCTCACCTCATGCGGCGCATGCCGAACCCATTCTGCTCACCACAGGGGAGTCTGGCGAAAGCCTCGAAGCGATCGCAAACAAATTGGTCGAGTTAGCCTACACGCGGGTCGACATGGTGACCCGTCGAGGTGAGTTCGCGGTGCGCGGAGGCATCCTCGATGTGTTCCCACCAACCGCCGAACATGCGGTGCGCGTCGATTTTTTCGGTGATGAGGTCGACCAGATTCGTCGTTTCGCCGTCAGTGATCAGCGCAGTGCGGGTGAGCCACTCGCATCAATTGAGTTGTGGCCCGCACGCGAACTGCTTCTTACCGCAGAGGTACGGGAGCGCGCAGCAGCGCTCTTGCCGCGGTTCCCCGCACTCAGCACGCTGCTTGAGAAGATCAGCGAGGGGATCGCGGTCGAGGGCATGGAAAGCTTGCTGCCGCAATTGCTCCCCGGGCTGAGCCCAATCACCGCACTCCTGCCCGAGGGCGGCGCCATTGTCGTCGCGTCACCCGAGCGGGTGGTGGGGCGTGCAGCGAGCCTCGCAGAGACGAACCGCGAATTCCTCGAAGCGGCCTGGGCTGCCGCAACCGCCGGCGCTGACGCACCGGTGCCCACCGACGACCATGGCATGTTGTCACTCGCGGAGCTCCGTGAAGCAGCGGGGGCACGACCGTGGCAGACCGTGACCGGTTTTGTCGCGGACGCAGACGACGCCCTTTCCACCGACGAGCAGGTCGTCGTGCACGCATCGCCGCTCCCACGTCCGGCTCCCGGCGTCGAGGTCGGTGCGGCAGCGATCCTTGCGATTCGCGAACGACTCAGCGAGGGGTGGACCATGGTGGTGACCGCCCAGGGAGCGGGGCTGGTCGAGCGGGCACGAGACATGCTTGCCGATGCCGAGATCGCCGCACGCATTGTCGATGTCCTGCCATCTTCCGCCGCAGCGTTGGAGTCTGGTGTGGTGTATCTCACCACAGGTTCGGCTTGGTCTGGCTTCGAGAGCGCGGAAGCCAAACTTGCGCTGGTGACCGAAGCCGAATTCTTTGGGCGCACTGTCAGCCAGCATCAGGCGCCGACGAAACTCGCCAAACGTCGCGGCAAGAACGTGGTTGACCCGCTGCAATTGCAGCCGGGCGACTTCGTGGTGCACGAGACGCACGGTATTGGGCAGTTCGTGGAGCTCACGCAGCGCATGGTGCCCACCGGCGTGGGGCGAAGCGCGGCCGATCGCGGCAAAGCACTGCGAGAGTACCTGGTGCTGGAATACGCGTCGAGCAAACGGGGAATGCCCCGAGACAAGCTGTACGTGCCGACGGATCAGCTTGACCAACTCTCGCGCTACGTCGGTGGCGAAGCTCCGACACTCTCAAAAATGGGAGGGAGTGACTGGGCCTCTGCGAAACGGAAAGCACGCAAGGCGGTCCGCGATATCGCGGTCGAGCTGGTGAAGCTCTATTCCGCGCGCATGTCGTCGCCAGGCCACGCTTTCTCTCCAGACACCCCCTGGCAACACGAACTCGAAGAGGCATTTCCGTACGCCGAGACTCGCGATCAGCTCACCACCATCGATGAGGTGAAACGCGATATGGAGCGGCCAGTGCCGATGGATCGGCTGATCTCTGGCGATGTGGGCTTCGGAAAGACCGAGATCGCGGTGCGTGCCGCGTTCAAAGCAGTGCAGGACGGCAAGCAGGTTGCGGTGCTCGTGCCGACCACATTGCTCGTGAAACAGCACTTCGAAACCTTCCAGGATCGCTTCGCTGGATTCCCCGTACAGTTGCGTGCGCTGAGCAGGTTCCAAACGGAGAAGGAGTCACGAGAAACCCTCGAGGGGCTCGCCGCGGGCACGGTGGATGTGGTCATCGGTACACACCGATTGCTGACGGATCAGGTGCGATACAAAGACTTGGGTTTGGTCATCATTGATGAGGAGCAGCGCTTTGGCGTTGAGCACAAGGATGCGCTGAAGAAGCTGAAGACGGGAGTGGACATTCTGGCGATGAGCGCCACCCCGATTCCGCGCACGCTGGAAATGGCCGTGACCGGTATTCGTGAGATGTCAACGCTGGCGACGCCGCCCGAGGATCGTCACCCGATCCTCACGTTTGTGGGGCCCCGCAGCGACAAACAGATTGCCGCCGCCATTCGCAGAGAGCTACTGCGCGAAGGCCAGGTGTTCTTCGTCCACAACCGGGTCCAATCCATAGGTCGTATTGCTTCCCAGATTGCTGAGCTCGTTCCCGAGGCCAGGGTCGCTGTCGCTCACGGCAAACTGACCGAGCACCAACTGGAGCAGGTGGTCGTCGATTTTTGGGAACGGAAATATGACGTGCTTGTCTCAACCACGATTATCGAGACCGGTCTTGACATCGCGAACGCGAACACCATCATCATCGATAACGCTGACAAATATGGTTTGAGTCAGTTGCATCAGCTGCGCGGCCGTGTGGGCCGGAGCCGAGAGCGTGCGTACGCATACTTCCTGTATGACCCAGACAAGCCACTTTCTGAGCACGCGCACGAACGGCTCGACACCATTGCCGCCAATAATGAGTTGGGCTCGGGGATGCAGGTGGCGCTGAAAGATCTTGAACTCCGTGGCGCAGGAAACCTGCTCGGCGGTGAGCAGTCCGGGCATATTGCCGGCGTAGGGTTCGATCTGTATCTGCGGATGATCGGCGAGGCTGTCTCGACCTTTAAAGGCGAAGACGTCGGGCACAACAGTGAACTCACGCTCGAACTGCCCATTGACGCGCACATTCCAGAAGACTACGTCGAGAGCGAGCGATTGCGACTCGAGGCCTACCAAAAGTTCTCCGCAGCCTCGCATCCGCAGGCGCCCGAAGAGCACGTCTCTCTCGTGCTTGAGGAACTCACCGATCGATACGGTGAGCCTCCGGCGGAGGTGACCCGACTGGCAGCAATTACGGGGCTCCGGCGCCGTGCTGCAGCGCTCGGACTGTCGAAGGTGGTTGCGAGCGGATCGATGCTGCGCATTGAACCGGCGAAGCTTGCCCCGTCGCGTCAGATGCGCATGAATCGCCTGTATCGCGGTGCACGCTATACGGAGGCCACCTCCTCGCTGCAGATTCCTCTCCCCGAAGACGGTCCCTCGTCTCGAAGCCCACTTGCCGGCGTCGGCCGCGGGGGAGCTGCTCCGTACGATGGAGACATCGTGGCATGGGTGGGTCAGGTGTTCACCGCCCTGCTCGAGCCCGAACCTGAACCGGCAACGGTCGCAGCGCCCGGAGACCAGCAAGCCGCCCGGTGAGGGGTGAGGGGAGCGCCATGACGCACAGCAATGACAACCATCTTGACGCGGTCCGTGCCACACTGCGCACGATGGTCTGGCCTGGCGGGTGTGCCTGGCACGAAGTGCAAACCCACGAATCGCTTACCCCATTTCTGATCGAAGAAACCGCAGAGTTCATCGATGCGATAGAACGCAATCTCCCGGCAGACGAGGTTGCTGAAGAGCTGGGCGACGTGCTCTATCAGGTGTTGTTTCACGCGGCACTCGCCGAACGTGACGGTGAGGGCTACGACTTAGATGCGGTTGCCGCACGGTTGAATGAGAAACTCATTGCTCGCCACCCACACGTGTTCGGCGACCGCGGATACATGTCAGTCGATGAACTCCATGCGGAGTGGGAACGCCTGAAAGAGGATGCTGCCGGTGCGAAACGTGGGTCGCGCGGGGCGCTCGAAGGCATTCCCGCAGGTATGCCCACGCTCGCACGAGCCGCCAAAGTGATCGAGCGACTCAAACGCGCGCAGCTCCTTGAGATGAACGGTGATCACTCACCGCAGGATCGCCGTCCCGATGCCGATCCCTCACCTCGTGACGAAGCAGCAATTGGCGACGCGATGCTCGCCCTGGTCATCGAGGCCAATGCGGCCGGCGTTGACCCCGACCGAGCCCTTCGCAGAGCGACAGCACGGCTCGCCGAGGAGCTCGGAGCAGAAGACGAGACCGAGTGACGCTCGGTCTGCAGGACTCCGGGCTCCGGCAGTCCGGCAGACCGTCAGTCCGTCAGTCCGGCACAGGCAGTCCTGCACCGGCTCCCATGAAAGAATGGAGCTATGGCCTCACCCGTGAACCCTCCGCGCGGCATGCGCGACTTTCTGCCAGCTGACAAAGCACGCCGAGAGCACGCGCTTGGCATCATCAAAAGTGTCTATCGTGCGCACGGTTTCGATGAAATCGAGACCCCCGTGGTCGAAGACTATGACCGGCTCCACTCGGGGCTTGGCGGTGACAACGAGAAGCTGAGCTTTTCCATCTTGAAGCGCGGAATCACTCCCGAGGCGCTCGCCGCAGCTGCCGAAGCCGGCAATGCGGAACTGCTTGCCGACCTTGGTTTACGCTTTGACCTGACGGTGCCATTGACCAGGTTCTATGCGACTCACCGCGCTCAGCTGCCGCCCGTGTTTCGTGCGCTGCAAATTGCGCCGGTGTGGCGTGCTGAACGGCCTCAGAAGGGTCGATATCGCCAATTTGTGCAGGCAGATATCGACATTATCGGCGAGGCAGGGCTTCTCGCAGAGATTGAATTGATCACCGCAACCTCGCAAGCATTGGCGACGCTCGGGCTCGCCGGATGCGTCATTCGCGTCAATGATCGTCGTGTGCTGTTCGGCATGCTTGAGCACGCCGGTTTCGCAACGGACGACTTTGACCGGGCATTGATCACGATTGACAAGCTCGACAAGATCGGAGCCGATGGGGTCGTCGACGAACTCGGTCAGCTGGATGAGGGTGCGGCCAAGCGTCTTGGTGAGCTGCTTGCTGCAGTCGAACCACGGCTGGAAGCCGGCATCGACCTGAGCGCTCACGCCATCGCGGGCGCGCTCCCCGGGGTCGCTGGGGCGATGACAGCTGCTGCGGGTATCGAGAACCTCGGAGCGCTGGGTGCGGCACTCGTGGGCGGCCTGCCCGAGGGGGTCACCGTGCGATTCGACCCGACATTGGTGCGGGGCATGGGGTACTACACCGGCACCATTTTCGAAATCGCGCATCCTGGCTCTGGGAGTTCGGTGGGAGGCGGCGGCCGCTATGACGGCATGGTGGGCCGCTTTCTCGGACAAGACGTGCCTGCGGTCGGTTTCTCGATCGGATTCGAACGCATCGTAGATTTGATTGAGCTCACCGCAGCTGGCGGGCCAGAGGCGGTCGCCCTCGTGTACGACGCTGAGGTGTCACATGCCGACCTCATGAGACTCAAACGCCAGTTCGTTGCGAGAGGCCACCGGGTACGTCTAGAGAAGCGTCAGAAGAATATGAAGGCGTTACTCGCGAGGGTCTTCGCCGAAGGGTTCACGAGTGTCGCCAACGTCCGTAACGGCATGACGAACGTCGAAGACCTCGAGATTCGACCTCTGAACGGGTGACGATCGGCGCCATCGGCGTCGCTGACCGTGCCTTCAGAGGCGTCAGATTAGAATAAGCAGCGGGTCTGCACCCGACAATTTCCCCAATCACAAGGAGCACATGGTGGCATTCGTAGACGCGGTCATCGCACGCGAGATTCTCGACTCGCGCGGCAACCCCACGGTCGAGGTCGAAGTTGGCCTGACCGACGGATCAGTGGGTCGGGCAGCAGTGCCGAGTGGCGCGTCGACCGGAGCCTTTGAAGCGTACGAGCTGCGCGACGGCGACCCAGAACGCTACCTGGGCAAGGGCGTGACGAAGGCCGTAGACGCGGTGTTTGACGACCTCGGGCCCGCCATTGATGACTTTTCGGCAGATGATCAGCGGCTGATCGACCAGGCCCTGATCGAAGCTGACGGCACCGACAATAAACAGCGTCTCGGTGCGAATGCGATCCTCGGCGTCAGCCTTGCGGTCGCCCACGCCGCCGCAGCAAGCGCCGGGTTACCCCTCTACCGTTACCTTGGGGGACCAACCGCGTGCACGCTGCCCGTGCCGATGATGAACATCATTAACGGTGGCGCACACGCCGACACCGGGGTAGACATTCAGGAGTTCATGGCGGTGCCGCTCGGCGCCGAGACCTTCAGCGAGGGACTGCGCTGGGGCGTGGAGGTGTACCACGCACTCAAGGCCCTGCTGAAAGAGAAGGGCCTCACCACTGCGCTCGGCGACGAGGGTGGTTTCGCGCCCGATCTTCCGAGCAACGCCGATGCGCTCGATCTCATCGTGGAAGCAATTCAGCGCGCCGGATATGAACCAGGACGCGACATTGCGCTGGCACTTGACGTCGCATCCACTGAGTTCTTCGAAAACGGCGTATATCAGTTCGAAGGGAAAGCCCGCACTGCTGCAGAAATGTCGGCATACTACGCTGACCTCGCAGACCGCTACCCGCTGGTATCTATCGAGGATCCCCTCGCTGAGGACGACTGGGAGGGATGGAAGACCCTCACCAACGAACTCGGTGACCGTCTCCAACTGGTGGGCGACGACCTCTTCGTGACGAACCCTGCTCGCCTGGCCGACGGCATCTCACAGGGGGCCGCGAATTCCATCCTGGTCAAGGTGAACCAGATCGGCACCCTCACTGAAACGTTCGATGCGGTGCAGATGGCTCAGCGTGCCGGCTACACCGCGGTGATGTCGCACCGCTCCGGAGAGACGGAAGATGTCACCATCGCGGATCTTGCGGTGGCAACCGATTGCGGTCAGATTAAGACCGGTGCACCCGCACGATCAGACCGGGTTGCAAAGTACAACCAGCTGCTGCGCATAGAGGAAGAGCTTGGCGCTGCCGCCCGGTATGCGGGGCGTGCGGCATTCCCGCGCTTCACGGCATAAGACGCGTGTACCGCGACAGGTGAGCAGGAGCACGCCGTGACGCAGCGCACTCTGGGCGAAGGCTTTGGGGGATGGCTCTCAAGCCTTCGCTTCAGTGGTTTCACGGTGCTGATTGTCGCACTCATCGTGGTTGGTGGTGTCACCATCAGCCCGACCCTCAGCACGTTCGTGAATCAGCAGCGCGAGAATGCGGAATTGCGTGAAGCGGTACGGTTGCAACACGAACGGGTGAATGAGGCCGATGCTGAGCGAGCAAAGTGGCAGGATCCTGCGTATGTGCGGTCGCAGGCCCGGGGCCGTCTCTTCTACGTCATGCCGGGCGAGACACAGTTGAGCATCATCGAGGACGTGGTCATCCCCGAAGAATCTGCGGTGGAGACCAGTGACACGTTGACGACGACCCACATCAACTGGGTTCGCACCCTCGCAGAATCTACGCTCTTAGCGGGGTTAAGCGATGACCTCCCGCGGTACCTCCCGCCCGCACAATCGGACACAGACACGACAGAGACGAAAGAGGGCCAACCGTGAGCCGACCTCCATACGATCCGCCGACCGAAGCCGACATTGCCGCGGTCAGTGAGCAGCTGGGCCGTGAAGCGAGGGGAGTGGTCGGCATTGCTGCTCGCGCAGCAGACGGGACACCAGCGGTCGTAGCGACCGCACCGCGACTGCCCGACGGCAGCCCATTCCCGACGTTCTATTACCTGTGTCACCCAGAGGCGGTCGCCGCAGCGTCACGACTTGAGGCTTCCGGCATGATGGTTGAGTTCAACGAGTTACTCGCCGCTGACGATGAGATTCGGGCGCAGTACCAGCTCGCGCACGAACAGTACATTGCAGATCGAGACTCCGTGGGTGACGTGCCTGAGATTGCCGGCATCAGTGCCGGCGGAATGCCTACCCGCGTGAAATGTCTTCACGCACTCATGGGGCATGCGCTTGCCGCGGGGCCGGGGGTCAACCCCATCGGTGATCTCGTCATCGAGCGCTCCGGTTGGCGTTAGATTCCGCGACCGCCTCCGCCACCGCCGCCGCCGCCGGAGAACCCGCCGCCCGATGACCCTCCGCTGAACGAAGAGAACGAGCCTCCCGAACCGTAACCGCTCGAGTTCACGGCTTTCGTTACGGGGGCCGAAGTAACGCTCTGCGCAAACATGCTGAGCGGAAGTGCATGGCTGAAGGTGTTCCCTCGGCTGTCATACACCCAGTCCGGAGTGGCTTCGCGGTAGTACCGTGCGAGTTCGCTTTGCCACTCCTGTTCGAACCCGAAGAGTACCGCGTATGGCAAGAGCCGTTCGTAGACGTTCACGATCGAGGCGGTGTCAACTTCTGCGCCACTGACGCTCTGGAGCATTCGAATGCGGTCGGCTTCGGCGAGGCGAATGTATTCGCGCAGTCCTTGTAAATGATCGAGAAGCACCGCTCCCTCGTGGGTGAGGCGACGCTGCCGTCCCAGCACGAACGCGACGAGGATGATCAACCACACGAGAGCATTGATGCCCACTGCAAGGAGAACAGTCATCAATGCCGGTTGGCCCACGATGATCGTGTGCAGAACGGGAAGGACGAGCGCAACGATGAGCAGTGCGATGACAATCGCGACACCGGACCCGTTGTGTGGTCGGGTGAGGGCACGCTTTGTAAGTTCAGCAGCGGCTCGCTTGGTGAGGTCTGCCGCTGCGTCCCCTAGCCTGGTGCTGGTGGGATTGAACCACACGGCGGTGTCCCGTGCAATCTGAGAAGCGTCTGCGGTACCGCTACCCGTGAAGAGGCGAGCGTACGTTCGCGTCTCAAGGGAATCAAGGCCTGTCTGATCGAGCGCAGCAATGCCATACTGATCGGTTTCCGCATGGTGGAGGAGTCGGATCTTGCGCCGTACGGCGAGGTCAAGCAGCGTTGCGGTCATCGTTTTTCGTTGCTGTCTGAGAAGTTGGGCGGCAACGGCGACGTTGAGTTCCGCCGGTGGTTCATACTGTGCGATGATGGCGCGACCGGTCTTTGCCCCTCTGCCCCGTGCGAGCGCGATGATGAAGACGATCACTGCGGCAAGGAAACTTGCGGCACCGCCCCACAAGAGCAGGGGTACGCGCTCGAGAACATGCGGCGGCGGTGCAATCGGTTCGGGTGCGGGCGCGAAGGTGCCAGGATCGAAGGCAATCGCAAAGGACACATTCTCGCCTGGGCCAAGGTCGTTGACCTCGATGGCGAACCGCCGGTCAGTGCGCGGGATCTCACAGGGCTGCACGGTGCCGAACGCGCCCACGTAGCAGGCCGCGGCGCCGGTCAGCGCCGTTTCAAGATCAGCATCGAGGGAGACAGTGGCGCTGAGACTTCCAAATGGTTGTGCCCATTCCGTCCCATTCACGTCCCAGTAAAATTCATCAACACCCGTATCGTCGAAGAATCGGGTCACGTCACGTTGGGTGTATTCGATGACATAGTGCTGCTCGCCGTGCACATATTGGCCTTCCGGCACCGCCATCGTGACCGCAAGGAAATCTCCGAACGGTTCGGTGGAGAAGTCGCGCGGCACGCCGTTCTCGTCGGTGACGGAACGCACCTGAAGCTCGGTATCGTGACCGTCATACATCCGGGGAATATCCCGGATCAACCCACGATTCTGGTCGTAGTCGGGAAACTCGGCGACGATATGTTCAACCGTGGTGAGTGTTGACCGCCCTTCTGCGTCTCTGCCCAAGTGGTAGTCGGCGTGAAACGAGGCAATCTCGAAGTCGTTCACATCCCCCGCAGCGCCTGCGGGCGGCGCGGCGAACCCCACACCGGCAACGCTGAGGAGCACTGCGGTGGTGACGAAGAGTAGTGCGGCGGCGGTGCGGCGGCGAACGGTGACGGCGAGTCGACGGAAGGTGACTGTGACCGGTGCCGGCGCCACGGGGCCAGCAGGAAGAACGTAGTCGTCGTGTTTTCGGCCCATGTGGCCGAGTCTAGCCATTTCGCATAGTAGACTGTATTGGTCGGGCCGAAGTGCCCGGTTTTTGTGCGCCCAGCACTCGTGTGGCGCACCTGTCTATGCGCTCTAAGGAGACTGCTTCGTGGCGAAGAAGATTCTGATCGTCGGCGGCGGATACGCCGGGTTCTACACCGCATGGAAGCTCGAGAAGTTGCTTCGTGCCGGTGAAGCAGAAGTGACGATCGTCGACCCATTGCCGTACATGGCGTACTTGCCGTTCCTGCCAGAGGTCGCTGCGGGTTCAATCGAGCCTCGCCATGCGGTCGTTGCTCGCCGTCGTCACCTGAAGCGCACCGCAAACATTGCGGGCAAGGTGACCGGCATTTCTCACGCAACGAAAACGGCGACGATCACCCCAAACGAGGGCGAAGCATTCGACTTCACCTATGACCATATTGTGGTCACCACCGGTTCGGTGTCCCGGACCTTCCCGATCCCCGGTGTCGCTGACAATGCGATCGGCATGAAAACCATCGAGGAAGCCGTTTCCGTTCGTGACCGACTGGTCGACAATTTTGAGCGTGCAGCATCACTGCCAGCAGGTTCCCCTGAGCGCGCGCGTCTTCTGACGGTTACCGTGGTGGGTGGCGGTTTCGCGGGCATCGAGACCATTTCCGAGCTTCGCTCGTTCGCGACTTCCCTGCTTCGCCGTTACCCAGAGATCACCTTTGATGAGACGAAGTTCCACCTCGTCGAAGCGATGGGGCGCATCATGCCTGAGGTCTCCCTTGAGACCTCTCAGTGGGTAATCAAGGATCAGACCCGACGCGGTGTGAACATTCACCTCGACACGCAGCTGGCGTCTGCCGTTGACGGCAAGATCGAGCTTTCGACCGGTGAGAGCTTCGAGAGTGATCTGATCGTCTGGACCGCAGGCGTGATGCCTCGCCCATTCCTGCGCGGGACCGACCTACCCATCGGTCCGCGGGGGCACGTCATTGGCCTGCCAAACCTGCGTATCGCTACCGAAGACGGCGAAGCGCTCGAGGGCGCATGGACTGCCGGCGATACCTCACAGGTGCCCGATATTTCCCCGACACCGGGGCCTGGCGGTTTCTGCGTGCCGAATGCGCAGCACGCGGTGCGTCAGGGGCGGCTGCTCGCAAAGAATATTGTCGCCGACCTGCGCGGCGAGGGTGTGCGCGATTACAACCACAAGAATGCTGGCGCGGTCGCCGGTCTCGGCATGAACACCGGCGTGTTCCAGTCGGGCAAGTTCTCGATGACCGGGTACTTTGCCTGGCTCGCGCACCGCTTCTACCACGGCCTTGCGATCCCGACGTGGGAGCGCAAGTGGCGAGTGTTCGGTGGCTGGGTTGGTCACTTCTTCCTGTCGCGCGACATCGTGAACCTGCCTGAACTTGAGCGTCCGCGTGCGGTGTTCGAGGAGTTCGCTTCGCGGCCGAAAGAGTAATGCGCTCCGACCGTGAGGGTCGTTCTGCGATCCTCACGGGGCTGAGCAGCGCTGCTCTCCAGGGTCACGTGCCGTTTTGATTGCGGCAGACAAATAGGCTAAGCTTGATCCTTGGTGCGAGACACAAATCTCGCCCAACCATTGGGATATGGTGTAATTGGCAACACTACGGTTTCTGGTACCGTCATTCTAGGTTCGAGTCCTGGTATCCCAGCCACTAACCCCCGAGAGTCACTGCCCTCGGGGGTTTCTCATTTCGCGTGGCCCTTCAGTCTGCGGTGTGCAGCCAGGCGCGCGCTGCCGTTGTCAACGCCGCCACACCGACCGTAAGCGTCGGCTGAATCACCGGGGCATACTGCGGCGAGTGGTTTGAGGGGAGCTCAGCAACCTTTGCGCTGATGGCCTCAAGAGTTGTGAGACCGGCGAAGAGTGCGGGGTCCGCTCCACCCAGAAGCCAGTACCCACACTGCGCCCCTGACTCCACCGCGAGAATGCCCACGTCTTCGCTGCCAGTGACCACTCCGGGGTCGACGACCCGCACCTGGCTCAGTGCATTGCCAAACGCGTGCTGCAGACGTTCGACGGCCTCCTGCGTGTTGATGACCGCGGGGAAGGAATGGAGCGATTCAATCTCTGGCATGCGTGGTGCACCTGCAGCCTGCGCTTCACCATGAACGATGCGTTCGACCGCGGCGAGGATCTTGCTGCGGGTTGACGTGTCGAAGGTGCGAATGCTGAGCAGGAGCTCGGCGCTGTCGGGAATGATGTTGCCGGTTTCTCCCGCTTTCACTGATCCGATCGTGAGCACCGCGGTTTCGGTGCCTGCGATCTCGCGAGAGACAATGGTTTGCAACCGAAGAATGGTCGACGCGGCGAGCACGACGGGGTCCACCGTGGTTTCGGGCCGTGACCCGTGACCGCCCTTGCCGTGCAGCGTGATCTTCAGCGCGTCAGAGGCTGCGAACGCAGGGCCAGAACGGAGACCGAGCGCGCCGGCAGGAAGTGGGGCGACGTGCTGGCCGAGAACGACCTCGGGGGTGCCAAAACGGTCGAACAGGCCATCATCGACCATCGCGCGAGCCCCCGCGCCTTTCTCCTCGGCAGGCTGGAACACCGCGAGAATCTTGCCTCGCCAATCAGGCTGAGCGGCGAGGTCTTCGAGCGCGCCAAGGAGCGCCGTGGTGTGCATATCGTGACCGCAGGCGTGCATGACAGGCACTTCAACCCCGGCATCGGAACGCGCGGTGACGGTGCTCGCGTACTCAAGCCCCGTATCTTCCCGAACGGGAAGCGCATCCATGTCTGCCCGCAGCAGCACGGTCGGCCCCGTGCCGCGCTCAAGCACACCCACGACGCCGGTGCGGCCCACCCCCTCGGTGACCTCATACCCGAGCTCCCGAAGTCGTGACGCGACCAGACCCGCGGTGCGAGACTCTTGGAAGCTCAGTTCAGGATGCGCATGAAGGTCGCGATAGAAGGTCTCAAGAAATTCGAAGTGTTGCATGGCGGTTCGATCCTCGTTCTTCAAGCGGGGGAGGGTGTACCGTCATGCTAGTGGGTCAAGGCAGTCGCCTCGTTGCTATTCGTCAGAATCTGCGGGCGTAAATTCCAGCGCAATGGAGTTCATGCAGTAGCGATCGCCGGTGGGGGTGCCAAAACCGTCTGGGAACACATGACCGAGGTGGCCGCCACACTTGGCGCACCGCACCTCGGTGCGAACCATGCCGAGCGAGGTATCTTCGAGCAACTCTACGGCGTCTGGCCGTACGGACTCGTAGAAGCTGGGCCACCCGCAGTGCGAATCGAACTTCGTGCCGCTCACGAACAGTTCGTTGCCGCAGCCCGCACACGTGTAGAGGCCCGCACGTTCTTCATCAAGCAGTTCGCCGGTCCAAGCACGCTCAGTGGCCGCTTCACGAAGCACCGCATACTGCTCAGGGCCGAGCTCTTCACGCCACTCTTCTTCGGATTTCTGCACTTCGTACGACATACGTCGAGTCTACGCCTCGACCTGCAAGGAACCTCGGAGTTCGGCCCTCGATGACGCTGTGTTACGTCGGAATGTCACCGCTGAACGGGGCGACGGTAGGCTCGGGGCTATGTCTGACGCGTATTCCCAATCGACGTACCAGGTTCGCCTCGGATGGGGAACTCGGGGGCTGACAGAGCTCGCGCAGGCCGACATTATCGTTCTTGTGGACGGGCTCGATTCCGGCATCGGCTGTGCAAACGTGTTCGCCGAGCAGGCAGCTGCGCTGACGCACGAGCCGACCGTGTTTATTGCGTGTTTGCGGAACGCAACCGCCACCGCTCACGCGGTGTATGAGGAACAGCTCGCTCGCGGCGGACGCACCTCGATCAACCTCGTCCTGTTGGGCGATGACGGTGCGTTCGCGGTGGAGGATTACCTGGTGGCGGGAGCGATCGGCAACGCGCTAACCGAGCGAGGAATCGACCACACCTCACCGGATCTCGCGGTTGCCGCTGAAGGATTCCACGCACTCAGGAACGCGTCGAAACACCTGTTTTCGGCGAGTTCGGCCGGGCTGACGTTGAAGTCCGAAGGCCGAGGCGACGTGGTGCGGCACTCCGCCGAATACGACGCAGATCCGCAACCACTTCGCTACGCAAACTAGCGCGTCGGCAGGCCAATCACCAGCGCGCGAGAAGACGCCGTGCGGTGCACTAGGCGACGACCTGTCGTTTCGACGAAATCACGCCGGTATCAAAACCCGCAAGATGCAGACCGCCGTGGAACCGGGCATGCTCAATCTTGATGCAGCGGTCCATCACCACGTCGAGCCCTGCCGCCTCCGCAATGGCAGCTGCCTCCTCATTCCATGATCCGAGCTGTAACCACAGTGCTTTCGCGCCGACATCGACGGCCTCCTGCGCGACTGCCGGAAGATCATCGTGCTTGCGAAACACGTCGACAATATCGGGAACGACCGGCAGGTCTGCGAGCGAGGGGTATGCGCGGTGGCCAAGAATTTCGTCGGCCATCGGGTTCACAAAGTAGACCTCGTAGGGGGAGCTGGAAAGCAGGTACGTGCCGACGAAGTAACTGGCTCGTGCCGGGTTCGCCGACGCCCCGACGATCGCGATTGACTTGGCTCGGCGCAGAATGCCGAGTCTCTCCGGTGCGGTTGGACCGTGCCATGACCGCGGCTGGTTTGTTGTCTCAGTCACCGCAGAAGTCGCCGGCGCTGCCGGTGGCGTGGGCAGTGCGCAGGCATCTCCCGTTCCCGTCTTGGATGGAGCAGTGTCGTTCATCGGGTCTCTCCTGTCGCGGTGGTAAGGGCCTGGTCGAGGTCCCACAAGATGTCTTCGGGGTCTTCGATGCCGACCGAAATGCGAATGAGGTCAGCAGGAACCCCTGCGGCTTCGAGTTGTTCGGGGGTGAGCTGCTGGTGCGTGGTCGATCCTGGATGAATCACCAGCGTGCGGGCATCGCCAATGTTTGCAAGGTGGCTCGCGAGCTGCAGCGATTCGATAAACGTTTCGCCGGTCGCGAGCGCCGCCTGCACTCGCTCAGCTTCGGTCGTGAACTCACCACTGGGCCGTACCCCAAACGCGAACACTGATCCCGGACCGAGCGGCAGATACTTCTGTGCACGGTCTTGGTGCGGGTGTCCATCGAGCCCAGCCCAGGTCACAAACGACACTCGAGGATCAGATGCGAGCCACTCGGCCACGATGCGCGCGTTCGCAACATGCGCATCAATGCGTTGGGGGAGGGTTTCAATACCCATCAGCAAATTGAATGCTGCTTGGGGGCTGAGTGACGGCCCAATATCGCGCAACTGCTCACTGCGAAGTTTCGTGAGGAACCCGTATTCACCGAAGTTGTCCCACCACTTGATACCGCCGTAGGAGGCGACGGGCTCGGTCATCGTCGGGAATTTTCCGTTGCCCCAATCAAATCGTCCCGCCTCGACGACGATACCGCCCAAGGTGGTTCCGTGGCCGCCTAAGAATTTCGTGACCGAATGGATCACGATATCGGCACCGTGCTCGATGGGTCGCACAAGGTATGGGGTGGCAAGGGTTGCATCGACAACCAGTGGGACACCAGCCTCGTGTGCGACCGCGGCAAGTCCCTCGAGGTCGGCAATCTCCCCGCCGGGATTCCCGATCACTTCGGTGTAGAGCACCTTCGTGTTCGCACGAATCGCTTTGCGGAACTCTTCCGGATCGCTCGATGCCACAAACGTCGTGTCCACCCCAAACCTTCGCAGCGTGACGTCGAGCTGCGTGACGGTGCCGCCGTACAGCTGCGCAGAGGCAACGACATGGTCGCCGGCCCCGACCAGCGCCGCGAAGGTGATGAACTCCGCCGACATGCCGCTCGCGGTGGCAACGGCGCCGATGCCTCCCTCCAGCGAGGCGATGCGTTCCTCCAGTGCAGCAACGGTGGGGTTGCCGATGCGAGAGTAGATGTTGCCATATTTTTGGAGCGCGAACAGGTTCGCGGCATCTTTCGTGTCGTCAAACACAAACGAGGTGGTCTGGTAGATCGGCACCGCCCGTGCGCCGGTTGCCGCGTCGGGTGTGCCACCCGCATGCAGGGCACGGGTGCGGAACCCGAAGGTGTGCTCGTTCATCTGGTCTCCTTAGGTACAGCGAGGTGAAGGCGGGCCGCGCGCACGGCATCACGCACGCCGTCAACAGCCCATGGATTTTGCAGGCTCGTGGTGTCACCGAGCGGGTCATCGTGCCAAAGCTGCGCCAAGAGACGACGCAGAATCTTGCCTGATCGTGTTTTGGGAAGCTCAGGTACTCGCACAATCACCTTTGGTTTCGCGATCGGGCCAATATCTTGCGTGACCTGGGCCCGCAACACGTGCTCGAGATCATCATCTGTGAGACGAACCGCCCCGTCAACGACAAACGCCGCAACGGCCTGTCCGGTCACGGGGTCCTGAATGCCGGTCACCCCGGCCTCGCCCACCCCAGGGTGAGATACCAATGATGATTCGATCTCGATTGTTGACAGACGGTGACCGGACACGTTCACCACGTCATCGAGCCGACCGAGGATCCACACGTAGCCGTCTTGGTCTACCGTCGCGCCGTCTCCCGCGACATAGTAGGCGCCATGCTCGCCGTGACCGGCGAAGCGAGCCCAGTAGGAGTCTCGATACCGCTCTGGGTTTCCCCAGATGGTGCGGGCGAGCCCGGGCCAAGGTCGACGCACCACGAGGGTACCTGAACGCCCCGGAGCGACAGGGTCCCCATTGTCGTCGACTACGGCAACATCGATCCCGGGGAGCGCGACCGTTGCTGATCCCGGTTTTAACGTGGTCACACCAGGGAGCGGCACCACCATTGCGGCACCGGTTTCTGACTGCCACCACGTATCAATGACCGGCGTTTCGTCTCTGCCGAAGTTTCGACGGAACCATACCCAGGCTTCAGGATTAATTGCTTCACCCACGGTGCCCAGCAGTCGGATGGTCGACAGGTCATACCCCGCTGGCAGGGAGTCCCCGAACCAGGTCATCAGGGTGCGAATGAGGGTTGGCGCGGTGTAGTACACGGTCACCCCGTACCGTTCGATGATTTCGAGGTGCCGGGTTTTGGAAGGGGTATCCGGTGTGCCTTCGTAAATGACCTGCGTGAGTCCGTTCGACAGTGGCCCGTAAATCTCGTAGGTGTGCGCGGTCACCCATGCGAGGTCAGCAGTACACCAGTGGACATCATCCGGTTTGGCGTCGAAGTGAGCCCAGTGTGCCCAACTCGCGTGCGTGAGATACCCGCCGGAGGTGTGCACAAGCCCCTTTGGTTTCCCCGTCGTGCCAGAGGTGTAAATAATGAACAGCGGATGTTCGGCATCAAAGGCTTCAGCCTCATGTGTGTCTGGCTGAGAGTCGATCACATCGTGCCACCACACATCGCGGCCGGTGGTCCATGGCACTTCGCCGCCGGTTCGTCGCACGACAAGCACATGCTCAAGGTGGGGGAGCCCCTCCGCTGCGATGTCAGCCGCAGACTTCACCTCGACGCGCTCGCCTCGGCGGAACTGTCCGTCGCTCGTGACCAGCAACTTGGCTTCGGTGTCTGCAAGCCGAAACCGCACTGCGTCAGCGGAGAACCCGCCGAAGACCAGGGAATGCACGGCGCCAATGCGGGCGCAGGCCAGCGCAATGACGACGGTTTCAATGAGCACCGGGAGATACACGACCACCCGATCACCCGGCTCAATTCCGAGCGCACGTAGTCCGTGTGCGGCCTGTGCGACGCGTCGCTGCAGATCCGCGTAGGTGACGCTCACCCGGTCGCCCGGTTCCCCCTCGAAGAAGAGCGCGACCTTCTCTCCGCGGCCAGCAGCCACGTGTCGATCGACACAGTTGACAGCGACGTTGAGCGTGCCGCCCTCAAACCATGTTGCCTTCGGCACACTGAGCACCCCAGGCTCACCCGTGCCACCGTCGGGGCCGGGGCCACCCAGCACCGGAGGTTGCCAGGTGTGCGCGGTGTGCCACGGGGTCACCCAGTCGAGGCGTTTCGCCGCGTTCTCCCAGAACGCAATCGGGTCCGCATTCGCGGTCTCATAGATGTGTTCGTTCACGTTCGCCTGCGCGGCAAAAGCTGCCGAGGGCACGAACGTGCGAGATTCATTGAGACGAGATTCGTCGTGAGTCACTACATCCACCTCTTCAACACCGCTTTCTCAAAGAGCACAAGGATCGCGTTGGTGATGGTGCCGAGGAGGGCAAGCAACACAATTGCCAGAAGGATGCGATCTACACGGCCAGTCTGCTGAGAGTCATTCAGCATCCAGCCGAGACCCATTGATGCGCCGAGCAGTTCAGCAGCGACGAGGAACAGCCAGGCCTGTGCGAGTGCGAGCCGCAGCCCCGACACGACGGACGGCACCACCGCTGGCAGCTGCACGGTGCGGAACAGCGACCAGCCGCGCAACCCGAAGGTGCGCCCCGCTTCGACAAGCTGTGGATTCACGTGCCGTAGCGCGTCAGCAACGGTGGTGTACACGGGGAAAAAGGCGCCGATGGCGATGAGGGTGATCTTTGACTCTTCGCCCACTTTGAGCCACAGGATGAGCAACGGAACCCAGGCGAGGGAGGGTACCGCACGAATCGCGACAAGGATCGGCGCAAAGAGGATTGATCCGATGCGCGAGAGACCGACAATAGCGGCGAAGACCAGCGCGACCGCGGAACCGATGGCGAAGCCGATGAACACGCGCTGCACCGAGATCGCCACGTGCAGCCACAGTTCACCTCGCTGCACCAGCTCGGCGCCCGCCTCAATCACGGAGAGGGGGCTTGGAAGTCGGTAGGGTGGCACCAAACCAGAGGCAGTCACTGACCACCATGCAGTCAGGATGATCAGTGGAACGATGAAACCGCCTGCGATTCGTACCCAGGTGCGCGACCAGAGGGGCACACGCTGCTGCGTGGCCCCTCTGGTGCTGGCCGATTCGGCCACGACGGTGTGTGTGGTCACGCCGTCGCCTTCACGGCAAAGTCAGGGAAGATGATCTCGGCGATGGCGGTGTCGAGGGTGGCCTGGCCTCCCTGCACGTCACCGGACTCGGCGATGATCGGAGCGATCGCAGTGAGCACGGCAACCTGATCCTCGCCAGGAACTCCAGAGACATCGAGGTTTGAGCGCTCGTTGATCACCAAACGAGCCACCTCGATATCAATGGACGCGGCGTCGGCGAGCAACTGTGCGGTTTCTTCCGGGTGCTCGAGGGCCCACACGCGTGCTGCTTCATACGCGTCTACCACCACCTGTGCCACGTCGGCATGATTCGTGATGAAGTCCTCGGTGGCGTTCAAGAAGCCGTAGGTGTTGAAATCCACGTTGCGATAGATCAGTTGCGCGCCTGATTCCACCTCTGCTGACGCCATGATGGGGTCGAGGCCGCTCCAGGCCTGCACGGAACCGCCGTTGAGGAGCGCGAGGCCGTCCGCGTGCTGCACGTTCTGCACTTCAACATCATCGATCGAAAGCCCCGCCGTATCGAGGGCCTGCAACAGGAAGAAGTACGGGTCGGTGCCCTTCGTCGCTGCGACGGACGTGCCTGCGAGCTGTGAGACGTCGGTGATCTCGCTGTTTTCGGGAACCACAATCGCTGCCCATTCCGGCTGCGAATAGATGTCGATCACCTTGATCGGAGAACCGTTTGCCCGAGCGAACAGGGCAGCTGATCCCGCGGTTGACCCGACATCGATCGAGCCAGAGCGGAGCAATTCGTTTGCCTTGTTGCTTCCCGCGGACTGGATCCACTCCACCTCGACCGAGTCGCCGAGCGCCTCTTCAATCAGGCCCTGATCTTTGACCACGAGGCTCAACGGGTTGTAGGTTGCCCAGTCAATGGACAGCGTGCTTGTTGACCATTCTGAGCCTTCGGCGGCGGCAGAATCGTTTGCTCCGCTGCGTTCACCCTGCACGCAGCCGGTCATGGCGAGCGCCATCAAACCTGCGGCCGCGGTCGCCGAGATGAGACGGGTAGTGATGGTGCTCATGCGTTCTCCTTTGTGGTGAATTTGTGGACTCCGAGGCCATCGAGCAGGGCGGTTCGGAGGTCTGTGAAGGCGCGCGCGCCACGGTCGCGGGGGCGCGTGCCTGGTACGGGTACGAGACGGGCAATGGAGCCGTTCGTGGGTCGCTGCGGGGCTTCGGCCTCGAGCGTCAGATCTGGTGTGCGGGCGGAGCCTGCGGCACCAATTCCCGACGAAGAACCGAGCGCGACGACCTTGGCGCGGGGGCGTTCAGGAGCGGATGGCTCCTCCGAAGACGTCGCGTGCAGGTTGCGCAGGAGCAGCACACGGTCGGCAAGATAGAGCGCTTCTTCGACGTCATGAGTGACGAGGATCACGGTCGTCGGCTGGGCGCGGTGAATATCAAGGAGCAGGTCGTGCATCTTGAGTCTGGTGAGTGCGTCGAGCGCGCCGAACGGCTCGTCAAGAAGGAGCACTCGAGGGCTTCTCGCGAGGGCGCGGGCGAGTGAGGCACGCTGTGCCATGCCGCCGGACACTTCTCGGGGGCGCTGATCAGCGGCGTGGGTGAGCCCCACGAGTTCGAGGAGTTCTGCGACTCGAGTTTTGGCCGCGGCACCACGTGTGCCCCTTGGGAGACCGAGTGCGACGTTCTGGGCGATAGTTCGCCAGGGCAACAGGCGAGGCTCTTGAAAAGCGATTGCCGTGGCATCGTCATGACCTTGGACGAGTTGCTCGTCGAGGGTGATGGTGCCTGCGGTCGGGGCATCAAGCCCGCCAATGAGACGGAGCAGGGTTGACTTGCCGCAGCCCGAGGGGCCGACGATTGCGAGGATCTCGCCTGCCGCAACATCGAGGGTGACGTCGCGCAGCACCGTTCTCGCGCCGTCTTTGGTCGGGAAGGTGCGCTCGACCTCGGCCAATTGCACGCGACCAGCGTCGCCGCGGGAGGCGGCGGCTGGTGCAGAAGCTTGGGTGAGTGTGGCCATGTCAATAAGCATGCAATGGCAGCGCCCAATCACGAATTCAGGCTGTAACACTACGTCGTATTTCGGTATCCCAAAGGAATTCAGGGGTCGCCGACGCTCGGTCGCCCGCGTACGCTGGGTGCATGGCAGGGCACATCGAAGACCGGGTGGCGACCCCGACCGAGCACGCCGCGCTCGCACGTTCGGTGGGTTGGCAAAGTCACTTTGATGAGCCGGTGATTGCCGCGTC